>DATKMP010000275.1:0-16610 GCA_035541775.1 Bacteroidota bacterium | reverse complement strand
TATTTTGTCTGGAAAAAAATGCAGCAGGCAGCTTGATTCCATCACTGATTCGCTGTACTATTTTCCTATTACTATGAAAACTAATTTCTATTTCATTGCCTTTAGTATCATTCTCTGGACATCAACATCGAAATCATTTTCTCAAAACAATTTCGATGTTTCGCTGATGGTGGATTTTAGTTCAGCTGAACAACTGCTGGATTATTTCGATCACAAAACGACCAACACAACACATATCGCAGAACTGCGCGGCAACCGGCTTGCCGCAGCAACTAGCGTGACCTTGGCACGCACAGCCCGCCCCAATGACGACGTTATCCAGCAAATGGAACTTGCGCGCGATCTTTCTCAATACAATAACGATATGTACGGATTGCTTCCGGCAAAACAGCACGTCGCTGAGTTGCGAAAATTAGTAACGGAAGCAAAACGCCGGCAAATCGACCGGCGCGTGATTGCAACGCTTCAGGCGTATTTTCCGGCAGACGTAAAAATATTTTCTACTATAAAAGTATATATGGTTGTGATGGGAAATGAAAAAGCGGATGCGGTTGTGCGGCGTGTTATCTGGCATGGCGATGAGCCGGAATTCGTTGGCGAAGGCGAAGGTGAGCCGGTTATTATTTTCAATCTTGCTCGAACGATTGAAGCTTCATCCGATGTGCAGACGCAGTTTTTAGAATTGCTCGCCACATTGGCCCATGAAAGTTTTCACGCCGTCTTTTCCAAATTGAAAGAAACGCTGCCCGGCGTGTACGTTTCGCATTCGCCTTCGGATGAATTGTTAGACATTGTGCAGAACGAAGGCATCGCATATTATTTGTCGCTGGAAATTCATCGGCAAGGAAAACAATTATCTCAAAGCTGGTTTAACGAAACAGCAAAAGCTGTCGCTGCGTTGAACAACGCACTCAAAGAATTATCTTCTCCAGATTGTTCTCCTGCGCGCGCACGGAAATTATTGATGGATGCAAATCTTTCCGGATCGTTCAGCGGCAACTACGGTGCAACAGCAGGATTGCGTATGGCATACGAAATCGATACGCGTTTGGGAAGAGAGGCGTTGACATCGACATTGCTTCACGGCACGCAGGCATTTGTGGATGCATACCGGCAGGCGTGTGTGCGGGAAACTTCACTTCCTGCAATCGATTCAATGAAATAAGTGAGATACGATTTGGAAACAGCAAAATTGCTTCTTAATTAGATTTTTTTCAAATTATATCGATAGAGATTTTTAAAATTGCAGCAATGATTACGCAAAGTAAAAAGCTTGAAACGTTCGAACACGAATATCAACACACGGTACATCTGACGATGGACGAGCGATATACTTTGATGGACGGTATGTACGAGTTATCAAAAAAATTCGGACACTTCACTGCTTCCCCAACATCCGATCACTTCAATCACATTTTTCGCTTAGCAAAAATTCTCGGTGCCGGTGTTTAAGACCATTCTTATTGAAATTGCACAAGCCCTGCACGCGGCGCAAATTCCTTACATCATCATTGGCGGACAAGCAGTTCTTGTGTACGGGGAACCTCGAATGACCCGCGATATCGACATCACACTCGGCGTGGATATTGATCAACTTGCACGCGTCGAGGACGCATTTTTACAATCGCAATTCACATCGCTTGTTAATAATAAAAAATCATTTATTGAAGAAACGCGCGTGCTTCCTCTCGAACATTTGCAGAGTCACATTCGTGTCGATTTAATTTTTTCCTTTTCGCCTTATGAGCAACAAGCCATTGCGCGCGCACGACAAATACTGTTCGATGATGTGGCAGTCTCATACGCTACTCCGGAAGATGTCATCATTCATAAATTATTCGCAGGCAGACCGCGCGATCTTGAAGATGTGAAGGGAATTTTACTTCATCAAGCAACGTTAGATCAACAATATATCCAGCGTTGGTTGCAATCATTTGAAGAAGTCGTGGGCAGAAAATTAGTGCAAGAGTACCGACAACTTCTTGCTGATATTCAATAACATGATTTTAGTTGTTCTTCGCAATAATTCTTCCATTCATTTTTTAATACACCGGCACGCACCAATCACGATACTTGCGCACATTCCCGTGAACGGTGTTCATATACAACTCGACAATTTTTTTCGCATACGGGCCGATTTCGCCGCTGCCGATTTTTCGGTTATCGACTTTGGTAATCGGAACAATTTGTACGCCGCTGCCGGCAAAAAATAATTCATCCGCTAAAAATAATTCCGTCCGGTCGATGGAACGTTCCTGCACCGGCATTTTTAAATCTTTCTGAATAAATTCCAACACGGTTCTTCGCGTAATGCCTTCCAGAATATTTTCCGTAATCGGCGGCGTAACAAAAACGCCGTTGCGAATCATAAACAAATTTTCCGCAGAACCTTCGGAGACGTGCCCGCTTTGATCCAGCACAATGGCTTCATCGAATCCCGCAAGCTGTGCATCCGTTTTGGCGAGCGCAGAATTTACATACGCGCCGGCAACTTTTCCGCGCGCGGGAATAATATTATCATCGATGCGCCGCCACGACGAAATCGTCACGTGTGCGCCCGGGCTTTCGATGTATTTTCCGAACGGCACAATGGCAATCGAAACTTTCGGCGTTAAATTATGCAGCCGCACGCCGATCAATTCATCGCCGTAAAATGCCAGCGGACGAATGTACACCGTTTCTTTATAGCCGAGTTTTTTAATAAGGTCGATGGTTGCCTGCGTCAGCTGCTCTTTGGTGAACGGCAATTCCATGCGCAGCAATTTTCCCGAATCGATAAACCGCTTGTAATGATCGTGCGGACGAAAAATGTAAAGCTGCTTTTTCTTTTCATTCCAGTATCCGCGCACGCCGCCGAAAACACCGGTGCCGTAATTCAGTCCGTGCGTCATCACGCCGACTTTCGCTTCGTTGTAGGGTAAAATTTTTCCGTCTAAAAAAACAAACGCTGGAGTTGCCATCTCGTTTTCCTTTCAAATCAAATCGAGCAGATATATAATAAGATAGAAAAAAAAAGGTTCGACGCCACAGATAACACATTAAAAATGATACATTTGTCATCCTCTTTTATTAGTTGCATTTATTTATGAAAGGCATTACCTTTTGTTTAAGGTTTTTAATCAACAGAAATAGTTTGCCAGTTCATTAGTAATTGACTAATCGTTGTTAAAAACATTCGTCACGGTATTCATAAAAACTTAAGGAGGTACATTATGAGTAAGTGGTTTCAATGTTTTCTTGCAATATTATTTTTTATTGGCTCTCATATTGCAACGGCAAAAAATACATCGACATCATCTGTAAAAAGGTTGGCAAAAACTGCGACCAATGATGTATATCATCCAATGCTGATCAATAATATTTTTAATTATTATGCCAACAACGGTGATGGATCCTTTAATAGATTCAGTTCGACATCTGAAGGATTTGAATTCCCAAAAGGTGATGACCTTGCTACATGTATTTTTGAAGACGGCATTGTCTGGGGATGCAAACAAAGCGGAACATTAAAAGTCGGCGGTTCGACGTACTGGCATGGTCTACAAGCGGGGCCCATTCTTACGAAGGGAACAACTTCAACATCTCCTATAGCTGATGATCCCACTAATTTTGTCAATAGACTTTATCGTGTCCGTCCTGATTTAGCACCTATTCCAGGGGTGACTGATCCTGACGATCCATTAGCGGCAAATGAGTTGGCAATCGTTAAAACTATAGAACTTCCATTTATTAACAAATACGAATCCGGAACAACAGCGGAAGCAATTCTTGCATAGTATTGGGCAGATTGGAATACCTGGCCGGCGTCAGAGGGCGCTCCATTTATGGATAAAAATGGCGACGGGGTGTACGACCCGATGAAAGATATTCCCGGTGTGCCGCAAGCAGATCAAACCATGTGGTATGTGGCGAATGATTTGGATGCTACCAAAGTTCTCACACTATCTGGTTCAACGCCGATTGGACTTGAAATGCAAAAAACGATTTGGGCATACAATCGCGTTGGTGCTCTTGGAAACACTATTTTTGCTCGTACAAAATTGATTAATAAAAGCGGCGTGGAATTAGATTCCATGTACGTTGCACAATGGGTGGACCCGGATTTAGGGTATCCCAGTGATGATTATGTCGGCTGCGATACGACATTGAGTCTTGGATATTGCTATAATGGTGAGGCAACAGATGGAAATTTTGCAACGTATAATTTAACACCATCGGCAGTAGGATGTGATTTTATACAAGGGCCAATGGTAAAAACAAATAATTCCATTGATACAGCAGTGTTTAATTTTCAATATCGAATGGGATATAAAAATCTTCCGATGACGGCTTTTAATTTCTTTATCAGTGGAAATGCCACCTATACTGATCCAGTCAGCGCAGTATATTCTGGAACAGGACAATGGTACAATCTTTTACAAGGATTGGTTGGAAATTCAGGCGCTCCATATACAAATCCAATAACACATCAAACTACGAAATTTGTTTTAAGCGGTGATCCTGTTGCCGGAACAGGATGGATTGATGGCAGCATCGCCGGACCGGGCGATCGCCGATTAGCGATGTGCAGCGGTCCATTGACGATGGCAGCAGGCGATACACAAGAAGTGGTTGTGGCATTCATCGCTTCGCGGGGAACAGATTATTTAAACAGCATCACCGCATTAAAAAATGATGTAAAGAGTGAGCAGCAAGTATTTCATTCATTGTTTGCCAACATTTCACCACAAATTTCCTCTCAAGTCTCTACAAACGGTTCCAATGCCGTCATCTCTTTAAATATAGAGTTGCCGGTGATAAAATTTTTGGGGGTTCCGTCCAAATAGCACAACAAAGCGTCGGAGTATATGCTGAAGCTGTTGTTACCTACAAAGACGGCAGCGTTATTACATGGCCGCACATGGTTGATAATATCGCCACAACAAAAATTTCTGTTCCGTCATATTCTATTGCATCGGATAATATCAACAGCGATGGTGTTGCCAATCCCGGTGAAAATATTCGTTATATCGTTACCTTGCAAAATAATTCCTCGTTTGTGTTTACCGGGCTTAGTCTTTCAGGAATTCCTGGAGATATTGGAAAATCCGTTTATGTTGCCTCCTTAGTTAATTCTTACTCATTTACATATAATGCTGATGATCCATCAACGTATCTTTCCTTTACTATTCCTTCAACGTATCAAGATTCAGTATTCAAAGTCGCTTTATTAATTGCAGATACAAGTTATAATCATTGGATTGATACGCTTGCATTTCCCGTTAAACCGATCGGAAAAATTTATTGCAGTCCGCTTACACAATTGAGTGGTGATTCGGTTGGCAGTTTTGTTATCTCGGTCGTGGATTCGACTCATCTAAAAAATCACATATACGTTATTACAGGAGTTGATTCCGTTGCCCCCGGCGTAAGTGGTTATACATTAAAAGATTCGACCGCGGGAACTATTCTTTATGCAAACCATGCTTTACCTGATGCGTTAGGTCATACGAGTCCGGTTGTTGATGGATTTAAAATTCTTCTGGGAACAATAGACACGGCTTATGGAATGAAAGCTTATTCTGTTCCATCTGGAACTCGTCAATGGACATGGTCCGGACAAACAGATTTCTTTGGTTTCCCCAATGATGCAACCGGATTTTATGGACAAATGGGTGATGGATATTATTGGCCGTATTCTAACAATTCAGTACCGTTTTCACACCTGAAAAATGTACTATTAAAATTAGCACAAACAGATACATCGGGAAATATATTGGATAACACATATTCATCTTATGGGTACCGGTATTTACGAAAAGCAAGTGCTGCTGCAGCTCAACCATCCTTTGCAGCATATATTCTTAATACCACTGGGATATATCCTTATCAAGATATGAGGCGAGTACCGTTTTCTGCATGGAATGTTGAAGACACTTTACATCCCCAGCAGTTAGCAGTTGGATTCTTTGAAAATAATATTCCAACCGGTTTCGTTGACGGAAAATATTGGCCGCCCTATTTTACTACCGATAATAATAACAGTTCAACTGGTGCGCGTGAATGGTTCTTTATCTTTGATTCACCATATACAGGAAATACGCCCTCTTCATCGTTGGCAGTTGATCTTTACGCAAATACATTGCCAATTATGTGGATAGGAACACCTGCACGAAAATATAATACAGGTTGGTCAAATGGAGATCAATTTGAAATTATCCGGCATACTCCACCGTCATCAAAAAATCGTTGGGTATTTAATACGTCTGTTCTTACAACCAGCATTCAAAAGCAAACGATACCGACGGGTTATGCACTTGCACAAAATTATCCGAATCCGTTCAATCCGACGACAACAATCAATTTTACGTTGCCCTCTCGAAGTAATGTCTCATTAAAAATATTCGATGTGTTGGGCCGAGAGATCGCTACCGTAGTGAACGGTGTGATGGCAGCAGGAACATATACAAAAATGTGGGATGCTTCTCGGTTTGCTTCGGGTATTTATTTTTATCGCCTCCAAGCAGGAAGCTATACACAAACAAAGAAGTTGGTGCTTCTCAAGTAAGAAGGAATAATTTTTTTCTCAACCATCGCCGGTGTGATATATTCCTGGCGATGGTTTTTTATTTTTCTCCGAACACTAACGCTTCGTACACAAACAGGTCGGCATCCTTCCAGCCGTCCCAGCCGATGCCGGCTTTTTCCTGCGCGCAGTAGCCGAAGAATTGTTCTTTCGTCCATCCGGTTTCTTCCGCTACCTGCGGCAAAAATGTTCCCGAACGATTTCCTTTGCGTATGTAAATGCCATGCTTGCCGAGTTCGAATTCATCGATGGAATGAATGCGCCGCATCGGTGTGAGGACAGAAATTTCAATGTCGATAACGGCAAGTTCGTTCTTCGTCACTTGTGTAAATCGATGATCTTCCGTTGCGGCAGCGATCGCCATTTCTTGCACCACAGAATACAGCGGCTGATTCGCGCTAAACAATCCGATACAGCCGCGAAGATCGCCATGTTTTTTCAACGTCACGAACGCACCGCAATGTGCTTTGAGTGCATCGGAATAATTCGCTGTGTCCGGAGCAATTTCTTTGTGACTGCCGATATATTGTTCGATGGTTGTCCTTGCAAGTGCCAGCAATTTTTTTTTATCGTCGATGGAAAGCTTGAATGCCGATTTTTCTGAATTCGATTTTTGTGAAACAACAATCGCATTATACCCGACAACACGATTCGTGTCGCCTTCTTCACTGTCACCGGAATTTTGATATTGAATGTGCGTGTACTCAAGAGCGCTGTCGCCTTCGGTAAGATACATCAACGTCAGCACACTGGTCCATCCGCATAAACACGTGGCGAGATTTTTCATCGGTGCTTCTTCATAATGAATCAGTGAACGGATAAGTGTATTAGCAGAATTCGTACAAATAGCATCGGCCGTCGTTTTATCGACGACCGTTGCATCGGAATATTTTGGATAGTGGGAAAAATCCGTACTGATGATAAATAAATTCTTTTCGTTGAAATACGGGCGAAGTGCCGTTGCAATCTTCTGGCATGTTTCCGGCGATTGCGTTCCGAGGATAACCGGAACAATCCGGAAATCTTTTTTCATCTTGAATTGAAGAAACGGTACTTCCACTTCCAGACAATGTTCTTCTTGATGTGCATCCAGCCGATTGGAAAATATTTTATTCTTCTCAATAAGTTGATTAGCCAATTCTGTATTGACTGTAACTTTTCCCAGCGGCGTCATCCAATCACCTTGAGAATAAATCGACGCACCATCGAATGAAACATGGTGGCTGGAACCGATCAGAAAAATATTTTCATATTCTTTTTCGAAATCAATCTGATTGAATCCCGACGCCGCCACTTCACCGGAATATACATATCCCGCATGCGGAACAATGATTGCCCGCACATCGGAAATATGTTTCGTTGGAACAGCTTTCGCAAACAATTGCTCCAGCATCGAGAGCAGTTGCTGCTTGGTTCCCGGATAAAATTGTCCTGCAACTGCCGGCTGGCGATCGATCTTTTTGTTTTGTCCTTGACTTTGAATCGTTGCAAGAATAAAACTTGCAATCGTAAGAAATAAAAGATGTGCAGTGATCATACGCATTGCCTTTAGATTATGCAAAACGTACTCAGAAGTAGCGTGAGTGTCAAGCGGCAATGCAAACGTTGCTTCTGGTTTCATCGTTTTCTACATTGAAAGAGATGAAGACTCGTCGTCATACATTTTTTTATATTGAATTGCTTTCATGTTTGCTGTTAATATTTACAATCGACTCTTTTGCGCAACAGAGAATCGAAAGCCAATTCCGTATCGCGCGGTTGAAATACGCCGGAGGCGGCGATTGGTACAACGATCCATCGGCGGAAGTAAATTTGTTGACGTTCGTCAATCAGCACACGCACATCGATTGCGATACGCAATATCAATTTGTGGATTGCTCCAGCGACAAGCTCTTCAATTATCCATTTTTGTTTATGACCGGCCACGGCAATATTTCTTTTTCCGATTACGAAGTGCAGCGGCTGCGAACATATTTAACGCAAGGCGGATTTTTATATGCGGACGACGATTACGGAATGGATAAAGCATTCCGCCGCGAAATCAAAAAAGTTTTTCCCGATCAAGAGCTCGTCGAATTACCGTTCAATTATGGATTGTATTCGTGCCTGTTTCCATTTCCCAACGGCGTTCCGAAAACGCATGAGCATAACGGCAAGCCGCCGCAGGGATTCGGAATATTTTATAAAGGAAGATTGGTTGTGTTTTACACATACGAATCCAATCCCAGTGACGGCTGGGCGGATCCGGATGTGCACGGCGATCCGGAATGGAAGCGCCAGGAAGCGCTGCGTTTTGGCGCAAACATTGTCGTGTGGGCATTGAGTCATTAATTTTTTATGAGTTGATTTGAACGATACAAAAAATATATTAAGCGATCTTCTGAAGCGAATCGATGCGGTTCGGCGAAACAACATTTCCGCCGAAATACTTAGTAACACCTTCTCTGTCGCCGCAAGTATAGTTGCAGGATGGCTTCTTGTTACTGCCGCTGAAGCGATATTTAATTTTTCGCATTCGGTACGAACAATTTTATTTTTCATTTCTCTTTTTGGAATACTGACTGGCATCGGCTGGTGGATTATTCGTCCATGGTTGCGATTGAACGGAGTTTTAAAATCCGAAAATGACGAACAAATTTCGCGACAGATCGGAAAATATTTTCCTGCAATTAACGATCGATTGTTGAATGCGCTTCAGCTTGCTGAAATGCAGAACAATGCAGATGCATGGTATTCGTCTGAACTTCTCGATGCATCGCTTAAAAAATTCTCCGGAGAAATTGAATCGATTGATTTCACAGCTTCCGTCAATCGTTCGGCAATTCCCAAACGCAGAAATATTTTCTGCGTTTCCGCATTTTTCACCATTCTTTGTATCGGAATATTTCCGCATTCGCTTGGCGATGCTGCATACCGACTGATGCATTTTACGCAGCGCTTTGAGCCGCCGGCAAAATATCGTTTTGAAATTTTTCCCGGTAATAAGGAAATTGTGAAGAACGATAATGTGGAAATTTCTATCAACGTTACTTCGTCGCTGCCGACGTTTGCATCATCGGACAAATCGCTGACACTTTCTCGTAAACAGCAAGGCCAAGAAAATATTGATGAAGGCACACTCAAACCGGATTCAAATGGAACATACCGAGCGACAATTTCTTCCCTGCATACCACAACGGAATATTTTGCACGTTACGACGGCGAAGAAAGCGATCATTTTACCTTGACGGTACTCGATCGTCCGATCATTCGTTCATTTCATATCCGATTAGAATATCCGGCGTACGCAAAACTTCCGGCAAAAACGCAGGATGATTTTGCAGGCGACATTACGGCGCTTGCCGGAACACGCATCATCATATCCGGTTTTGCAAGCAAACCGCTCCAGCATGCAGTATTGATGATGAGCGACAGCACGCAACACTTACTCACAGTAAACGGCGAACGTTTTTCAACTTCGTTCACCATCAACAAAGATAACGCGTATTATTTCGCATTGAACGATGCAGAAGGATTGTCCAATATCGATCCGGTTCGTTATCAAATAAAAATTATTCCGGATGAATTTCCGACCATTGCTATTACCGAACCGGGACACAATATCGATATTGCCGGTACTCAATCACTGCCGCTGCATCTTCTCGCAAAAGATGATTTCGGAATTTCTTCCATCCGTCTTGGCTATCGCCTTATTCAATCCAAGTACGAACAGCCGCAGCAAAATTATACATTTGTACAGATTCCGATTTCCGCATCATCCAACGCTATCGATATGTTTTATACATGGGAATTATCTTCGCTGCACCTTGTGCCGGAAGATGTTGTCGAATATGTTGCTGAAGCATTCGATAACGACAATATTCATGGTCCAAAAGCCGGGCGCAGCAATACGTACCTTCTTCGCCTGCCGTCGCTTGAAGAAGTTTTCGCCGATGCAGACAAAGAACACGAACAATCCATCGACGACATGAAAGAATCGCTGAACGAAGCGAAAAAATTGAAACAGGAAATGGAATCGCTCAATCGCGATTTAAAAAACAACAAAGATCCGAACTGGCAGACGAAAAAGAAATTAGAAGAAATGGTGAAGAAGTACGAAGCGGTTCAGAAAAAGTTGGATGAAACGCAATCGCGCCTTGAGCAAATGACGCAGCAGTTGCAGCAGCAAAACGTTCTTTCCAAAGAAACGATGGAAAAATATTCGGAGTTGCAGCAGTTGATGCAGCAAATGAACAGCGAGGAACTGCAAAGAATGCTTCAACAGGCACAGCAATCGCCGAATCTTACCAAAGAACAGTTGCAGCAGGCGATGAAGCAGATGGCTTTTTCCGAAGAACAATTCCGGGAAAGCATCGAACGGACATTAGAATTGCTCAAGCGCATGCACATCGAACAAAAAGTCGATGAAGTGAAAAAGCGCGCGCAGGAATTGGAACGCGAACAGCGACAGTTGAAAGAAGAATCGGCAAATGCAAAGAACGATGCGCAAAAGCAGCAGGAACTTGCAAAACGACAGATCGATCTTGCGAAAAAAGAACAGGCGATGGAACGCGAAGCCGCCGATTTGCAAAAACGCATGGAAGAATTTTTCACCGAAATGCCTGCCGATAAAATGCAAAAACTTTCGCAGCAGCTTCAACAGCAGCAGCTCGATATGAAAATGCAGCAGGCGGCGCAGCAAATGCAATCCAACAATATGCAGCAATCGCAGCAAACGCAGCAGCAGGTGCAGCAACAGTTGCAGCAATTCAGCCAGCAGATGGATGCCATGCAGCAGCAAATGCTTCAACAGCAGACGCAATATGTTTTGAATCAGCTGCGCAAGGCAACGAATAATTTATTGGAGCTTTCAAAAGAAGAAGAAGCGTTGAAACAGCAATCGCAAAATGCACCGCCGAACTCTTCTCAGCTCAAACAAAATGCGCAGGACCAGCAACAAACGATGCATACTTTGCAGAACTTGACGAACGACTTATCCGAACTTTCCAAAAAATCATTTGTCGTAACGCCAACGATGGGGAACGCCATCGGCGAAGCGCTGGCGCGCATGAACAACGCCATGCAGCAATTGATCGACCGCAATGGCTCGCAGGCATCGCAAGAACAAACGCAGGCAATGGCTTCGCTGAACAATGCAGCCATGCAAATTCAAAATGCGATGAACGCCATGCAGCAAGGCGGTCACGGCGGCGCAGGAAGTTTGATGCAGCAATTGCGGCAGATGGCGGGACAGCAAATGTCCATCAACATGCAAACACAGCAGATGGGTGGCAAGTCTCAACAAGAAATGGAACAAGCCGCACGGTTGGCGCAGCAGCAAGCCGCCGTGCAAAAATCGATCGAGCAATTAAATAAAGAAGCGCAGCAAAGCAGTGATGGACAACGTTTGCTCGGCGATCTTCAGCGTCTTGCTGACGAAATGAAAGAAGTTGTCCGCGATTTAGAGCAAAACAACATCAGCGATGAGACAAAGCGCAAACAGGACCGCATTCTTTCTCGCATGCTGGATGCATCGACATCGATGCGGGAACGCGATTATGAAAAAAAACGGAAATCAGAAACAGGAACGGACTATACGCGGCAAAGCCCGCAGGAACTCGACCCGGCAACGTTTGAAGGCAAAAATCGACTCCACGACGATTTGCTTAAAGCCATGGAACAGGGATATTCCAAAGATTATCAGGAACTCATAAAAAAATATTTTGAACAGTTGGAAAATTCACAAAAGGTTTTAAATTAGCGGTACAGTAGATAGAGCAGCACGGTATTTTTTCGTTAACATATAGAAAGAGAGGTCGCTATGAAAAAAATATTGGAAGAACTTGGATGGTTATGCCTTATTACCGTTCTTGGAACGTTGGGCAGCATGATTGCCGGGCTGATGGTTTATGGCGGTGAAGTTTTTGATCCGCGCACTGTTGGCTTTGTTTATATTCTGTACGGCCTCAGCACGTCGTTTATTTTTGCATTCTATCATGTGCGCGGGCTTTCGAACACGATCACTGCCGCCGTTTCCACCGGAGCGATTTTATTTGTCGTCGCGACAATTTGGATGCCCTTAATCAATTCCATCATCTGGTCGTTCGGGGTGAACCTTTGTGTAGTGTTGCTTGCCTTTTTGTTCGAACGGAAACTGGCAAATTTCAAACAATGGAAATTTACCGTTGTCGCCTTGATATACGGCGCGATGTTTGTGTTGATGACACTGCTCATCGACGTATTGACCAAAGTGACGGAAATGCCCGCATCGTTATTCCAGAGAAATTTCCTCGACGGGTTATGGATGGGACTTGGACTTGGGATCGGTGTCGAGATCGCCGAGTCACTGGTTCACTCCGTTCATCTTCATCGTGAAGCAAAGCGTGCCGCAAAAGCATTGTAAGAGTGTTCACCTTGACACCACTACAAGCCCGTCGAATGACGGGCTTTTTTTTGTTCTGAAAATTTACCAAGACCTCTGATGGTTTTTCATGAACATTTTTCGTACTATGACAGGTAATGAGACAACCTTCGATCGCCGTGCTTCCTCCGTTACACGCAGCAATGAAACTTCATTCGCTTTCGTCTGTGCGTTCAGTGATCGTTTCACTTTCTCAATCTCTCCAACAAAAACGTGCGAATGCACAAGGGGAAATCGTTCTTGCCGTAGAAAAAGCGCCTCTGCACATCAACAAATCTTATGTGCTTGCGGAGTTGGCACAAATCAGCGAATCACAAACATTGCCGCGCGCGCAGTATTACATCCGCCGGTTAATCAAAGCACTGACAGAAACCAAAACCGGCAAGTTGAACGACTTAAATCTTCACCGCTGGAAAGAATACAGCGATATTTTGACCGACAGTTTGTGGCTCGTTGATAAGCGCGATCGTTCCGGAGAACATACTGCCGGATATTGGGGAAACTTCATTCCGCAAATTCCAAATCAGTTGCTGCGGCGTTTTACGAAAAAAGGAGAATGGGTCCTCGATCCATTTCTCGGCAGCGGCACATCGCTTATCGAATGCAAACGGCTTGGACGCAATGGCGCCGGCATCGAACTCCAGCAATCGGTTGCACGTGCAGCGCAATTGCGTGTTGAGAAAGAAAAAAATCCATTTCAGGTACAAACGGCCATCTTCACTGGCAATAGTTCGGACATCAATATCAAACAGTGCTTGAAGGAAAAAAATATTTCTTCCGTGCAATTTGCTCTGCTGCATCCGCCTTACTGGGATATTATTAAGTTCAGCCACGATGCGCAAGACCTTTCCAATGCCGGCTCTCTGAAAGAATTTTTACAAATGTTCGGCAAGGTCGTCAAGAATGTTCACACCGTGTTAGATGCGGAACGATACATGGCGATCGTCATCAGCGACAAATATTGCAGCGGCGAATGGGTGCCTTTAGGATTTTTGACCATGGAGAAAGCGCTGCAACAAGGGTTCAAGTTGAAATCCATTATTGTAAAGAATTTCGAGACAACGAAAGCAAAACGTTCGCAGGAAGAGTTGTGGCGATACCGTGCGCTGGTCGGCGGGCTGTACGTTTTCAAACACGAATATATTTTTTTGATGCAAAAAACGAAATAACGGCTTGCATTTCTTCCTTCTTCTTCCCAATTTATATTATTGAATAACTGCAATTGTTAGAAATAATTTAGACATGAAAAAAGGCGTGATCTTCGATTTAGACGGTGTGCTCGTTTCCACCGATGAGTTCCATTATCAGTCATGGCAGCGATTGTGCGATGAGGAAGGATTTTCGTTCTTCGACCACACGTTCAATCATAAATTTCGCGGTGTGGCTCGTTTTAAATGTGTGGAAATTTTGTTGGAAGCCGCCGGCAAAGAACCGACCAAACAGTTAGTGCATGAAATTGCCGAGCGCAAAAACAATTATTTTGTCGAACTGCTGGAGCACGTAACCGACAACGAATTGCTGCCCGGTTCCCAGCACATGCTGGCCGATTTGCAGAAGATCGGCGTAAAGATCGCCATCGCTTCCAACAGCCGCAACGCCAAAATGATTATCGATAAAGTCGGCATCGGCAAATACCTTGACGCGATAGTCGATGGATACGATCTGAAAAATTCCAAACCCCATCCCGAACCATTTCTTCTTGCCGCACAGCGAATCGGTTTACCGCCGGAGGAATGTGTCGTCATTGAAGACGCGGTTTCAGGAATTCAAGCAGCGCAAGCAGCCGGTATGGCTTCGCTTGGCATCGGCGAAAAAGAGTATTTGCCGAATGCGCCCGCGTTGGTAAAAAATCTCAGTGAAATTACCGCCGGCGAATTGCTGAACCTGAAGAAAATTTATTAAACATTGTTTATTGCACCGATAGAAAAAATTTCATCACCGCTGCTGAACGAGAGAACCGTTCGTCCACGCTACGAACTTTTTTTCGTGATGGAGAGGTTGGGATAAAGTTTTTTTGCACAATCGGGACAAATGCCATGCGTAAAATGCGCTTCGGAATGGCTTTGGATATATCCTTCTAAATGGTCCCAATATCCTTTATCATCGCGGATTTTTTTACAGTTTGCACAAATCGGAATGAGGCCTCCGAGCACTTTAATATTCGCTAAGGCCTCGTCAATACGAGCTTTGAGTTCTTTTTCACGTTTCAACAGTTGCCACACACGCAATCGATAGATGCCGAACCCTACACCGATAATCGCCACTGCAAGCAATGCGTAGAACCATAATGTTTGAAAGAAGTAAGGTTCTAATTCGAAACTCACACGCGCTCCTGCCTCATTCCAAACTCCATCGTTGTTGCAAGCCATAACACGGAAGCGATACTTCCCCGGCGGAAGATTGGTATAAATGGCAATTCGATGTGTCCCTTCATCGACCCATTCATGATCGTATCCTTCAAGGAGAACTTTGAACCTGACACGTTCGGGATTAAGATAACTTAACGCGGTATAATGAAATTCTATCCGTCTGGTACTCGCCGGCAGCGTGAAGTTCGATTCCGTCAGAATAGTGCGCTGATTGGCAACGATCTCTTCGATCAAAACCGGCGGCGGCAATGTATTGGTTACGAGTTTGTCGGGATCAATAACGGCTGCACCGCGTTTTGTTGCAAACCAGATACGGCCGTCATGGGTTTTCCATCCCGCCGGCACCCATTCGCCGAAGCATTCGTCGGTTTTCATTCCATCGGCAGTAAGATATACTTTGGTCTTTATGGATGTTGTATGGCCGGACTCGAATTCTTCGATGGCTTGGTGCTTGACAGTACCAATGCCTTGCGGGCTGCTCAACCAGAGGTCGCCGTTGTTGTCGGTAAGAACACAAAAAATTTGATCGGTGAATAAACCGACTCGAGAATTATAAACGATAAATTTTCCATTTACATAATGTGTTAACCCGCCTTGAGGAGAACTAATCCATAAACCGCCATGAAGATCATCACAAATAAAGCTGACCCAGTTTCCCGCTAATCCATCCTTGGTCGTATAATCGGTCATGGTTCCGTTTTCAACTTTGACCAAATAATCTGCTGTGCCGATCCACAGTAATCCGTTTTTCTGGGGATGAAAACAAACGACATATTCATCTTTTGGAAATTGCTGTCCGCTGCTCATGGTGAACGGAATCAGTCGCCCGTTGATGAACCGAAAAATACCTGTATGATCGACATACATCAATAACCCATGGCCGTCTTCGGTAATTGCCGATATCCATTTTTTCGGCAGGCCCGATAATGTATCATATTGTTTGAGGACATTATTATTGATGTTGAACAAGTATCCGTTCTGCCCGATCCAGATGCTACCGTTTGACGCAACATGGGCAGGACCAACGGAGATATTGTATTTCTTGATGACGCCGTTTTTTATTTGGGTAACATTAGCGCCGGGAACACTGAGAAAATACATCGTCCTATCCGGTGTTTCGACAACGCTGGAAATATAATCGTTCGCAAGTCCGTCGTAGGTTGTAAATGTTGTAACATTGGTATTTTTAAATTGATTCAATCCGTCTGAGGTAGAAACCCAGATACTCGATTCCTGGTCTTCCGTTATTGCTAAGACATTGTTGTCGGTCAAACCG
>DATKMP010000274.1:0-16042 GCA_035541775.1 Bacteroidota bacterium | reverse complement strand
TGAGGCGGCTTTCATGAGTTCATTGACGGAACAGGAAATTTGTTTGTTCGTATTCCGCAAAACCTTTACCGGCGTTTTTATTCGTGCAGGATGATATCGAAGATGATGCGCCAGAATTCCCGTTGAACAGATCACGCCGTCGTTGAGAGGATGCTGGGCAATACCGGCAGTGCTTATCGGCTGCGAACCGGCACAGCGTAGTTTCAATCCGCAGGATGCAGAACAGAGTGAACACGTTGTGAACTTGTAAGAAATATCTCCGTGCTTCGGTTCGGGAACTCCCGGCCAGCTCTGCGTCCACACTGCCGAGGCGTCGATTAATTTCCATGGCAAGGGAGAAAGCAAAAGGCCGAGTGCCGAACCTCCTGCGAGTTGTAAAACTTCTCTCCGTGTTAATTTCTGTTTCATAAATTTATTTATGGCACTTTAAACATGTATTTTCAATATGATGTTGTTCATGGCAATGTGCGCAATCATCCATCGTCATTCCGTGCTTCATGCCGAACAAACCGCGCCCTGCAATATCGCGGCTGTAACCGGTAATGCGATTGCGTTCGTAATTGGGAAGACTATCGGAGGCGGCGTGTGCACCGTGGCATTCAGCGCAAGGAAGATTTGCTAATTTAAGATGGCTGGCATGCGAGAAGAAAACATTCTGCGGTTGATGCGAATAAGCAAGCCATGGAATTTCCCGCTTGGGCTTTATGTACTCTTCCACAAGTTGTTTCTCATGCGGAGAGGTGCCGATCATGTCTGCATGGCATTCAGCGCATTTGGCAAGCGGAGGAATTCCGACAAAGCTGCCATCGTCTCTTAGTGCATGACAATTGTCGCATGTTAGACCGGCGGTTTCGGCATGTACTTTGTGACTGAATTGTATCGGCTGCGGTTTCCGTTCGTACAATGCGTACGGAAATGCAAACCAGCCGATAAACAACATCGCGCAGAGTCCGATGAAAAACCAAAGTTGCCTAAATTGTATCGACTTAATTTTTTTCACGCTCGCATTTTTCATATCAATCTAACCATACAATTGCAAATGCTTTGCCATACTTCCCGGAACAATTACCGCGAAGAATCACCAAAAACAAGCATGGTGCGGTGTTCATAGGATTGCTCTGTAAAGAAAAGCAAAAATGCGTGTGGAAAATGGCAACAAACGATTATTCGATATGCGCTGTCTTGCTTCTGTCATGGTCTGTCTCCATTCAGAACAAGACAATAAAATTCTCTCTACCTTTTGCCATTCCTTTTTTGTATTTTTTAACATCAATAGTTCATGCGTTGTATAAAGGATGAAAGAATGAAAAAGCAAGTCGTTTGTTGCTGTATCGGAATGATGATAATGGTTATTTCGTCGCTGTTGTACGGTCAGGTGAAAAACGGTGCTTTTTGGGTCGATCCGTTGGTTGCTCATATCGATACCACGGTCAAGCCCGGAACAGATTTCTTTTTGTATGCGAACGGAAGATGGTTTAAAGAAAATCCCGTTCCGCCCAGCGAACAAAGCAACGGCATCTGGCAGATGATACAGGATACCATCAACGCGCAAATCCGCAATTTGTGCGAGTCTTCTGCAGCGCTCAAACATGCGAAGCAAGGAAGCAACAAGCAAAAGATCGGCGATTTCTTTTTCACTGGTATGGACAGCATTGCTGTGAATAGAAATGGATTGAAACCGTTACGATACGATTTGAAAATGATCGATTGGATAAAATCTGCGAATGATCTTTTGCAAACTGCCGCGTACGTGCATGTGGTTTCCGGCAGTCCGATGTTCTCGTTCGGCGTGGGACAGGACGATAAGATCAGCAGCAAGAATGCCGTCTTTATCTGGCAGGGTGGCATCAGCATGCCGGATCGGAATTATTATTTCGATACCGATGCGCGCGCTGTTTCCATCCGCCAGAAATTTGTGGAGCATCTCGAACGGATGTTCAAGATCATCGGATATAGCGATGCGCAGGCAAAAATTTCAGCCGACCACATGATGAAGTTGGAAACAACCATCGCAAAGGCGATGCGCAAGCGGGAAGACACGCGTGATCCGATTGCTAATTATCATAAAATGTCGTTCAAGACCTTGCAGGAGTCAACACCCAATTTAAACTGGACAACGTTCATTGATGGCGTTGGTTTGCACAATGTCGATACGGTTATTGTCGGTCAGCCGGAATTTTTAACCGCACTGAATGGTGATCTCAAAACAATTCCGCTCAACGATTGGAAAGATTATCTTAAATATCATTTGGTGCGGGGACTTGCCCGTTACTTGGATGACAAGACGTATCTCGAAGTATTCAATTTTTATTCTGGAACGTTGCGCGGCGTGCAGGAACCCAAGCCGCGATGGAAGCGTGTGGTAGAACAAACAGATGCTTCGCTTGGGGAATTGATCGGTCAGGTGTATGTGTCGGATTATTTACCCAAGGGCACAAAAGCGAAGTTGTTAGAAATCGGTAAAGCCATAAAAGAAGTTTATGCGGCGCGAATCAAAGCGTTGGATTGGATGAGCGATGCTACCAAAGCGAAAGCGTTGAAGAAACTTGATGCGGTGGTGATGAAGGTCGGCTATCCCGATAAGTGGAAAGATTTGAGCAGCATGAAGATCGACCGTTCGTCGTATGTGCACAACGGCATCAATGCCAATGCATGGGCGTTTCATTATATGATGGCGAAATACGGCAAGCCCGTCGATCGTGCGGAATGGGATATGACACCGCAAACATATAACGCATATTACAATCCTTCGAACAATGAAATTGTCATTCCCGGATGCAATATTATTATTCCCGGCTACGAACATGTGCTGGCAGACGATGCACTGCTGTATTCGATTATCGGCGCAACGTTCGGGCACGAAATTACGCATGGCTTCGATGATCAAGGATGCAAGTATGATGCATTAGGAAATCTGAATAACTGGTGGACGGTGGAGGATAGCATCAAGTTCACAGCAAAAACCAAAATGATTGTCGATCAATTTAATAATTATATTGCCGTCGATAGTCTGCACATCAACGGCGAACTAACGCAAGGTGAAAACATTGCCGATCTCGGCGGCACGATGATGGCGTATGAAGCATTCAAGAAAACAGATCAATATAAAGCTCATGAATTGATGGCCGGTTTGAATCCCGACAAGCGGTTCTTCCTCGGCTATGCGCTTGCATGGATGGTGAACGAACGTCCTGAAATGACAGCGAATCAAGTTCGCAGCAACGAACACTCGCCGGCAAAGTTTCGCGTGAACGGTCCGTTAGTGAACATGCCGGAATTTTATACCGCGTTCGGCATTCAACCCGATGAACCGATGTACCGCGCTGACAGCGTGCGGGTAAAAATTTGGTAACATAGTTTTTCTCGTTCTCTTTCTTTGTGAAGGGGAACGAGAATTCCAAATAACAATTTCACCATCGTATCACAGGAAACGAAAATGCCCGTTATTGTCCAAACAACTTTACTCTTACTCTGTTCTAACGTGTTTATGACGTTTGCATGGTATGCGCACCTTCGGAACCTTGCCGACCGCAAATGGTATGTGGCTGCCGTCGCAAGCTGGGGCATTGCTTTGTGCGAATATTTATTGCAGGTGCCTGCCAACCGTATCGGCTACACGACGTTGAGTCTGGCGCAATTAAAAATTTTGCAGGAAGTCATCACACTGTCGGTCTTTGTTCCGTTCGCGGTGTTGTATATGCATCAACCGATGAAAATGGATTACCTGTGGGCGGCGTTGTGTATTCTCGGGGCGGTGTATTTTATTTTTCGCTCGTAAGTTAGACACTCGTTTTTTTGCCTTAGCCGTACGGTTCCATAAAAAATTCTTAGAACTATTTCGTCGTAACGGTTGTTTCATATTTCGTCGGAACACACGAAAACGTATGGCAGTCGAGAAAAGGAGTGAGCGATGGCAACCGTTCGGCACATTCTTCAAACAAAAGGAAAAAGCATTTGGTCGGTGGCGCCGGAGGCTTCGGTGTATGATGCCTTGCGCATCATGGCGGAAAAAAATGTCGGTGCCTTGCTGGTGATATCCGAGGGGCGGCTTGCAGGAATTTTTTCTGAACGCGACTATGCGCGAAAATTTATTCTCCAAGGAGAAGCTTCTCAAACAACGGCAGTGAAGGACGTGATGACCTCGGTGGTCGTTTTTGTTCGTCCGGAACAATCGATCGAAGAATGTATGGCGCTGATGACGGAAAAACGCATTCGCCATTTGCCGGTGTTCGAAGGCGGGCAGTTGGCGGGGGTCATTTCCATCGGCGATGTCGTGAAAGAAATTATTTCCGATCAGCAACAGACCATCCAACATCTGGAAAACTATATTACGGGGAAACGATAATTGCAATCGATGAATGAGCGATGTTTCGCTTGCGGCAGGCAAGTCGATTTGATGCTTGGATGATGTGCGATCCGATGATGGAGGGATATTCGATGCGCGATTGCGATCGAAAAGCGAAAACCACCAAATCGTAAATCGTCTAAATCCTTCCTTGCTTCTCGTACGAGCTTTTGGTATATTTTCTTACACAAAAATGAATTGGAGTAAATGTACCACGAGATTATTATGAAGGGCATAGCCATGAAACACAACTTCTTTGCAATGATTATGACTCTCACGATCATTGGATTGATGACGCAAGCGTTCCAGTGCGGTTCACCGGAAATGACGGGGGCAAAAGTTTATATTCAGCAAAAAAATTATCCGGCAGCAATTGATTTATTAGTGAAGGACGTACAAAAAAACCCTGTCGATGAAGAAGCATGGTTTTTACTCGGAGAATTACGAGAAGAAACAGGCGACTATGAAGGCATGAATAAGGCGTTCACAGAGGCATTGAAAATTTCCAACGACCATGCAAAAGAAATTTACGGCATTAAATATAATACGTGGGGGAAATTGACGAACGATGGCGTTGATTTCTTGAAAAAAGGTTCTGCCGACAGCGTGATGTATTATGATAAAGCGCTGACGGAACTATTAAAAGCGGCAACTGCATGGCCGGAAACTTCGATCACTTACAAATATATTGGCATTGCGTATAACAGCAAAGGCGATTTTGCGAATGCGATTAAGATGTACACAAAAGCATGGGAATTGGGAAAAGACATTGAAACGTACAAAATGGCGGGACGATTGTATGCCTCGCGTGGATTAGATTTAAAGAGTAAGTTTGAAACTGATAATGCCGAAAAACTTCGTTCCCTTAAATCTTTAGCGGCGGTGGATAAGGGAAGTTATAAAGCAGACATCACAAGAGAATTGGGCGCCCCCGACCCTCCACAGGCAGGAAAATTAGAAAAGAAAAAAGGGCACGCCGCTAAAAAAGACGATTCCAAGAAAGAAGAATGGGTCTATAGCAAATACAATGTCACTTTCACGATTGAGAACGATAAAGTGATTGGCAAAGTATTTTCCAAACCGTATAATCCCAATATCGATTCAACAAGTTATTTTGCCGCCGTCGATGAATTTAATAAAGCCGTCGAAGTGTTTGAGGCAATTAAAAAAATCGATCCGAAAGATAATGAGAATCTAAGTTTATTGCTTCAAGCGTATGTGGGCGCCGATCGAATTAAAGAAGCAACGAAGGCATTCAAGCAAGCGGTATTGAACGATCCCGGAAATAAATTGAATCATTTTATTCTCGGTGTATTGTATCGGACGGTTGCGGAATATGACGACGCCATTGGCGAATATAAAGCCGCGCTTGCCATTGATCCTGACTATAGCGATGCCTTGTTCGATCTTGGCGCAACGATCTACAACTGCGGCGTTGATATGAAAAAAGCTGCAGAAGAAAAAGGCGATGAGTCAACGGCCTATAAACAAAAATTTCAGGATGCACTTCCGTGGCTCGAAAAGGTCGCAGATATGAAATGGAAAAATGCCCAAGCATCGGCAAAGAGCGGCGCAGCCGTCGAAACCGAATTACGTACAAGCGATGCTGTTATCTGGAATACGCTGGGAACCATTTATGCGCGTCTCGGACAAGCAGACAAAGCCGCAACGGCATTGAATGAAGCGGATAACATCCGCAAGAACGGAAAATAATGGAAATGAAGAAAGATATGAACGAACCTGTTCAACAACAAATCAATATTGAGCTTGGTGAAAAAGAAGCGGAAGGAATTTATTCCAATCTTGCAATCATTACCCATTCGCCGGCGGAATTCATTATTGATTTTACTCGTGTGTTACCGGGCATCCCCAAAGCAAGAGTGCACGCGCGTGTGATTATGACGCCGCAGCATGCTAAAATGCTTTTAAATGCTTTGCGCGATAATGTTGATAAATATGAAAAGAAATTTGGCGAGATCAATCTTCTGGGCGATGTTCTCGGAGCAGCGCCGTTAGGGTTTCAAGCTCCGCCAAAAGACGAAAAGTTTCATTAACAGATAGTTCTGTTCATCATTATTTATCGAAAGGGCTGATGTCGAAATCCAACTGCATCAGCCCTTGCTGTTTGTGAGGCGAAGCACAAGATGCTCAGGATGTGATGCGTGACGCATACAATTTCTTGACAAAGCATACCCGTGTCGTTATATTGTAATAAATATGAACCAGATAAGAGAGGGAAGACCGATGAAAAATAAACCGATAAAAATGTTGTTGTCCATGTCGCTTGTCTTCTTGGGAGTGGCCGTGGTGTCGTGGCAATGTATTGAAGCGCCGCTCTCGCCGATCATTCCCGCCTCAACTATCTCACTGGGAAGCATTCCTCTTGTCGATATTACTACTTACTTCAGCGCCTATGCACAGAAACCGAGTTCCAATATTCTCGATGTCAGTGGTAATTCTGGAGTATATGATTATGTCAACACACAAGTATCGCCGAAACAACCCTTTACACTTCCCACGGCGAATGCGACAGATACATCCATCACCGTAACGATCGGAAAATTTTCTATCGGCGCATTGAGCTATTCGTCCGACGTCAGCAGTAATCTCATTGCAGGAAGCGCACCCATTCCCCTCGCAATCCATGCAACGCTGCCCTCGACGACTGTGAACGATACCGCGCAGTTCGATTATGTGACCTTGTCGGATACAACGGGAAATACGATGACACTCTCTGTGACGAACAGTTTAGGAATTCCTGTGACGTTTGGCGATTCTCTTGTCCTTCGAAATAATTCGGCATCTCCTTTGGATACGACCAAAGTCGTCGCCTTTCCGACGAAAAATGTCCAACTTGCTTCCGGTGCAGTGGGAACATATCCAGTTTCGATTAAAGGAAAATTTCTCCGCGGTTTTTTGAAAACAGACCCGATCTCCATCACGACGGGAACAGGTACAAGCAGCGCCAATCCGAAATTGACATTTGCCTTGTCCACGTCGCCTCTGTTTGCCGATAGTGCAATGGCGGTTATCCCGCAACAAGATGTTTCTTCACCGGGTACGCAAACTTGGCAAATCGACGATTCGACAGTCCTTAATGAAGCGACGTTTGATTCCGGAAAAGTTAATCTTGTCATTAATAATAACACCGGCGTTGCAATTGGAGTGAAACTCACGGTTAATGAATTGCTGAGCAACACGAACGATGCTCCGTATTACATCAATCCAACAATCCCGTCGGGAACGAAATCAACATCACCTCTTGATATGACGCAATATAATATTAAAGGCGGTGCTACGACAGGCGGCAGCGGTAATAAATTTGGTACGCAGATTACCTATACGGCAGTCGTGAGTACGTTGAATTCGAACAATGCAAAAAAAATTATCAGTAAAAACGATTATATTACAGCGGGAGTCATTCATCAATCATCGTTCATCCTTAAAAAAGTGACGGGGAGAATTAGGACGACAGCGGTCAATGTCGATCAACGGTTTGCCTCCAACATCAGTGTCAACGATTTAAATGGATTTTCGGGAAATATTAGTCTTGACAGCTTGTTATTGTACTTGCATATACCGATGGGCGGAAAAGATGGCTGTCCCGCTGATTATAATTTATTGATTACGGAAAAAAATACGAAACATAATCGCATCGACACCCTTCGGTTGACCTCGGCTGTTTATGGACGCTATGACCCAAGTTCTCCTGTGAACTCGAGCTTGAAAGTATTAAGCAATTCCGATACAGCGTTTTTCCATTCGCTCACCCGGTTTTTCCCCGACGTTCCGGATTCTTTCTTTGTGAAAGGATCTGTTGTGCTTGATCCGGATTTTAAAACGAACACGAATTTCTATACGTTCCACGATACAACAGGTTTGTATCCGACGTTCGATATACATATTCCTCTGCGATTTAGTATTGTGAACACCTCTTATACACAAACGATGGCTTTCGATAGTTCTCAAATTCCTACGGACTTTACGAAAAATGTTGGCAGCTGTTCTGTATCGTTCACGGTGGTCAATAATTTGCCGCTCCAGATGCAAATGAAAGCAGAATTTTTAAAATATAATAAGGTGACGCGGCGGAACGATGTTTTGTTCACGCTGCCAGATACATCCATCGATAAAACGGATATAATGCGAATTAACGCTGCGCCGGTTGCTGCTTCCAGCGGATGGGCAAGCGGTACGACACAATCGACCTCGACGGTTTCTCTGAATAGTACGGATATGACGTATTTTAATCAGACCGATTCAATTCGTGTTACGCTCTTTAATTTGCAATCGACCAACGGTCAAACCGTGCGCGTGCTCGGATCGAATTACATTCGAATTATCGGCATTGGCAATATCACCTACACCATAAAATCGAAATAGGAAAACAACCATGAAAACGACGATGATATCTTCGCTTGTTGCACTTACCTTGGTTGTGTCTTCATTTGTTTTTGCAGGAGATAGAACCAGTTTAACCAACCTTGGTATGGGACGTACCGCTGTTTCAGTCGCACGCGGCACCGATGCTCTTGGCGTGAATCCGGCAAACTTAGCTGTGCCGGGAATTGCACCGTTTGTCATCAACCTCGGACAAACAGATGTTCGAGTGAGTACTGAATTGATGTCGTACGATATTTATCAAAAATATTTTACGGGAATCGACACCGGCGGCGGACATCGAATTTCGTATCCACTGACGGATGAGGACAAAAATACTATCCGCGACCAGATGCCGGATAATCCACGAACCAAAATTAGTTTCGATGAAATGTACGGCGGCGTATCGTTGCAAGCTGGAGTCTTGGGAAGTTTCGGCTTTGCCATGATCGATCATGGTGGCGCATCAATCACGCTGACTCGTGGATATGTTGATATGTATCTGCTCGGGTTTCCGGATAATACTTATTATGATTTGACCGGGACATCGTTTAACACTTGGTATTATCGTGAATATAATTTTTCATACGCGAGAAAAATTCCCAATTTTCTTCCCTTCACCAAATCACTCTTTGTTGGAGTCGGTTATAAGGCAATTAGCGGATACGGTATCTTTCAAATGACAAAGAATCAGTCGAACATTACAAACTCTACTGTCGATGATCTTGGATTAAATACTGTTACCGCAAATTCAGACTTTTCCGCGCAGCGTACGGGGATAGATCTTTTTGACAAGATGTTGAACAAGGTCTTTAAAAATGATGATTCGACAAAAATTAAACCGAAACCATTTCCAGATCCTGTGGGAAAAGGAAACGGCTACGATCTCGGGTTAACGGCTGAATTAAAGAATGGAATGATTGTTTCGTGGAGCGTCACTGACATCGGAAGTATTACATGGGATAAAGATATTATTGTGACTTCTGGTAACGGCCATTATGTTTATACCGGCTACTCAAATGATGTCCGTGATAGCTTGAAAAGTGTTTTCAAAGGAGTCAATACGCCGGGACAATCGTTTAAAACATCGTTGCCGACCGTCATGCATTTAGGTGCAAGTGTGGAAGCTCAACAGGTTCCCGGGCTTTCCTTCCTTCCAGGGCACCTCTTGCTTGCTTTTGAATATGCACAAGGAATGAATGAGTCACTGGGGAATACGACCAAGCCGAGATTTTCTCTTGGCACGGAATATCGAATTATTCCTTTATTGCCATTGCGCACGGGGCTGATTATGGGCGGCGATGACAAAACACGCTGGGCATTTGGATTCGGCATCGACTTCTGGGCGATCGATCTTGATTTTGCGACTGATACGTTTGGTTCCGCATTTTCACCGAAAAGTTTCAATGCGCTCTCTTTTGCAGTCGGTATGAAGATTCGATTATAAAGATTGAACTGCGAGTGTACAATACAAGAGGCGTAACGAATTCGTTGCGCCTCTTGTATTATGAGGAAGTATTATAAAATGTATCTGCTTAAATCCCGATTCCGAACAATCGATTGAAGTTTTTCCTGTACACGAGATTGGGAAATGTGGATGGGCGATTTGCTAATTCCATCCGGCGCATCGTACAAAACTTCCTCTAATAAAGTTGTCAGGATTGTGTGCAGCCTTCGAGCGCCGATGTTTTCCACTTGGTCATTCACTTCGTACGCAATCTTTGCAACTTCTCGAATTGCTTCTTCATCGAACTCCAACGAAAGTTTTTCTGTTTCCAATAATGCGGTGTATTGTTTGATGAGCGCATTTTGGGGCAGCGTTAAAATCTTGACGAAATCATCTTCCGTCAAGCTTTGTAATTCAACACGGATCGGGAATCGACCCTGCAATTCAGGAATTAAATCGGACGGCTTGGAAATATGAAATGCACCGGATGCAATAAATAAAATGTGATCTGTCTTCACCATGCCATGTTTGGTCAACACGCTGGACCCTTCGACGATGGGCAGTAAATCGCGCTGAACGCCTTCGCGCGAAACATCGGGGCCGGATGATTGCCCGCGTGCGCTGGCAATCTTATCGATTTCATCGATGAAAACGATGCCGGAATTTTCTATGCGCTCCAGCGCTTCTTTGACAACTTTTTCCATGTCGATCAATTTTTGCGATTCTTCTTGCATCAAAACCTGCCGTGCTTCGGCAACAGTGAGCTTACGCTGCTTTTGTTTTTGCGGAGCAATGCTTCCCAGCATCTCTTGCAAGTTAATGCCCATTTCTTCCATCGAAAAAGGCCCCATCACTTGCATGAGCGGCATTTGCGATGCATGCACTTCGATTTCTACTGTGCGTTCATCTAATTCGCCTTTGCGTAATTTCTCCCGGAACTTATCTCTCGTTTTCGCATTTTCTTCTTCCAGCGAAGAATCATCATGATTTGAAGAATCCGTTGTATGGCGATGTTTAACCGGCGGAATAAGAAGGTCGAGAATATGTTCTTCGGAAAGTACACGCGCTTTCGCTTCCACTTCCGATGCTTTTTCTGCCTTGACAATATTCACGGCAATCTCCGTCAGGTCGCGAATCATCGATTCGACGTCACGCCCGACATATCCCACTTCTGTAAATTTGGATGCTTCTACTTTGAGAAAGGGCGCGCCGGAAAGTTTTGCAAGGCGCCGGGCAATTTCCGTTTTTCCGACTCCCGTGGGGCCGATGAGGATAATATTATTCGGCATAATATCTTCACGAATAGATTCCGGCGCGTGGAGCCGGCGCCAGCGATTACGTAAGGCAATGGCGACAGCTTTTTTGGCGGCTTGCTGCCCGATAATGTATTTATCTAATTCGCGAACAATTTCTCGTGGTGTTAATTCTTTGGGCGGTTGAACGATTTCTTTTTTCTTCACGGATTATAATTCTTCAATGGTAAAATTTTTATTGGTATAGATGCAGATGTCGGAAGCAGCGTTCAACGATTCACGAACAATTTCTTTTGCTTCCATGGTTGTGTGCTTCACCAACATCCGTGCTGCGGCAAGCGCGTACATACCGCCAGAGCCGACAGCGACAATTCCGTCATCCGGTTCGATCACATCGCCGGTACCGGAAACTATAAGCGCATGTTCTTTATCGACCACGGCAAGCAATGCTTCGAGCTGCCGCAGATATTTATCGGTGCGCCAGAGTTTCGCAAGCTCAACGGCAGAACGAACAATTTGTCCTTGGTGCTGTCCAAGCTTTTCTTCAAAGCGCTCCAGCAAACTGAACGCATCGGCGGCAGAGCCGGCAAAACCGACAAGCACTGAGTTGTTGTACAATTTTCGGATTTTGTTCGACGACTGTTTCATAACAGTGTTGCCAAGCGTAACCTGTCCATCGCCGCCAACCGCAACGTTTCCGTTATGCCTTAAGCCGATAATCGTCGTTCCATGAATTTTAGAAGCTGCATCCATTTGGTTTCTTTCGTTCTTAAACTTTCTTTCTGAGCCGGGCAATAGGCAATCCCAATTGTTCGCGGTACTTTGCCACAGTGCGCCGCGCTATCCGCAATCCGCCTTGCTTTAACATCTCGGCAATTTTATCATCGTTCAACGGATGCTTTGCTTCTTCGGCAGCGATAATATCCCTGACGCGCTGTTTTACTTCCTGATTCGAAACGTCTTCGCCGTTTTCTGATTCCAAACCGGATGTAAAGAAGAAACGCAAGGAGTACACGCCGAATTCCGTTTGCACATATTTGCTGTTCACGACTCGGCTGATGGTCGAAATATCGACGCCGACAACTTCCGAAATGTCTTTGTAAATCATCGGCTTCAGCGTTTCGCCTTCGGTGAACCATAGCCGCTGTTTATCCACAATCACGCGCATTACTTTCAACAGCGTTTCCCGCCGTTGGTGAATGGAAGCGATGAACCATTTCGCCGATTCGAATTTCTTTTTTACAAAATCTTTTGCTTCAGCAGAAACATTCTTTCCTTTCGGCATCACTAATTCTTTGTATGCGTTGTTGAGATGCAGCGGCGGAATGTTCCGGTCGTTCAGCGTGATGATGAAATCGTCTTCATCTTTTTCGACAATAAAATCGGGGATAATATAATTTTCTTGAACGGAAAATTCGCCTTCGCCCGGCTTTGGATTCAGATGCTGAATCAGTTCAATCGCTTTTTTCAATGTTTCTCGACTGACACCGATGTTCTTTTCCAGTTTATCGAAACGTTTCAGCTTAAAGTCTTCAAAATAAGTGGTGAGAATTTTTATGGCAAGTTCTCTGAGCGCTTGTGCCGGCGAACCGGCTTTAAGTTGAGCGATGAGGCATTCTTGAAGATTCCGCGCGGCGATGCCGGGTGGATCAAGGTTTAAAATATTTTGCTGAACCGCTTTTGCTTTTTCGACGCCGATGTTCAATCCAAAACTCAAATTCAAATCTTGAACGATGAGTTCCAGCTCGCGCCGGAGGTAGCCGTCTTCATCCACATTTCCCAAAATTTCTTCTGCAAGAAGAATGTCTTCATCATTGATGGAAAGGAATCGAAATTGGCTCAACAATCGTTCGGTCAACGGTACGGTGGAGGGCATGGGCGATTCATACGATTCATCGTCGTCATCATTGCTGTTTTTTGTTGCCTCGGGGCTTTTAAACCCAGCAAGGTCGTCATTCATATAATCGTCTAAGGTATAACTATCTTCTTCTTGCTTTTCTTTTTGTTTTTCTTTTGCGTCTTCTGCATCTTCATCTTGCGGTGTCTCGGTTTCCGGCGCTTCTTGTTCTAAGGTGGGCTCCGGTTCTTCGTTCAACTCTAACATCGGATTCATTTCCAACTCCAATTTAATGCGCTGTTCCAATGCAAGCGTTGGCAATTGCAGCAACTTTAAATACTGAATTTGCTGCGGTGTGAGCTTCAGCCCGAGACGAAGTTGTTGTTGAAGATTGATCATTGGTTGAATAAAAATTTGTCGCCTTGTGCGCGATGCCATTCACACACTTCTTTGAATTGCCGGTACCACCGTTCGCCGTACGCGCGGATCAAGGCATCTTTTAAAAAATCATCCAAAAAAATATTCTTGTCGATACCGTTCTCAATGGCCGGATCGCATTCGGAAATTTGTTCATAGCGCAAGCGCTGCGGCCATCCGCGATCGATGCGAATGGGAAAGAGCTGGCACGAAATCGGTTTTCGCCATGAAAGTTTTTTTTCAAAATATGCTTTTTCAAATGCGCACTTGGCGATGCCGTTCTCGTACAACACAAAAACACACGCATGATGGTCGATGCACATCGTCGTATAGGAACCGGGCACACCTTCGTATTTTCCATGTTGGTAGATTACGTCGCGATGTTCGCGGGGCAGCATTGATTCGACGATGGACAATGCCTGATCGATCTCTGTCAATTCTTCATCGAGCAGCGGGGCTCCCAGTCCTCCGGGAAGTGTGCAGCATGCACCGCGGCATGCATCCGCATTGCACGCGAATTTTATCCGCGGCAACGACTCTTCAATTTGTATCGTATCAACGTTTATCATACGGTGTAAGAAGTATAAAGAAAATTTCTTCGAGAGCAAAGGAAGAAAAACATACGGCGATGGTTTGCGTAAAAATTTTCTTGACTGATTATGTCTGGTTAAAGTTTCAAAAATAACTTGCCCGGCAACTGCCGGACGATTCCTTTAAATTCCAACGAAAGCAAAGTGACGAGAACGTCGGAAGTCGATGCGGCTGCCTGCTCAGCAAGGGCGTCGATGTGCGCCGGTGCCGATGACAGAAGATTGAAAATTTGCTGTTCTGCCGACGAAAGATTGAGCGCGGCGCGTTTTGGAACTGCGTCTTCAAGAGGCAGTCGCAGTTGAATTTGTAACTCTGCAAAAATATCTTCGACGTTCGTAATTAATTTTGCACGTCCTTCGCGAATCAATTTGTTTGGCCCGGTGCTTCGCTTTTCCAAAATGCTGCCGGGAATGGCAAACACTTCGCGATCTTGGTCTAACGCTGTCGATGCAGTAATCATCGCGCCGCCGTCTTCTGCCGATTCCACAACGACGGTACCAACCGATAAACCGCTGACGATGCGATTGCGTCTTGGGAAGTTCGGCGCGTCGGGTTTTGTGCCCATAAAAAATTCAGACACGACAACGCCATAGTCGGCAATTCGCTCCATCAACTTTTTATTTTCAGGCGGATAGGGAACATCGATGCCGGAACCGATCACACCGATGGTGCGTGTACCGGCGCTCAGCGCTGTCGTATGTGCGATGGTGTCGATGCCGCGCGCCAACCCGCTGACGATGGTGATTTGTCGGCGAGCAAGTTCGGTGCATAACTGTTCTGTTACGGTTTGTCCGTATGACGTCGGATGCCGTGTGCCGACGATGCTCATGGAACGAAGGTCGGCATCGCTAAATTTTCCAAGCACAAACAAAAACGCCGGCGGATCATAAATCTTTTTCAGTAATTCCGGATATTCTTGATCCCAGATGGTCACAATGCGCGCATCGATTCGATTCAACCGTTTCAATTGCTCATCGGCAAATTTTTCTCCGCCGGTGTGGTGAATAATATGCGATGCAATTTTTTTATCGATGCCGGGAATTTGAACGAGTTCCTTCATCGAGGCCTCGAATACGGCATCGACGGATTTGAAATGGGCAACAAGCGAACGAATTTTCTGTGTGCCGATTTTCGGGACAGAAGCAAGCCGAAGTAAATCGCGAATATTGTGCATCATTTCCCCGCGCGAAATAAAAAACTATGAAAGAATTTCCTTCGTAAATGTTTGAACCAATGCATCTGCTTCCTTGGTTGTGTGCGCTTCGGCAATAATGCGAATAATCGGTTCCGTATTCGATTTACGCAAATGTACCCAGGATTCTGGAAAATCTATTTTCAATCCGTCATCCGTGTTTATTTTTCCGGATGCAGCATATTGTTCTTGCAGACGTTTGAGAATGGCATCGGCGTTGAGTGTGCCGAGCAATACTTTTCCTTTGGTTATAAAATACTGAGGCAGCGTTGCTTTCAGTTCGGAGAGTGTTCCGCCGAATTCAATCAGATGTTGCAGCAAAAGCGCAATGCCGACCATTGCATCTCTGCCAAGATGTACCGCCGGCAAAATAATGCCGCCGCTGCCTTCTCCGCCGACAACAGCGTTCAATTCTTTCATTCGTTTGGCAACATTAATTTCCCCGACAGCCGTTCGCGATGTCCTTGCACCATACTTCGCTGCAATGTCTTCAACAGCGCGCGTGGTGGAAAGATTGACGACGACGTGGAATGGGCGATTTCCGATTTCCGATTTCCGATTATCATTTGATGCCGACGAT
>DATKMP010000273.1:0-13621 GCA_035541775.1 Bacteroidota bacterium | reverse complement strand
CTGTAAAAGCGAAACTTCATGAATAGGAGCGATGAACAATGAACTTGAAACTGATCTTTCCCGTACTCTTTTTACTTTCCAGCAGCATGACGACTGGTTTAATAGCTCAGCCGGAGTCCAAAGAAGAATGGCAAAATGAATTGCAGCAAGCGATAACCCAGCGCGATGATTTAAAAAATCAAGTCGAGGCGTTGGAAAAATCTGTTGCTGCATTGAAAGAGCGCGATGCATCCTTAGCAACGGAGCTTGAAAATTGTCATACGCAATTATATTCCATGCTCGGACGTTCCGAACAGCAGGCGAAAGAGTTTTCTCAGGTGCTGGATCAAATCGATGAGCGACTGAACAAGCTCGCGCGTCTTTCCGATGTCGATTTGCTAGCACAACGCACTGAAATCGATTCATTGCAGGCATTGATTTCACGAACGATGAAACGTCCGCTGGCTCTTATTCCGGAAAATGCCACGAGACTTCAGGATCAGCAACAGCGGTTAGATAAAATCCGTGCGCCGCTTTCTGAAGCAAACAAACACCACATCACTTACATTGTGGGAACATGGAAACACGACCGCGATTGCCTATGGAATATTGCTGCCAAGCCAAAGATTTATCACAATCCATTTCTCTGGCCGAAAATTTGGGAAGACAATCGCGGACAAATTAAAAATCCCGATCTGATTTATAAAGGCCAGCACTTAATGATTCCTGAGAAAGCTCCGCTGTCTGCTCAGGAAACAAAGCTGGAACGATCCTATTGGAAACATAAAGCACAACATGAAAAAGCGCTCGCAACAAAATCCTAAAGAATGAGCCGAGTGCCATGCAAATTCTGATCTATGCGATGCTTGATAGCAGTATCGAATTGATGCTGGAACGAATGCTGCTTCGCATTCCGGGCGTAACAATTTCGGTATTTAATGCGATACAAAAATTTTACAATTTTATTGCCGAGCATCGCATAGATCCGTGTGTGATTATTACTGTCGTCGAGCGATCGAAAGATTTTTACACTCTTCATTCGCTGTTTGAACACAATGAGCCAGACAATCTCATAATTATTTGCGATGATACGGCTGAAATGATTTCACTGGCTCACGAATTACGGCCTCGGTATCTCGCCCATTTTAACGATTTGGATAAAGTAAAAGCGGTCGTCGAAAAAATGATGCATCTCGTTGGTAACTAATGGTACTTCAATTTTAACCAACAGATTCTTATCTTGATGATCGTATGAACAAACAATTAACCGAATCGACCATTCTTTTTCTCAGCATTATTAAATGGGTTGTACTTGCCACAGGTGCAGGTGCACTTGTCGGCGGAGTAACAGCAATATTTTTACAAATACTCGGATGGGCAACCGCTCAAGGTCATCAATGGCCTTATACATTTTTGCTTCTTCCCGCTGCTATGTTTCTCAGTGCGCTGATGGTAAAATATCTTGCGCCGGATGCTGAAGGCCACGGAACAGAAAAAGTGATCGAAGCAATTCACAAGCATTCGGGAAAAATTCCGCTGCTCGTGGTGCCAGTAAAACTTGTTGCAACGATTATCACGCTCGCAACCGGAGGTTCCGCCGGCAAAGAAGGCCCGTGCGCACAAATCGGTGCGGGATTGACATCATTTGTCAGCGACCTTTTGAAGTTTGATGACCACGACCGGAAAAAGCTTGTTATCTGCGGCATCAGCGCAGGTTTCGCTGCCGTGTTCGGCACACCGATTGCCGGTTCGTTCTTCGGTGTGGAAGTCCTGTTTGTCGGCGCCATTTTGTACGAAGTGCTGCTACCCTCCTTCATCGCAGGCATCACTGCCTATCAAGTTTCATCCGCACTCGGTGTTACATATTTTCATGGCGCAGTCAATGTTATTCCGGTCTTCTCGGAATTATTTCTTTTTAAAGTCATGCTCGGCGGGTTATTTTTCGGGTTGTGTTCGATTTTTCTGATTGAGACTTTAAAATTTGGCGAACGCCTTTCTGCACGCTTAAATATCTGGAAGCCGTTGAAAGGATTGATCGGCGGCGCGGCGCTAATGGGATTGACGTTCATCTTCTCCGCAAAATATCTGGGACTCGGATTGCCTGTAATCGAAGCAGGATTTCGCGGTGAAGCAACCGACTGGTATGCCTTTTTAATAAAACCGATTTTCACCGCCGTCACACTAAGCTTTGGCGGCAGCGGCGGCATCGTCACACCGATTTTTTTCATCGGCACAACGGCAGGATTATTTTTTGCAACCGTTATGAATTTAAATCTCGGCACCTTTGCCGCTATCGGACTGGCAGCAGTTCTTGCCGGAGCCGCAAACACACCGATTGCTGCAAGCATTATGGCAGTGGAACTCTTCGGGCCGCAAATCGCTCCGTATGCTACGGTCGCATGCGTCATCAGCTTTTTAATGACCGGGCATCGAAGCGTGTATCCATCGCAGGTGCTTTCCATTTCCAAATCGCCCTCGCTAAAAGTGCAGGTGGGAAAAGAATTGGATGAAATTCAATCTTCCTATATTCCGCGCAAGAAAAGTTTAGCAGGATTGCTGCTTCAATTCCTTGGCGCTATTGAAAAATTAGTCTCGCGCATACGAAATAGAGAATAAGCAGGACGTTTAATTTTACACGCCGTTTGTTTGGCAGAAAAAATTTCTGCACAAAAATCGTATTTGGGGAAAGCAAAAAATAGCAACACCAATTTTCAAAATTGTACGGTCGCCTTCTGGATAACTTGCATGCTGCGAGCATTTTTTGTTACCTATAGATGCAGTGGAAAACGACTATGACACTTTTCAAAATTACAATAGGTTATTTCTTATGCAACAAATTTCGCAACAACTTTTTAAAATCGTCCACACTGCATTTCCGAAACTTCAATCCATAACGGAAGAACAGGCATCGCACAAACCGCTACCGGAGAAATGGTCACCCAAAGAAATTCTCGGACACATGATCGATTCCGCTTCCAACAATCACCAGCGCATTGTGCGAATGCAGGAAGTTGAACACATTGGTACTTTCAGATATTCACAGGATCATTGGGTACACGTGCAGCAGTACCAGCAAGAATCTTGGCAGCATATTCTCTCGTTGTGGTATGCGTACAATCTTCACCTTGCACACATCATGGCGCACATCTCTGCCGAGGCCTTGTCGCACACATGCGATGTCGGGAAGCCGGAACCTGTGCCGCTGGAATTTATCGTCGCAGATTATGTGCGCCATATTGAACATCATCTGGAACAACTCTTCAACCGGATTGCCGAGTAGAGCAAAGTTTGCCGTGGTGTGTTCGGTGCATTATTCTTAACTCCCGCCATTAAAATAGAAACATCTCGCATCAACACACATTGATACGAGACGTTTATGAATTTTGATGGATGACCGAAGAATTCAGAATTCTAACCTCTGAATTCTAAATTATTCTTCTTCGTCTTTTGCTTTCTCGCTGGAGGCGATCACTTTCTCCATCGATTCCTTCGGCATTTCATCGTAATGCGAGAACTTCGTTTTATACACGCCGCGTCCTTGCGTCATCGAGCGGAGGATGGTAGAATATTTATGAATTTCTGCCATCGGCACCATTGCTTTGATGATCTGGAAATGCCCTTCCGCTTCCATACCCTGAATTTTTCCGCGTCGCCCGGAAAGGTCGCCCATCACATCGCCCATATATTCTTCCGGCACCGTCACCACAATTTCGTTGATCGGCTCCAAGAGAACGGGCTTCGCTTCCATAAATCCTTTTTTGAACGCCATGGTGCCGGCGATCTTAAAGGAATGTTCATCGGAATCGACGGTGTGATATGTGCCGTCAAAAATTGTTACGCGCACATCCACAACTTCATAACCGGCAAGGACTCCGCGCGCCATAATTTCCACCACGCCTTTTTCTACGGCGGGAACAAAACGTCCGGGGACCACGCCGCCGACGATCGCATCTTCAAATTGGAATCCTGTGCCGCGCGGCAGCGGTTCGATTTTTAAATGCACGTGGCCGTATTGCCCGCGTCCGCCGGTTTGCTTTTTATGTTTGTACTCTGCATCGGCAACAACGGCGCGAATCGCTTCTTTGTACGGAATCTTCGGTTCTACTAAATCGACTTCGACGCCGTATTTTTGTTTCAATCGTTTGGTCACGATCAGTAAATGCAATTCACCTTGTCCGGCAATAATGGTTTGATTGAGTTTGCCATCGACCGTCATCAAGAACGTCGGATCTTCTTCATGCAATGCATGAAGTCCCGTTGCCATTTTATCTTCATCGCCTTTGGCTTTCGGTTTGATCGCCATGCGGATCACCGCATCGGGGAATGTGATGCGGGGATATTCGATTGCAAAGTTACGACTGCTGAGCGTGTTGTTGGTGTGCGTATCTTTCAACTTCACGACTGCGCCGATATCGCCGGCGACGAGTTTTGTCGCTTCCAAACGTTCCTTCCCCACCATCACAAAAATCTGTCCCAGTCGTTCCGGCTTACCGTTGGTTTGATTAACAAGGTCGAGTCCCGGCACGATTGTTCCCGAATACACGCGGAAGAATGACAACTCCCCGACGTGTTCTTCCGAAACCGTTTTGAAAACAAACAGCGACGGTTCTTTTGTTTTTTCCAGATCGACGGAAATTTCTTTTTTATCGCCGACTTGCATTGCTGAAATAGGTCCGCGGTCTCTCGGCGAAGGGCAGTACGTTGCGAGAAACTCCAGCAGCGGTGCCGTCCCGACACCAAGCGTACCTGCCGCACAAAATAACGGAAAGATTTTTCGTTGTACCAGTGCAAGCCGCAATCCGTTTTCCAAATCTGCGCCTTCAAGCGTGCCGGCTTCGAAAAATTTATCCATCAATTTTTCATCGGTCTCGGCAATTTTTTCGATCAACTCTTCGTGCAATTGTTTTGCCCGTTCTTGAAGGTGAGCAGGAATATCTTCTTCCGAAAATTTGCCGCTGCCATCGAGATTGAATTTCAATACTTTCATGCGCAGCACATCGACAACGGAGTCGAACGCCAACCCTTGATTCACCGGAAATTGAACGACGACAACGTCGTGCCCGAACCGTTCCTGCGCTGTTTCCAGAACGTGATCGAATTCGGCGTTTTCGTTGTCTAATTTATTCACAATAAGCATCGCGGGTGTTTGAAAATTTTTTGTATAATTCCAAACAATCTCCGTACCGACTTCCACGCCTTCCACGGATTTCACTGCGACCACGGCGATGTCGGCAACACGCAATGCACAAATAACTTCGCCGGTAAAATCGGAATAGCCCGGCGTATCTAAGATATTGATTTTCGTGCCGCGCCAGTCCGTATTCGTGAGGGCTGTATTGATAGAAATTTTCCGTTCGATTTCGTCCGGATGATAATCAGAAATCGTCGAGCCGTCTTCCACTCGGCCCATGCGATTCGATGCTCCTGAAACAAACATCAACGATTCGGTCAAACTCGTTTTGCCGGAGCCGCCATGACCGATGACGGCAATGGTGCGAATTTTATCAACTGTATAGTCTTTGGAAATTGCTTTAGACAAAGTAGTATCTCCTTTCGTGAAGTCAAGACTCCATTGGATGAATAATAATCTCCATGCATCGTGCAGGTATAATACGTTTTATGAACGGTGCGTGAAGAACGAAGTTACTTTCCCAACAATATTGCCCAGCAGCGAATTGACGCGCATAAACGGCTCTTCCATAATGTGCTGAATGCGATCTTCAAAATGAAGCACGTTGTCGGCAACACGCTGGAACGACGAGAACAAGCCATGCAAAATCGTTACTTGGTCGTCCACTTTCGTGGCAATCGAGCGCAAGCGTTCCGTAATGACGTTAATATTTTCTAAGACAGGCTTGAGGGACTTGTTGAGTTCGATAATTTCGGTTTGTAGCACGCGCAACAGTCCGTTCACACGTATCAGCACAACAATCGTGTAGATACACAACGCTGCGGCGCTCAACAGCGCCAGTATTTTGGCAAGGTCCACCAATGTTTCCACTTGCATTCCTTTTTGTTAGATAGACATGTTGAACTACGAGAACTAACTGTTCTTCGTGTTTTCTCCTTTTCGAGCTTCGCTCATAATGCGGTTCGCATCCCCCAGCAAAGAGTCTGCCTGTCGGCGAGCATCATCCACCAGCGTGGATGCTTTGCGTTTTCCTTCATTGATGACATCCACCGCTTTGGCTTTGGCGCGTTCAACATATTCCTGCGCATTCTCCGCCAGATCGCCTGCCTTCTCGCGAAGGTCGGCGCGTAATTCTTTCCCCGGTTTCGGCGCATACAGCAGTGCAATCGCAGCTCCAACGATACTGCCGGCGACAAAGCCGATAATCAACCCTTTTGCCATTCCATCATTTTCTTGTGCCATAGAAATCTCCTTTTCTTGGTATTGAATGCTTTTGAGAAAAATTTTTTCTGCAACACACGCTCCATGCTCTTCCGCCCGCTGCAACATGTACAGCAGGCGGCGAGAATGTCGGTCACTAACGGATCTTCTTCTTATGACGCATCTTGCGCAAGCGTTTTTTCCGCTTGTGCGTCGCTATCTTGTGACGCTTTCGTTTTCGTCCACAGGGCATGCGCGACTCCTTTCTTACTTTAACGTGATGGGTTGTGTGTGTTGTTCTAATAACTGCTGCGCCCGCTTCCCGACGTCGCTGTTGGGAGCAAGCTCAATTGTTTTCTTGAACCATGCGTTCGCTTCTTCAAACTTTCCTTCGCTCAATGCAACGATGCCCAGATTGAAATGCGCCAGCACATGCTTCGGCTCGTACTTCAACGCTTCTTGCATTTGCTGTTTCGCTTCCGGCAACCTGTTGCTTTCTTTATAACAGATGCCAAGGTCAACGCGAGCATTAGCATCCGTGGAATTCATACTAAGATACGATTTATAATGCGCAATTGCTTTATCCCACATCATATTGTCGTGAAAAAGATTTGCTAATTCCAATTCTACCGCGCTATTCTTGGGGTCTGCTTGCAATTGTTTTTCTAAATTTTGAATCTGCTGCATCGCCTGCACCTTCGCCGCCGCCGGCTGCGCAATGGCCGGTTCGATGCTCGTGCGTTTATCTAAAACTATTTCATACGCCACAACCGAAAGAACAATGCCGACAACAAGACCGGCAATGAACGGAAAAGAAAATTTTTGAGATGATGTTTTTTTATTGGAAGAGTGAATCGATGGCTGCTGTTTGCCTTTGAGGGCAGGCGCCGGAGATTCTTTTTGCCACGCGATCGCCGCGCCGCAGGAAGTACACGAAGCATCGCCCCAATGTAATTCCGCACCGCAATGCGGGCAAAGAATGTTCGGCGTCATTTCGGCCATTATGCTTTTCCTTTATTCAGATTGGCATTTACAAGCTGCTTCATTTCTTTCGATACTTTGAATGTCGGCACAATGCGGTCTTCCACCATCACCTGTTCGCCAGTGCGCGGATTGCGCGCCATGCGCCCTTTGCGATGTTTAATTTTGAAACTGCCGAATCCGCGAATCTCGATATTCTTTCCTTCTTTCATTGCATCGATGACAGTATAAATAAATCCGTCCACGACGGCTTCGGTATCGACTTTGGTCAAACCGGTTGCTGAAGCAATGACATCAACAATATCCGCTTTCGTCACAAATCCTCCTTCAATTAGTTGGTAGCCGAAAATCGATATTGCAGCATCGGCTGTTGTAAAAATTGTTCGCGGATCTTCGTTACTTCCGATGTCGCGTCACCTACGATGCGATCGATCAGCGATTTCTTTTTGCCTTCTTTCACGACACTCGGCTTGCCTGTAATTTTGCCGAGCTTCGCCGCATACTTCACCGCGTCCTCAAATGTACCGAGCGTATCGACAAAACCGTATTCCAATGCTTGCCTGCCGGTGAACACGCGCCCATCCGCATATTGCACAACATGGGCGCGATCCAATTTTCGTTCGGTTGCCACTGCATCGACAAACTGGTTATACACATCGCCGATGACAAATTGGAAGTATGCTTTTTCTTCTTCCGTTGTTTTGCGGTACGGAGAACCGATGTCTTTGAACTTTCCCGTTTTGATCGTCGTTTCGTCCACGCCGATCTTGTTCATCAATTCTTTAAAATGCATGAATTCGATAATCACGCCGATGCTGCCGGTCAACGTTCCGGGATTTGCAAAAATTTTTGTCGCGGGACACGAAACATAATAACCGCCGCTTGCTGCGACCGAGCCCATCGAAACAACAATCGGTTTGCCGGCATTGCGTATTTTTTTCACTTCTTCAAAAATTTCCTGGCTTGCTGCCACGCCGCCGCCCGGAGATTCAACGCGGAACACGATCGCTTTTACCGAATGATTATCTTCGTACTTTTTAAATTGCCGCACAACATCTTCGGATGAAACAATCGTCTCTTTCAATTCTACGACAGCGACTTTATCGCCGCTGGTAGAAGTTGTCTCGTCATTGTCATCTGAAAAAATCCATAGCACAACAGATATCATCATCAATCCGAAAATCACTACCAGAAACGCAATGATTCCTAAAATCCATTTTGCAGTTTTCGACATCGTAATTTTATTCTTTCATACAAACCGTTTTGGGCGTTAAGTTATTATACGGCAACATATTAGGAAATAGACAGCGGAAAGTCAACGAATTTAAACGCACAGAGCGAAAAAATATTTTTTGAATCTGCCGGCACCCGGTAATTCCAAAGCGTGCAAAGAGCATAACGGTGGCAACCCGCTCATAATCGAAAAAATTGGTCTTTGTTTAAAAAATGAAAGTGCTGCTCACCATTCGGCTAAAATATATCAGCCATAATCGGAACGGAACGTCCTCACATAAAATTCTTCTTCCGTCACCCGCAGTTCTCATAAATTTTCTCCGATGCCATTCTAACCGTTACCGCAGCAGTAGAAGTTTTTTGGTCTGGTTCAATGACCCTGCCTGCAAGCGATAAAAATAAATGCCGCTCGAGAAGTTCGAAGCATTCCACTGCTGGGTATGGCTTCCTGCCGATACATCGCTGTTGATCAATGTTGCGACTTCTCGTCCCAAGATATCGTATATTTTTAATGTGACATGCGATTTCGACGGGATTGAAAATGCAATAGTTGTGCTCGGGTTAAATGGATTGGGAAAATTTTGTGCTAATGAAAACGTACGCGGTTCTTGAGCAGGTGTGCGTGCAATTCCTGTTATGATATCCGATAACGGCCTGCTCCAGACACCGCTTCCATACGTTCCCGCATAAAGAGTTGTGCTTGAAGCCGCGAGAACAGATATGAAAGGATTCGTTAGTCCATTATCGATGGCATTCCAGCTTGTCCCATTATTGGTCGAAAGAAAAACACCGCCGCCATTCGTACCGGCAAAAATATTTCCGCTGTTTGTTCCGTTAGAAGAAACAGTAAGCGCTTGAATGCGGGCATTCGTCAACCCGCTATCGACTGCACTCCAGCTTATGCCATTATTGGTGGTAAGAAAAACACCGCCGCTATTTGTTCCCGCAAAAATACTCGTGCCGATAACAGCCAATGAAGTTACCATCGTATCCGTCATGCCGCTATCGACTTGAGCCCAAGTTGTGCCGTTGTTGGTAGAAAGAAAAACACCGTTGTACGTTGTGCCTGCGTAGAGATTGGAACCGGAAACCGCAAGCGTCTGAATATAGATGCTCGTCAATCCGCTGTCCACCGGACTCCAATTTGTACCGTTGTTGGTAGAAAGAAAAATCCCCCCATCGTATGTCCCGGCAAAAAGATTCGTACCGGAAAATACAAGTGATGACACATTGAGGTTGGTTAATCCTGTATCGACTGCACTCCAACTTGTACCGTTGTCGGCAGAGAAGAAAACGCCTCCTCCAATCGTTCCTGCAAAAAGGTTGTTACCAGAAACGGCGAACGATGTAATATAATGACTCGTAAAGCCGCTATCGGCCGTGGCCCAGTTTGCACCTTGATCCGAAGACATAGAAACCGGCTGCTCGTTATTGGTGGAAGCAAAAAGATCTGTACCGGAAACAGCAAGCGCATAGATATAGGTATTCACCAAACCGGTGTTGCTCCAATTTGTGCCGTTGTTGGTAGAAAGAAAGAATCCATTGCCGTACGTTCCTGCAAGAAAACTGGATCCGAAACGAGCAAACGATAGAACGCGATCATTCGAAAGCCCCATGCTGTTCCACTTCGGAAAAACTCCGTTCGAAAGCGGCAAGAGATTGTACGAATAGATGCCATTGTTGGTACACGCGTAAAGACATGAATCAAAAACCGTTAACGCATTGATGGTGGTGTTGGCTAAACCGTTGCCGATGCCGCTCCAAGTCGTTCCATTATTCGTAGAACAAAGTACCGTATCGCTATTGATGCTGGCAAAAAGCGTTGTACCGTTTGCAGCTAATGCCGTTACTGGCACATTTGACAAGCCGGTGCCATTCCAGTTGACTCCGTTGTTGGTTGAAGAAAAAACGCCGTTGCCGTTCGTTCCGGCAAACACTGTTGTATCGCCTGCGTTCATGACGACCGCAAGCGATTGAACGAACGTATTCGTCAAGTTGCTATCGATCATGTTCCAGCTGACGCCGTTGTCGGTGGATAGAAAAGCGCCTCCATCAGTGCCGGCAAAAAGATTCGATCCAGAAACGGCAATCGCATTGACATACTTGTTCGTCAATCCGCTATCAACAGCGCTCCAGCTTGAACCATTATCGGTGGAACGATAGATGCCGCTGCCGTATGTTCCCGCAAAAAGATTCGTTCCGTCTGCCCCATTAGAAGAAACCGCTATCGTTTGAATATAAATATTCGTCAACGCAGTTTGTCCCCAGCTTGTTCCACTGTGAGTAGAAAGAACGATGCCGTTTGTTGTTCCGGCAATGATATTCGTACCGGAAACCGCAACGCTGGTTATGATTCCGCAATCCGGCCCATTTGTCTGCGTCCATTGCGCAAACGAACCGTGCATCGCAACCGACAACAACACTATAACAAAAATCATTCTGCTGGAACCATGGCCAATATGCTTGGGATTGATTCTCATATCTCTATTCTCCTTATACTCCATTGCGCTTTCAGCACAAAAACTTCTCTCATGATTATTTTTTTATTCACTGTTTGTTTGCTCGTCGTTTCAAGTGACGGGTTTGGTGGGCCCCGGAAAAACTAAGTCGACAAAAATCAATTACCTTTAATCTCTTAAATTAATCATTGATAATCAATATTTTTTCTCTCAGGACAGGAAGTTCGTCCGCTCTTCAAATATGATTTCGTCAAACTTCAAGCCATCACAGAACATCGTCATCTCTTATTTATTCCACCACCCACGGTTCCAATAAATTTTCTCCAATGCCTTCAAGAAAGCGAGACGGCTTGGTGAGAATCAATCCGCTTTCACGGTCATAAATATTCATCGGATAGGTGATAATGAGATGTTCTTTGGCGCGCGTGCATGCCACATACATCAATCGCCGCTCTTCTTCCATTTCTTCGTCGCTGCCGGCAGCACGCATAGCAGGGAATCTTCCGTCAAGCGCATAAATCACAAACACCGTGTTCCATTCCAACCCTTTCGCACTGTGAATAGTGGAGAGCGTTAAAAATTCCGTTTCTTTTCCCGGCGATTCGATATCGCTCACGCTTTCGTTCGGCGGTTCCAGCGCAAGGTCTGTCAGCAATTCATCGACAGATTTGTACCGTTCAGTTATGTTTTGAAATGTTTCGAGATCTTTTTTACGTTTCAAATAATCTTCGTATTTACTCCGCATCAACTGTTCATAGTAATGGAGAACATGATTTGTTTTTTCGGCAGGCGTTACCGTCGGCGCAGCAATATCTTTCAGCATCGCAAACAGCGAACGAATATGTTCCGGGTAATTTCCATAGTCCATCCAGAATTTTGTCGTTGCCGTCACCGCTTCTTGAAATTCTTTCGCCAATCCGACGCGGCGCTTTAAAATATCATCGATCACTTTTTCCGCCGTTCGGGGCCCGACGCCATCGATTAATAAAAGAATGCGATTCCACGCCACCACATCTTTTGGATTTTCCAGTACGCGTAAATACGCAATGACATCCTTCACGTGTGCCGTTTCGATAAATTTATACCCGCCGAATTTGAGGAACGGAATATTTGCTTTCGTCAATTCGATTTCCAGATCGAACGAATGAAACGACGAGCGGAACAGCACTGCCATATCTTCCAGCGCAATTCCCATTTCGCGTTGTTCTAAAATTTTCTGCACTACATAGCGCGACTGCATGTTTTCATTTTCCGTTGCGACTAATTGCGGAAGCGTTCCACCGGGTTTAGTTGTATATAATTGCTTGGTGTACAAATCTTATGATTTATTGATTTTGTGATTTGATGATTTGGTATTTTGTTGATTTATGATTACTACTTTATTTTTTCCAAAGATAAAATTACTCAACGACTTAATAGCTCAAAGACTCAACTACTCAATGACTCAACGACTTTTAGACTTACTGTTTCAGCACTTCAGTTCCCCTTGACAAAACAGCATTTGCTAAGTTCAAGATCGGTTGGGTACTGCGAAAGTTTTCTTCCAGCGCGATGGTTTTGCAATCGGGAAATTCTTCGTTGAAGGAAAGAATGTTGCGAATCGTCGAGCCACGGAAGGAATAAATGCACTGGGCATCGTCGCCGACGACCATCACGTTTCGATATTCCGATGAAAGCAATTTCACAATTTCCGCCTGCACGCGATTCGTATCCTGATATTCATCCACCATAATATATCTGTACCGATCGCACAGCACATTGCGCACCGATTCATTCTTACGCAGTAGTTCATGCAGATTCAACAGCAAATCGTCGTAATCCATGAAATTGTGTTCGCGCTTGTAGGTAACATACGCGGCATGCAACATCGCGATTTCTTGTTCTAATTCCAGATACTGCGGATAATCGGCAGCGAGCAACTCCTTCACCGGCATCAAGGTATTCAACGAACGGCTGTAGAGATCGTACAATGTTTCTTTTCGCGGAAATCGCTTTTCTTTTGTATCGAATTTCATTTTTGTCCGCAGCAAATTCACCACATCTTCCGCATCCGCTTGATCGAGAATGGTGAAATTATTTTCGTATCCAAGTTGCCCTGCGTACTTCCGTAAAATATTATTGGCAAACGAATGAAACGTTCCTCCTGCAACCTGATCACAGCGGCTATCCAACGTGATCGACGCTTTGCGCAGCATTTCCTGCGCGGCTTTGCGCGTGAACGTTAAGAGCAAAATCGAATCCGGTTTCACGCCAAGCTCGACCAGATAGGCAACGCGATACACGATGGTCCGCGTTTTTCCTGTGCCGGCGCCGGCAATAATTAAATGCGGGCCGTTCACCGACGTTACCGCACGGTACTGTGCATCGTTCAATTCTTTTTTGTAATCAATGCGCAGATGCTGCGGCTGCACAAGATGTAGAATTTCGCCCGGTAACGGTTTGAGTGTGAACTTCTTCATGACATTTTCATCCTTGAAAAAGATACAGGAAAAAAGCGGGAAAAAGAAACCTGCAAAACGCATAAACACAAGCTTGAGTTTTCAGCAACATTCCCGTACTATTATATGCTGTTCGCGCAGAACGACGAACGGGCATTGAATCAAAGTTCTTCGAAAATAATAGTGGTACTCACAAGTTT
>DATKMP010000272.1:0-8791 GCA_035541775.1 Bacteroidota bacterium | reverse complement strand
GGGCGTTCCGTTGACCTGTTCCTCGATCGGCGTTGCAACAGTTTGTTCGACGGTTTGTGCATCTGCTCCTGTGTACTGCCCCGAAACCGATACCGAGGGCGGCGTAATATTGGGATATTGATCGACAGGTAACACCGTAATGCAGATGACTCCGGAAATCACCAGAACAATAGAAATCACAATGGCCGTCACGGGCCTTTTTATAAATGTGTTCGCAATCATTCTTGGGCGGAAGTATGATGTTCGCGTGATTTTTGAAGATCATACTCTAATTCTGCATCGATGTTTTGTTCTTCCACGCGTTTGGCTTTTTCCATTAAATCATGATGATGGGCTTGCAGGTACGCAAGTTTTTCTGAGCCATAGGAGATGCGAGTAATAATGACAAACAAGACCGGAACAATAAAAATTGCAATCGTCGATGCTGCCAGCATACCGCCGAGCACAGTGAATCCGATCGTCCGGCGGGCAATTGCACCAGCGCCTGTTGCAAAGACTAACGGTAAAACTCCTAGGATAAACGCCATCGAGGTCATCACAATGGGCCGCAAGCGCAGCTTCACCGCTTCAATCGTAGATCGAATTAGTTCTTCTCCCCGATCCACACGGACTTTGGCAAACTCGACAATCAGAATGGCGTTCTTTGCCGCAAGTCCGATCAATGTGATAAGACCGATTTGTGCGTACACGTTATTCGTGATACTTGGCAGCAGCGTGAGCGTAAAGATTGCACCGAATGCTCCGATAGGCACAGCAAGCAAAACGGAAAATGGAACCGACCAGCTTTCATACAACGCTGCAAGGAAAAGAAAAACAAATGTAAGCGAGAAAATAAAAATGTATATCGTCGATGTACCTTCTTGCTTTTCTTCGTAGCTCAATCCCGAATATTCGTACTCATATCCTGCAGGCAACACTTTGGCAGAAACTTCTTTTAACGCTTCTAACGTTTGGCCGCTGCTGTAACCATTCGGCGACGCTCCGTCGATTTCAGCCGATCGAAATATGTTGAAGTGCGAAATCAGCGGTGCGGCTTCCGTCGGTTTGTAACTGACGAGCGTACCAAGAGGCACCATGGCTCCTGTTTGATTCCGTACATAATATTTATCGATATTCGAAATCAATGCACGAAACATCGTATCGGCCTGAATGACAACATGGAATGTACGATTGTATGTCGTGAAGTCGTTGATATACATGCTGCCCATATACGCTTGAATTGTCGTGAACACATCCGATACATTGACACCAAGTTTCTCGCATTTATCCCGGTCGACGATCAGATTGTAATTCGGTGTATGTGCCGAAAAATAACTGTACGCTTTTGTGATTGCCGGATTTTTATTCGCTTCATCGACAAACGTATTGACAACTTTTTCAAATGCATGGATGTCGTCATTCGTATTGCGCTGTTCAATCTGAAAACTGAATCCGCCGGTCGAACCGACGCCCGGAATCGGCGAAGGTTGAACGACCTGAACATTGGCATTTCGTATATCGGCCTCTGCAATCCTCTTCTCGATAATATCGATGATTCCCGGAACTTGTTCGTCAGAGGTCGTTCGTTCTTCCCATGATTTCAACTGGCAATAAATTGTTCCGCAGTTTGAATTCGTTGCATTGGTGACGACATTCAATCCGGAAAGAGCAGCGTAATGTCCCATTCCCGGTATCGATGCAATCACATTCATCAACTTCGCCATGACTGCCACAGATTGCGCTGTCGATGAAGCCGGCGGCAGTTGGAATGTGACGTAAAGATTTCCATCGTCCTCCGATGGAATGAAGCCGCTGGATTTATTTTCAAAGAGACCGAACGCGCCGATACAGAGACAAATGAGTATGATGACAATGTACCGTGAAGCATATATACTTTTCTTCACGCCGTCGGAATATTGATTCGTAATAGTATCGAACCAAATATTAAATCGATGGAACAATTGATCCAGGCGATTGGATGCTGGATTGATATTGGATGGACGAAGCAGCAGCGAACATAATGCCGGTGTCAGCGACAAGGCGATGAATGCAGAAAGCACAACAGAAATAGCAATCGTAATCGCAAATTGTTGGTACAATCTTCCGACGATGCCTGGAATAAATCCTACCGGAACAAACACCGCGGCAAGAATCAAGGCAATTGCAACCACCGGTCCGGAAATATCTTTCATCGCGCGATACGTCGCTTCTTTCGCAGAAATATGGTACTCGTCGATATACAACTGCACGGCTTCGACAACAATGATAGCATCATCGACAACGATACCGATGGCAAGCACGAAGCCGAACATCGTGAGCGTGTTAATGGTAAATCCTAAGGGAATGAAGAAACAAAACGTACCGAGAATCGATACCGGAATTGCGAGAATCGGTATTAACGTTGAACGCAGATTCTGGAGAAACAGATAAACCACGATAGCGACAAGAAGCAGCGCCAGAAGCAGCGTTTCCACAACTTCGCTCATGGAAACTTTGACGACCGTGACAGATTCAAACGGCACCGCATAATCGACATCGGTCGGGAAAGATTTTTTTAATTGAGCAAGCACGGAGTACACGCCTTTTGCCGTTTCGAGTGCATTACTTCCCGGTGATTGATAAATCATCAAGATCGATGCTCGTTTGCCATCGACGAAGGAGTTGCTGGAAAATGTGAACTTACCTAACTCCACGCGCGCTACATCTTTCAAATGAACGAGTTCTCCTGTCGCCGGTACATTTTTCACAATAACATTTTCAAAATCCGATACCTTGCTTAATCGCCCGTTGACAAGAATTCCTAATTCAAACGATTGTGTTTTTGGCTGGGGCGGAACGCCTGCTGATCCGGCAGCAACCTGTACGTTTTGTGCATTCAAGGCAGCGATAACATCCTGCGGTGTCAAACTATAGGACGCCATTTTTTCCGGATTCATCCAGATGCGCATACTGAAGTCATCGGTGAACCGTGTAATACTCCCGACGCCCGGCACGCGGAGTAGCGCATCCTGCACAAAAATATTTGTGTAGTTATCGAGGAAAGTGATGTCGTGTGTTCCCTGCGGTGCGTAGACGGCGACCATCATCAGCATGTGCGGATTGAGTGCGCGAACCGTAAGGCCGAGCCGGCTGACAGCGGCAGGCAGCAGCGGCGATGCAATGCTCACACGATTTTGAACATCTAACGTTGCGATGTCGATGTTCGTACCGATACTAAAGGTCACATTCATCGACATCAATCCGTTATTGGTATTGTTGCTTTGCATGTACTCCATCCCTGGAGTTCCGTTCACTTGCTGCTCAATAGGTGTCGCAACCGTTTGTTCCACCGTCAACGCATCGGCACCGGTGAACTGTCCGTTCACCTGAACAACAGGCGGTGTTATGCTCGGATATTGTTCGACCGGCAAATTGAGAATGCAGATAATTCCTGTGATCACTAAAACAATAGAGATCACAATCGCCGTCACGGGTCTTTTGATAAAGGTATTAGCAATCATGCTTCATCATAAAAAAATGCAATCATTTACTTCGGCACTTTATTTTGAACCCGAGTCCTTACCCGTCTGCCCTTTGGATCGCCTGTCTGCCGCGGTAACTTGTGAACCATTATGAAGCGATTGAACACCGTCAACGACAATTTTATCTCCTTCATCAATCCCGCTGGAAATAATAATATTAGGCCCGACTGTTTCTCCGAGGCGAACTCGCTTTTGAAATGCAAATGTATTGGTGACTGTCGATCCATCCGATGTTGAGATCGCAGAATCTTTCACCGTGTAGACAAAATATTCTCCCATTTCTTCAACGACTGCTTTGTTGGGAATAACCACTTGCGGCGTTTGTTCCTGATTATGTACTCTCACAACACAACTCATTCCCGCACGAAGATTTAATAGAGGATTGGAAAATACTAATCGTATGCGGATGGAACCCGTTTGAGGATTGACCGCACGATCGATAACTGAAATGCTGCCAATAATTGGATAGAGCGTGTTGTCGGGAAGAATCAGTGTGAACAAAGAATCAATACTATGTCTGCCTTCTTTCTGAAGCTTTTCGAAATACGACAATTGCTTTTCATTGATAAAGAAATCGACGCCCATCGGATTGTCGGACGAAAGCGTGATGAGAACCGTCTGGCCGGCGTTCACTAAATCGCCAAGCTTCACCTGACTGAATCCAATCGTTCCTGCGAACGGCGCCTTGATGGTGGAATAATTTAAATTCGTCTCGGCAGTTTTTAACAGCGCTTCGGCAGAACTGTATGCGTGCTGCGCATTTTCCAGCGCGATCATCGCATGATCGTACAACTGTTTTGCGACGGCATTATTTTTATTCAAATACTCATACCGGTCTGCATCCTGTTGAGCTTGCTTTAAATTTCCTTCCGCAACTTTCAGATTGGCGGCGGCAGTATTATAGTTGTCTTCGTAAATCCGCTTATCGATTTCAAACAACGTTTGCCCTTTGACAACATGGGTGCCTTCCGTAAAAAATATTCCGGTAATATATCCTTGCACTTCCGGAAGAATGTTGACTTGATTTAACGCCACAGTCGTTGCTGTGTACCGGTCATAGTACGTCACGCGCTGCATCTTGACGGGCATGATATTCACCGAAATAATATTCGACGACGGTGGAGGACCCTGTCTACATGAAAAAAGAAATACACTCGTGAAAATGAAAATTGCTTTAACTATTCTCTGCATAATTCTGTCCGTTCCGTGACGTTAAGGATAGGAAATTTTCCCGAGCGCTTTCTCTAAATCGATTTTGCTTGAGAGAAGTTGAAACAGCGCATCGAGAGAACCTATTTCTGCTGTAATTAAATTCGATTCCGCGACGATAATATTGAGGTACGGCACCACTCCCTGTTTGTACTGAAGCGAAACGACGCGATACACATTTTTTGCCCGCTCTTGATTATCGTTCATCAATTGCCAGTTGCTCAAATTGCTTTTATAGTTTGCTAGCGCCAAGGTATATTCGGTATACAATTGCGCTTTCAAATTGACTTCCGACCAATCGGCAATCTCTTCTTGCAGCTTCGATCTATGTAAATTTTCGATGCGGGAAAATCCTGTGAAGATAGGAAAATTGAGCGACAACCCGACATACGAATATGGATAAACATTTTTAAAATAATCCGACGAAGCGTCGGTTTCATATTCGTAATTGTAACTATAGACAGCCGATATTGTCGGGAAAAAAGAAAATACATTGGATAACGTTTGATGGTGCAGAATGTCTTTTGCGGTTTGAAGCTGCCGGTACTCAATCCGATTCTCATAGAGCAACGGTTGTGTCGTATCGAACGCAATTTCATGTTCCATCTGCAATGTATCGAACACAACATTGAATTGTTTTTCCGGAGGATACCCCATCAATTGTTTCAGGGATGCATATTCCGGAGCTACATTTTCGATCTGCTGCCGCAGCTGCGCCTTCGAATTGTTCAACGTAATCATCGCTTGCTGATAATCTGTTTCATCGACAATACCGCCGACATATTGATTATATGCATCGTTGACATTTTGACTTAAACGCGCCGTGTCTTCTTGTAAAACCGTGATTTGTTCAAGCGTGAATAACAAATTATAAAAAGATTTGCTCACAGCAGTAACAATAAAGATTTTTGAACTGTCGATGTTTTCCGATGCCTGGCGGGAATATAAATGTGCTGTTGTCGCTGCAAAGAGTAATTGAGGACTAAAAATCGTCTCCGAAACTGACAGTTGCGGAGTAACGGTATTAACAATTCCCGTTTTGGTCGCTATGAGAGTGCCGCCGGGATTGGCAGAGTTTGCTGTCAGCGTCGTCGGCAACTGAATATAGTGTAAGCCGTTTCCGATCACATTTACTTGGGGAAGCCAGCCCGATAAGTTAATAGCATTCGTTGTGCTAACGATCCTGCTATTCAGATATGCCTGATTCAATCCCGGATGATGATCCATGGCATAGTGGATGCACTGGTCTATTGTATAGACGGAGATTGAATCGTTCGGAACCGATACTTGTGAATATAAAAAAACCGGTACTGTAATACAAATGGCAATGAAAACTAAAAACCTGATTCGTTTCTTCATTTTGTTGCTATGAAATCTTTCTTCAAAATTAGACACCAATACCTTTTCACATACTTTCGATAGTAATTGATAAACGTTGCAAGTGAATATTTGTTTCTTAAAAAATAATGTACGTGAAGTGAATTAAAGTTTTGTAACAACATGCCGATAATTCATATAAGAGGCAAAAGGAGTATTGGAGAATGCGCGTTCACAATAAATCTTTGCAGTATCAGTTGATGAAGCCGGTGGTTGTCGAAGCCCATCGATTAACACGGGAAAAATTTCTGGATAAATTGCATATAGCTCTTACCTCCAAAACTACTTCGGTGGTTCAGGCAGTGGACCAGTATTCTCAGCAGAACAGCAAAAAGAACAAACAACATCACAAATCTAAAGAAGAATCGCCTGTTCAACAAAATCCCGAGGCAGCATCTCACACTATGATCGATATCCGAATCTAAATATATTTTTCATACAAATATTACATCCACCATGTTTACCGATGTCATTCGCACACATGTGAAATCTACACCCTCGCTTCCTTCCCGTTCCTTTGAAGAACGTGTAACAAAAAACTCCGTCCGGTTCTGTGACCCAGTCCCAAAAAGAAAACCCCAAAAAATACAAGCTAAAGTGTAAGAACTGTCATCTAATATGTCAAGTTCCGAACACTTTCATCTGTTCCATGGAATATTTCATTTCGCACATAGGAAGCGACATCGTCAATATGGATAAGGACCGTAAAAACCCTGCAAAAAGTCGTACGGAAGTAAAGAATTTGCTTGAGAAACTTAAATGGCTTGGTGCAGGTTGGTGCAGATTGTTAATTTTTGTGGATTTTAGAGAGACTACTGGAACATTTTAGTCTTTTAAGTTCTTTGCGACTACCAATTCCGCCGTCCCGGCAAGGATGATTGCAGATTATTGATTGTCGATGTTCGATTTGAAATTTCTCCATCAGCGATGTTTCATCAACAATCGTTGGAGGCGCCGAGCGGATTCGAACCGCTGCATAAAAGTTTTGCAGACTTCTCCCTTACCACTTGGGTACGGCGCCAATAAAACCATCATTTCAAAAAACGAAGATGCGTCCTAACGTGTTATCTTCGAAGAACTAAACAACAAAAACCCCGCTACCTTTTCAGTAACGGCAGCAGGGCTTTCATCTTGAGCGGGAAACGGGTCTCGAACCCGCGACCTCAACCTTGGCAAGGTTGCGCTCTACCAACTGAGCTACTCCCGCATATCGTATTACAATATATTAAAAACCTTTCGAGTGTGCAAGAGCTTTTTCACATCTGCAGCATCAATTTTTTTTCTTCTTCGCTTGTAGCAATAAATCACAGTACGAATATTGCAAACTCTCAGTGTGCTGAATACAAAATGCTTTGCATAACTGCTGGAACAATGCCCGTGCCTGGGGTTTTCCATGCTCTATTACTACTTCAAACTCAAGAAACGTTCCGAGTTCTTTCACATGGTCCAAATGAATACGGGCATTGTCAAAAAGATATAACCGGCGTTTTTTTTGCACAACAACCAAAGTCCCGAGCGCACCCATCAATATATCGTGAATTGTTTTCGGATCATCGATAGAAAGAATTGTATATTGAGAATATTTTCCGCCGCAGATATTAGGGCGCCGATAATAAATCAACTCGGCATGGTCATCCAGAATTTCCCTCAGTTTCAATCGACCGGACTTGACATTATAATAAGTGTCCTTTTGATGAAGCGTTGCGGCATATTGCGCACCCAGACGATGAGCGATACGTTCCGCGGCAGCAAGCGATGCGATAGGAACCTTAAGCTCTAAATTTTGCGGCATGAATCAATGCGGAATACTTAACGGCCAATTTCAAGAATTTTATATTCCAACATTCCTGCAGGAACTTTGATCTGTACTTTTTCCCCCTTCTTCTTCCCCAGCAGTCCTTTGCCGATGGGCGACGTTACCGAAATTTTGTTTTTTTCGAAATCGGCTTCTTCCGGAGCAACGAGACGATAGTCGATTGACTTTTTCGTCTTTTGATCTTCTAACGTGACGAGCGAAAGAATGTACACTTTGTCTGTAGGCAGTGTCGAGGTATCTAACATCACAGCGCGGGAAAGTGTTTCTTCCAATTTGGCGATGCGGATTTCCAAATGGCCCTGCGCTTCTTTTGCTGCATCGTACTCCGCATTTTCACTCAAGTCGCCGTACCCGCGCGCCTCAGCAATCTTTGATGCCATATCAGCGCGTCCGTTCGACTTCAACTCCTTTAGTTCATTTTCGATCTCGATCAGTTTTTCGCGTGTCAAGTACACTTTTCCGTTTGATTCGCTCATAATGTAAACCTCATTGAAAAAAAATCCCTCCAGCTATCAACTGCTGAAGGGTGTATTCAAAAACAATAGCCATCATCTTTCGATGGTGGCTATCTTCTGTGTAAAAAGTATATCATTTTACAGTGAGACGCAAGAAGATTTTTTATCTTACGAAGATTTTTTTGCTGGCGGCGCACCGTTTAAAATCAGATGGCCCATCTTGTCTCGTTTCACACGTAAATATTTTTCATTGTATTTGTTCGGATGAATTTCGATGGGCACACGTTCGACGACTTCCAATCCGTAACCGTTCAAGCCAATAATTTTTTTCGGATTGTTCGTCATCAGTCGCATTTTCCCGACGTTGAGATCGCGTAAAATTTGTGCGCCGATGCCGTAGTCGCGCAAGTCGGCATGAAAGCCAAGCTTCTCGT
>DATKMP010000271.1:0-5178 GCA_035541775.1 Bacteroidota bacterium | reverse complement strand
AAAGAAAATCAATCCGCCCATGCTCACGATCATACCAAGGTACCAAACTATTTTCTTTTTCATGATTGCGGCTATGGAAGAAAGCAAAATCGCTACTTGAAAGAATATAACCCCGATTCCGAACCACTGGCCATGCTTCATCGCTTCATCGCGGATTGTCTCCAATTTCCGTGCTTCTTTCTCGATTTGAGATCGTTCTTCATCATACCTTGAAATTCTTTTTTTGTAATCTTCGATACGGACCTCGTAAGAATGTTTCAGTCCGGCAGGTGCCTTTGCAGGCAATAGCGTTAACTGTCGTTCTAATTCCTGCATCTGAATTTCGTACATATTCGATTTCAAACTTTTTGCCTGATAAAACGCCCACTGGTCGGACGCTTGTGTTTGGCTGAGCATCGTTCGGGTGGAATAACTGCCGCCACGAAACGTTGACAGCGTTGCACACACAGCGATAATTACAGACGACAATGCCAAATAATTAAGCCACGCTTCTTTTTTTTCTTCTGCCATAATGTTGATCCTCCATTTGTGTTCATGCATCATCACAATCCATCATCATAATTTAAATGTGTGACTACTGTTATGAAAAATGTACCCATTCAATTTTTTGTATGCAAGATCTTCTTCTAAAGAACGATAAACGAATCCCCGCATTTTTTGAATTCTAATAAGCACATTGCATTGTCTGAATTGATCATAGAGTAACAAGGTTTTTGTTCGTTCTCCACGGAAAAAAGATGCATGAAGTACATGCGAAAAAAATCTCTTCTTGCGTTCGCTAAAACTGGTTGTCTTTACCGATTATTTTTAATATAATCACACTAAGGAAGAACGGAGATACACGTATGAAAAAATTTATTGTTCCCCTTGTTGTACTGTTCATCGCCGGTTGTGCAATATTCCAGCCGGCCAACACCTCCTATCGCATCCGTACTACGGTCGATACATCGGATGGAGCCATTCTGAACACTCTTGTGAATAACTTGCTGAATGAAAAAATGATGTCGAACGAAATGTTATTTCTTAATGTTCAGCAGCGGATAAAAGGAATCGACACAACATATTTTTTCATTATCGATTATACTACAACACATCACTGGTTTTCGAGTATCGATAGAGAAACGCTGGTGCTTCATGTCAATGGCGCACACTTGGAATTTTCCAGCGATGGAAAAATGAATCACCGTGATGTCGAGAATCAGGTTCACGAAACATCGTACTACGCCGTTACCCTCGATCAGTTGTATCAGATTGCGCATGCAACGATGGTGGATGTGAATCTTTCCACAATTCAATATTTTGAAGTGAGGCATTTTACTGGAATCAATCTTTCCGACCTTCAACACTTTCTCGCGGAATATGCCCATCGTTGACTATCTGCCGCGAGTATCATCCTGAGCTTGTCGAATTGTGAAAAACGCCACGATGATGGTTCATTGCGTGTACAAAAAAAAGCGCGTTTTTCAACGCGCCTTCTTTCATTGTTACCTTCCATCGCCGATTAATATTTGAGAAGCAGTTCATTGATCATCTTTGAAAATTCTGCCGGGTCTTTCACTTTCGAACCCTCTGCGACGACCGCTTGTTCATACAGCAATTTCGTATAGATATCGATCCGTGGATCATTGGAGTTCAGTTCAAAAATATTTTTCAAAGATTGCACAACAGGATGCTCGACATTTAATTCTAAAATGCGTTCTGCTTTCTTCGTTTCGTCTATCTGCCCCATTTTCTGCATAATGCGTTCCATGTTGGCGCTCATGCCGTTTTTATCGCTCACAAGGCACGAGGCACTTTCCTTCAATCGCGTAGAGACCTGAATCTCTTTGATGTTCCCTAACTTTGTTTTCATCAAATCGAAGAGTGGCGTATATTGTTTCTGCGATTCCTGTTGTTCCTTTCCTTTCTCGGATGGAATTTCGTTTTTATCCGCAGCAACCAATTTTTTCCCTTTATACTCCGTCAGATACGGCAAAATGAATTCGTCTGCCGGATCGCTCATCAACAGCACGTCCCATCCTTTGGATTTATAATATTCCAGGTACGGAGTATGCACCATCGTTTCTCTGTCTTCGCCGGTCATATAGTAAATTTCTTTTTGTTCCGACGACATCTGTTCGACATATTGCGACAGAGAAATCATTTTCTCCTCTTCCGTCTTCAAGGATTCAAATAACAATAAATCGGAAAGCGGCTCTTTGTTCGTCCAGTCGCCGTACACGCCTTCTTTTAAAAATGTACCGAATTCTTTATAGAACGAAGCATACTGTTCATATTCATTCTTCTTCATCTCATCGAGATTTTTCAAAACGCTTTTTACAAGATTGGTTTTAATTTTTTCCAGCATCGGATTTTGTTGAAGTATCTCGCGCGAAACATTCAAAGGAAGATCGGCACAATCGACCACACCTTTCACAAAGCGCATATAGGGAGGAAGAAGCTGCTCGCAGTGATCCATCACCAGCACACGCCGGATGTACAATTTCGGTCCCACTTTCGTTTCGCCGAACATCATATCGAACGGTTTCTTCGACGGAATGAACGCGAGCACCTTGAATTCTATTTTTCCCTCGCCGGTGTAATGCATAATGCGTGCAGGCGGGTTGAAATCGTTCGAGATCTGTTTGTAAAATTGTTCGTATTCTTCTTTCGTGACATCGTTCTTGGAACGCAGCCACAATGCTTTGCGGGAATTGAGGGTTACCTCTTCCACTGTTTTTTTCTTATCGATCTCTTGTTCGACATCCATCACCACCGGATGCTCGATAAAATCCGAAAACTGTTTGACTAATGAACGAATTTTCCACTCTTCTAAAAATTCCGTTTCGTCGTCTTTCATGTGAAGCGTAACATCGGTTCCCCGTGTTGCTTTTTCGACTTGTTCGATGGTGTATTCTCCCTGTCCATCGGAAACCCACTTCACGCCTTGTGCAGCATCGCCGGCAGTACGGGAAATGACCGTAACGGTATTGGCAACCATAAATGCAGAATAGAATCCCACGCCAAACTGACCGATCAATTCAGGGCGTGCCGCAGCATCCGCATCTTTCAATTTCTCTAAAAATTCTTTCGTTCCGGATTTTGCAATCGTTCCAAGATTTTCGACAATCGTTTCTTTAGACATGCCGATGCCGTTGTCGGAAATCGTGAGCGTCTTTTTCTTCGCATCCGCAATAATCTTAATCTTCCAGTCCTTATTGTTTTCCAGCATCGCTTCCGTATTCAACGAATTGAAACGAATTTTATCGATCGCATCGCTGGCATTACTGATCAATTCTCGTAAGAACACTTCTTTATGGGAATATAACGAATGTGTAATGAGACTCAATACTTGTTTCAGTTCGCTTTTAAATTCTTTTTTTTCGATGGATGCTGACATGGTTTTTTTCCTCTCACGGTAACAGAATAAAAAATATTCGAGAGACCCGAAAAACACTTTTGTGCATAGCCGTCAAAAGCATCAGCGTTCGTTTTTCATTCAGAAACGAAGGCGAACGCCTTCGACTGCCAAGTGCAATCGTTATTTCAAAAGTCTCATATAAATTTAACAGACAATTGGTTGTTTGGCAAGAGCAAGAATCAAAGGCGCAAAACAATTTTTTCAAATCGTTGAAAAATAATTATTGTGGAATTTTTTTTGGAGAATGCACCCGTCATCGGAGTAAATTGATAAAGAGAAAAGCCCGCTGTGTGGTTTGTGCCGAGAGCGAGACTCGAACTCGCACGCCCTTTGCAGGACACAGGATTTTAAGTCCTGTGCGTCTACCAATTCCGCCATCCCGGCAAGGATTTTACATTAAATATTGGTGCACCCTTGGTGCAGACCGGGATAGAACGAAATGTTCCGGTACTTGCTTGGTGAATATTTGGTGCACTTTTTCATATCATCAACATAACAAAATCTTTCTATCGATGCAATAAGAGTCAACTGCGTTTTACCATTGTTATTTTCAAATGACTGAGAAATATTTTTTTCTTCAACGCACATGACAAACAATTTCTTGATGTTTTACGCTTCCACCCGGCAAAACACCATGCATCGTCGATTCTTTTACGATGTCTTGTTGGATTCGGCGCAAAATAATTTGTATCAATCGTTTCGGAATCTGAAATTGCCATCCAACCACCTTCTGACGCTATTCATAAATCGACATTCGCGGAAAATCTCGCTTGAGAAATTCCGCTCAGGTTTAACGCCGGTGAACAAATTGAACGTTTGCACGCACGTCCGTTTCTCCATGCATCCAGCAAGTCGTCATGACAACTATGGATATAGCGGGATAGATCATGGCAATCAAGCCAAACAATTTTTTAGCAGCTCAGCAGTTATTGTTCACCATTTATACCATGATGTTTGTTGTTATATTTACCATGCCGATAATGGGGATCATCATGCCGGTTGTTGGAAACACCATGTCGATCGTTGGGACAGCTATGCGAGAAGTTCGGACAACCATGCAAGAAGTTGGGACAACCATGCGAAGAGTTCGGACAACCATGCGAGAAGTTGGGACAACCATGCGAAGAGTTCGGACAGCCATGCGGAGAGTTGGGACAGCCATGTCTGGCGATTTTAGCTTAATTTTAGGAGTAAAAACGGGAATGCCGCCCCCCGGGGGAGAGGCGGCATTTATGATATCCAATCAGTTTTTTACTTCAGCTGAAACGGGCGCAGTTGCTATTTTGATTGGACCATCAGTTGGGGTTGGAACAGGTGTTTCTTTCTTTGTTCTATCGACGGAATAGCGCAGGGGTTTGAGCGCTTCGAACTTGCCGAGCATCTCCGGATTCTTGGCATATTCTGCAGTGGCGGTGCCGTAGATAAAATCGGCTTCGGCTTCAACATCTGCCATTGCCTGATTGGCTGCGGCTGTGGCTTCCGGTGCATCGTCGTGTTTTGCAGTTTCCTGCGAAGCATCGATGGCTTTCAGCGAAGCAGCATTCGCCGTCATCTCATCGATATCTGCCTGAATTAACCCGCCTTTTGCAATCAGCATATCTTTGTATTTCAGCCATGCGGCGGCAAGGTCGTTTGCCCATTGAATCATTCTGCCGTTAGAGTGAAGTTGCCCCCCTATTTAGGACATCACGAAAAGGAGGTATATTACCACAGAAGGAGTCCAAATGGTGAAAGAACGTCAAAAGTTCGACAAACAATTTAAAATGGATACCGTACGC
>DATKMP010000270.1:0-6729 GCA_035541775.1 Bacteroidota bacterium | reverse complement strand
TTGCCACTGCGGACGTTACGTGCAAATATCTCCATTTGTTCGAGCACTTCATGAACTTCGGATACGGCATCTTTTCCATCTACAATGATTTGTTTTTCGTTCGGAGTTCGTAGTGCCGTATGAAGCGCTGCACGCTGCTCTGTTGCATTAATTTTTTCGCCATTGAACATCGCCTCGATCCATTCACGCAAGGCACACTCTTCAGCAAGTTGAATGAGCAGGTGAATCGTATCACCGGTGATTCGATTTTTTGAATAATCTAAATACCACCCTGCGCCTTCGGCGGAAAAGCGTTCGCCTCGTTTTGGATCGTCGTCAAATAATTGCCGCAGATGCAGAGAACGTATTGTCTGGTAATGCGCTTCTAAGGCTTTCCATGCACGCCGTGATTTGAGCGGTGGCGTTTGTGCTCTTTGTCTCACACTCATCTTCCCATTCCTTGATTGGAACAAATTATAGACTTTTGCTAACGGTCATTTCCTTGATTGGGCGATGTTCTTCTTCCCCGCCTGCTGTTATTTCTGCGATAAGGACGGCGCGTTTGTTCCTGCTGCTCTGAAGATTTTCGTGGCGGCAGTGGAGGAATAGGAGTCATTAAATTTTCATCAGGATAGATGCATTTGACTTTCTTCCCGAGATATTCTTCTAACTTCACCAACTCGTATGCATCGTCTTCATCCGCAAAGTTGATAGCAATTCCTTTTGCCCCAGCACGCCCCGTTCGTCCGATACGGTGCACATATTCTTCAACATCTTGCGGCATGTTATAATTAATAACATGTGTTATTCCTTCAATATGAAGGCCGCGAGAAGCGACGTCTGTTGCGACAAGCACGCGAACATCGCCTTCCCGGAAGCGTTCTAACCGATGAACGCGCTGCTGCTGACTGACATCGCCGGAAAGAAGCGTGCAACTTACGCCGTATCGTTCTAAGACATCTTTGATGCGCCGCGCTTCATCGCGTCGATTGACGAACATCAACACACGATGAAGATCTTTGTGCATAATGATATTGTACACTAACGTCGGTTTTTGATTGTATGTCGTGATATACGTAATTTGCTCCACACTTTCGACGGCAATCTTATCCGGCATAATACTGACATCGAAGGCCTGCCGTGTCCACAGGTCGGCAAGCCGTTTTACTTCGGACGACATGGTTGCGGAAAAGAACATCGTCTGTCGTTTTGCTTTGGGCGGTGTACTTTGTACAATCGAACGAACTGCTTGTATAAATCCCATGTCCAGCATGCGGTCTGCTTCATCGAGGACAAGGATTTCGACTTTTCCTAAGTTCACCAATCGTTTTTGTTTGAAGTCAATCAAACGGCCGGGCGTACAAATCAAAATATCGCATACCTCATTCTTGAGCGCATTCTGTTGTTTCATATAATCCATGCCGCCGAATGCTGAAAGGATACCGCACGAAATATACGCTCCGAGGTTGTGTGCGTCTCGTTCGATTTGCATCACTAACTCGCGTGTCGGCGCAAGAATCAAAGCGCGCGGCGTTCCCTTTGCTCGTTTTTCTTCCAGAGGATGTTTGAGCACATGGGAAAAAATCGTAATAAGATAGGCCGCGGTTTTTCCTGTTCCCGTTTGTGCCTGCGCTGTGACATCTTCCCCCGTCAGTGATTTTTCCAATGTCTCTGCTTGCACTGGCGTGCAATAAGAAAATTTGAGGTCAAAGACGGCGTGCATAATTTCTGGCGGAAGCCCGAGATCATGAAACCGTGTCTTGCCGTCAATCACGGGAACTTTAAATGCTGTACCATCCCAAGGTTTTAACGGCATTGTCGGTGCCGTTGGTGGATGGCTATGCCGCGCAGATTTTGTTTGTGCCAACTTCACCCTGCGAGCAATGTATTCTTCATGCGTTTCTCGCTTCCGTTGGTACTCATTTGTTTTTACATGGGGGAAGTTTTTACGCTTGAACGCTGTCGGTTTTTGCTCTTGCGAAGGAAGGCCAGAAGCTGCCGGTCGTGAAGTTTTTTTAAAGAACCCCTTAATGCTGGTAACAATTTTTTTTAACAATGAACCACTTCCCTTTTTGATAATAGAAAAATATGACACATAAATATACGAAAATATCGATGGAGATTTCAATTTTGGCGGCGCAATTTTCTGGTGGCATTGCCGATCGTTTTCGCTCAACCCTACTTGAAAGAGAGCGAAAAGAATTCTATGTTTTACTATGAATATACCGCATAAACTGCCGAAAAATCTTCTCTTGTTGTTCTTTTTTGCCGTCGTTGCCGTTATTGGCTCTGTATGGATTCTTCGATCAAACGGATTTTATTATATCGATGAATGCGCCCATTACCTTTATTGCAGATTCGTTTTACAGGCATTGCCTACCACGGTTCAAATGTGGCACAGGCCGTTGCCGCAGTGGTTGTTCGCACTTCCGGCGCAACTCGGGCACACATTCACGATGTTTTTTGCCCTGGCGTTGTTTTTAGTGCTCTTATGGATGGCGTGGCGCATCGCCGTTTCACATCGCATAAAACACGCCGAATGGGTTGTCCTTCTCGTCGGGCTTCAACCGACACTCTTCGATGTTTCCTATGCGTGCATGACGGAAGTGCCCGCGGCGTTTATGATCACGCTTTCCTATTTATATCATCGCAAGGAAAAACATGGCTGGGCACTGTCATTTGCCTCGGCAGTATTTTTATGCCGGACAGAAATGTATCTGTTTGCCGGAATCATGTTCCTTGTCTATTTATGGAAGCGCGAATGGAAAATTCTTCCGCTCGTGCTTCTTGGTCCCATGCTCTGGATCGGATCGACAACGATCATTTCCGGAAACATCATGACATTTTTCCGAGAATGGAAGACCTTTGCACAAATCGGCAAATTTATTCCCGGAATTCCTGTCACGCATTATTTCACGCATTTGTATGCAATCTTTGGCGCGGCGCAAGTTCTGTTGTTTGCTGCCGGCGCCGTCTTCATCGCCAAAGCCAAACGAAGCGCCGAGTTTGGAATTATTTATGGTACCATTTTCGCAACGCTTATTCTTCACACGCTCGCAGGAGCAGAAATATTCCACTTCACAGCCAGCATCGGCGAATTGCGGTACATTGCGGTCGTCGGCCCGCTCTTCGGCATTGTTTCTGTTTATGGATTATCAGAATTTCTTGATCGATTAAAATCGCCGCGAAGGCAATTGATGGTTTCGTTGGTCGTGATGAGTGTTGTCGTGTTCCATTGTACCTTGGCAACACATCCACGACGATGGGAAAATTATGAAAAAATAGTCGTCGATTTAACGCATGGCATACAAACGGAATTTCCCCATCTCATTCTGCTTACGAATCACTGTGCTGCGGCGTATGCCATGGACGTTGTTCCTTCCGGCAATACGTGTATTGCATCGTTGAATGTGCATACGTTAGCACTCTATCCTGAATCCATCATCCTCTGGGATCCGTTTTCATCCAATTCGATTTTTTTCCAGACCGCATTGACGAAAGACATGCTGCTTCAGGATTCGACGGTCCACCTCGTGCAGCGATATGTTTATCGGCATTCCGAATACCTTGTGCTGCACAAAAAATCGGTCGCGCCAATTCATCATTAATATTTTCTTGAGCGTATGTCTCGTTCATCCACAACGAATGACCGAACAGCATATCATGGTTTGTTCGGAATCGACGCTAACGTTCCCACGACATCATCGATATGTTCACGTTCGTACCGTTCCGCTTCTGAAAATTTTTGCAGTGCCGATATTATTTGTTTCATCGAATCTTCGATGGTTTCCACTTTTTTGAGAACAGCCGGATCATGCCCGACCTTTCGTTTTACTTGATCCAAGGAAAGTGAAATGACCGCTAAAGGATTGTTCACTTGATGTTGAATGCCTTTGGCAACTTCATGCATCGTTCTGATCTGGGTATTTTTTATCTGCAATACTTGATCTTTCAGATGAACAACCGATTGATATTCAATGACTTTGACAAGCGAAACAGCCAAGAGCCACATAAAGGGAAGTGCGCTAAAAATATCGTACACATCGGAGAACATAATTCCCGGATGCTTGACTTTGAAAAAAAGATGAATGATGGAGATAAATAAGTAACAATAAATAATGTAACCCGAAACTAATGCCGGATATTGAACGAAGTATTTTTTCATCTGTCGATACAAATTGCGGAGAACGCTCATGGCACCTGCTCCTTTTGCATAATGATCGCAGTGGTTCTGCTTCATCATGGATTATTATGGTACTGGGTTGGGGCTATCTAATATTTTCCGTATTTCCGTCAGCACTTCAAACGAGTTATAGGGTTTTTGAATAAATTCTCTAATGCCGAGTTGGAACAATTTTGTTTTCGTTTCTAATTCGAGAAATCCGCTGGCAAGAATAACATTCACGCGCGGGTTGATCTCATGTAATTTCAAAAATTCTTCGACCCCCGTCATTTTCGGTAAGCCCACATCGCTTAACACGAGAGCGATTTCATTTTTGTATTCTGCATACTTGGCAATAGCGTCGATTCCATCCACCGCCGTTAAGACATGATACCCTTTTGAAATCAAGATGGTCTGAAGATAATTTCGCAAATCGGCTTCATCTTCCACTAACAAAATCGTCTCCGTTCCGCTGGCAATTTCGGTGAACGTCTGAGGCATTTGTTTTTGGATAACATCGGTCGTCTGCGGTATCGGCAAGTAAAGAACGAATGTTGTGCCCTTTCCCACTTCACTTTCCAAATCCACAAAGCCATGGTGCGTTTGCATCACTCCGTACACAACCGACAATCCCAAACCGGTTCCTTTTCCTTTTTCTTTCGTGGTAAAAAACGGATCGAAGATTTGAAGTTTATTTTTGGCATCGATGCCTGTGCCGGTATCGGAGACGGAAATCGACACATAAAATTCATTGCTGGCAGAGGAAAATCGTGCTTGGACAATTTTTTGTTCCACCATTTCCACGTTGATGCTCAGTATCCCGCCCTTCGGCATAGCATCTCGCGCATTCACGCAGAGATTAAGCAATGCCTGATGCATTTGTGAATGGTCCGCATTGACAAGCGAAATTTTTTCTTCGATGGTACAGCGAATCTCAATGACCTTTGGAAATGTTTCGTTGAGCATCGAAATAATTTCATGCACAAGGTCGGGGACACTCATCGGGCGGAAGGCAACATCGCTTTGCCGCGCAAACGTTAAAATCTGGCGAACCAATGCTGCGCCGCGATCGACGGCTTTGTTGATGGCGGTGCTGCATTCGACAATTTTTTTCTTGTTCTCAGCGCCGCGTTCTAATAACGATGAGTACGCGATAATAATCCCGAGAATGTTGTTGAAGTCATGGGCAATGCCGCCGGCAAGTGTTCCGATACTTTGAATTTTTTGCGATTGGAGAAATTGATTCTGGAGCTTCCGTTGTTCGGTAACATCCACGAATACTTCCAGCATGGCTTTTTTCTCCTGGTACATAATCCCGACGTGATTGATCTGGAAGGTGCGATTGGTGAATATATTCGTAACTTCGACCGTTTCCGATCTTCCAATTTCAATACCTTTCCGCAGCGGGCAATCCAAGCATTGGCTTTTATCGTCCTTATAAACCGCCCAACACGTTTGTCCCGTTCCATCGGTCTTGAGATTATTTTTCATGGTATTACTGAAGAACAAAATTGTTCCATCTTCATCGACAATATCCATGCCAAACGGAATCGCCTGCAATAACATTTCGTTGAACGCATGACTTGTCCGCAATTCTTCTTCTGCGTGTTTCCGCTCGGTAATATCGTGGACGATGGAATCGAGAACGCTCTTTCCTTTGATTTTGATTCTGCTGCTAAACACCTCGACATCTCTAATCGATCCATCCGCTCTGCGATGACGGAATTCAAATTGGTTCTGAATATTCGTCAACGCGTCAGACATTCTATTGTTGATCTGTTCCTGCGAGAGCGTATTGATCTGATGAATCGTCATCGTTTTCAGTACTTCACGGCTCCAGCCGTAATATTCAGCGGCGGCATTATTGACATCAAAAATGGCACCGGTATCAGGATCTAAAATAATTTTAACGGCAGAATGGTCTTCAAATGATTTTCGGTAACGCTCCTGGCTTTCCCTGAGCGCTTCCTCTGCATGTTTACGCTCCGTAACGTCATGAACAGCACCAACCAAATACGTGCAGCGATTATTTTCATCGAACACAGGCGAAATACTTACCTCGCCTGTAAGCGTTCCGGTCGGATAATGCGTTGTTTCTTCCCAGCGGACAATGGTTTTTTCCGCGATCGCTTGTTGGTATCGATTCAACACGAGAACGAGCGATGGTTCTGGAATCACTTGATGAACATATTGACCGACAATGCTTTCCAGCGGCAATCCAGTCGTCTTTAAGAACATATCATTGACAGAAACAAACCGATAGGTATTTTCATTTTCAACTTCAAGAAGGAAAATGGAATCACCGACCATTTTGAAAATTGATGTAAGCCGTTGTTCATTAATCTTCAATTCCAGTTCGATCTTCTTGCGTTCCGTAACGTCTAATGCAACGCCCACAAGTCCAAATATTTTGCCTTGAACAAACGAATACGGGACAACGTAATTCATAAAAGAAGCATCCCCGATATTCGATTCAAAATCTGCCGGCTGGCCAGCAAGCGCTTTCTTTATGGCATTGGTGATCTCCGGATAATCTTTGTAGATATCGAACGCCGATTGGCCGACCACTTGATTTTGTTCAAGTCCAA
>DATKMP010000269.1:0-11459 GCA_035541775.1 Bacteroidota bacterium | reverse complement strand
GACGTTGTAACGAGTCATTCCGCGAATCGAGACCAACGTTTCCCACAAACCATCGCGCACTAATGCAATGCCCGGCTCTCGACTCAGCGCATCGGCAACAGTCGGTGCGCTGGTATTGACATACTGCAATCCGTCCAGCGTCACGGTCGGCACCGGCTGGGACTCAGCGACAATATTGCCTTTGGTACTTCGAACAATGACTTCGCCCTGATGATAGATAACCGGATCTAATGGAATTTGTACCGAATCGTTCGAGATAATTTGCAAGGTTCGTTCCATCTTTGCGTATGAACCATGCGAGACAGAAAGAATATACGTTCCCGGAGGGACGTGAGAAAAATTGAAGAGACCGTCATGGTTCGTGACGGTCTCTTTTTTGAGTTCGCGAAGCACAACACTGGCTCCATCCACCATCGAGCCGGTTGTCGCATCGGTAACTTTCCCTTGCACGGTAAATGTTTGCGCTTGCAGAATCGAGCATGCTCCAAGAAACATAACCAGTGCCGCTTTTTTAAATAATTTTAACATTGAACTTTGCTTTCAAATATTTTATGATTCTAACCATCGAATGCAGAAGAATGTTCCCTTCTCCATTCAATTTTTTTCTTCAATAAAAAATTATGCATTCTCGCGCGCATACTGAATACGCTGCAACAGCGTATCGCGCACCGTATCGAAGGTTGCATTGGCGACAAGATCATCATCGACATGCACGGTAACGCCGTCTTCGCATGGTTCCGTGCTGTGATGCGCAACGATGACAACATTGCCGGTGAGTCCTTCTTCGGCAACATAATCTACCAACTTGCCGAGCATTTCGTCCGAACCGTGTGCAAGACAATTGGGGCCAAGGCACACTTTCAGTTCCACCATTTCACGGCTGTCAGGATTGGAAAGTACGACTTCACCTTCAAAAATATCGGATCGATCACGATATGTGGTGTGCAGCAAATGATGCGCCTCGTGTCCGTTCGGTTCGCCCAAGACGTTTTGATATAATTGTGCAAGGTACGGATTATCCTGCGAAGCATGCAATTGCATCGTTTTGTCCGCACGATACAACGAACGCTTGCGTTCGCGGCGCGTCGTCGTTTCAAACGAGACCGGCTGCCCGCTTCCGCCGACGCATCCGCCGGGGCATGACATAACTTCAATAAAATCGACTTGCACTTTTCCTTTTTTCACTTCATTCAACAAGTGACGTGCATTGCGCAATCCATAAACGACAGCAAGTTTTAATTCTTGCCCGCCAAGATTAACGCTTATCTGACGAATTCCGTTTTCCCCGCGCACTTCCTGCATATCTTCCGCTTCTAATTGCTTGCCGGATAATTTTTCTGCAGCGTACCGCAGCACGGCTTCACTAACGCCGCCGCTGTTGCCAAAAATTACTCCGCCGCCGGTTTTAAATCCGAACGGCATATCGAATGCTTCCGGGTCCAACGAGGTGAATTGCAATCCTGTTTGCTGAATCATCATCGCAAGTTCTTGTGTCGTGATGACGAGATCGACATCCGGCGTACCGTGCAAGGCGAATTCTGAACGATTCGCTTCGCTGCGTTTTGCCGTGCAAGGCATGATGGAAACCATAATCACGTCTTCGCGATGCATGCCGAGTTCTTTCGGAAGGACTTTCTTCACCAACGAACCGAGCATTTGCTGCGGTGACCGGCATGTAGAAACGTTGGGCAAAAATTCGGGGAAATAAAATTCTGCAAACTTCACCCACGCCGGACAACACGATGTAATAAGCGGAAGATTTTCGCCTTTCGTTTTGCGCTGCAAGAATTCATTCGTCTCTTCGATAATGGTTAGATCGGCAGAGAATGATGTATCGTACACTTTTTTCATGCCGAGATATTTCAATGCAGCGACCAACTGACCGGAAACATCCGTTCCCGGCGCCATACCGAACGATTCGCCGAGCGCTACACGCACAGCGGGAGCCACTTGCGCTACAACATATTTTTTTCCATCGTTCATTAATTGCCACAGTCGGTCAATATCAGACTTCGGCGTCAATGCACCGGTCGGGCACACACGGGCACACTGTCCGCATTCGACACACGAAACATCGCCAAGTTCTTTTCCGAAACTCGGAACAACAGACATCTCATGCCCGCGGAATGCAAAATCTATGGCACCGATGCCTTGAATTTCATTACACGCGCGCACACAGTCGCCGCATAAAATACACTTATTAGGATCTCGGGCAATGCCGAACGTCGATTCATCTTTCGGTTTGTGTGATTCGACTGTTTTGAATCGTACTTCACTCACACCCAAGCGACGTGCAATTGATTGCAACCGGCATGCAGAACTTTTAATGCACGAGGTACAATTTTGATCGTGATTGGCAAGCAGCAGTTCTAACGAAATTTTCCGGATCTGTCGAAGTTCTTCTGTCGCCGTCTGTACTTTCAACCCTTGTTCTGGTTTGGTCGAGCAGGAAGACACGATGCCGCGTCCTTCAATATCGACAATACACAAACGGCATGCACCGTACACACTCAATTCTGAGTGATAACAAAATGTCGGCAAATCGATATGCGCTTTGCGAATGACTTCTAATAAGTTCCGTTCGTTTTCAAAAAATGTTTTTCTGCCGTTAATAAATAAAAATGATTTTGTATTCATCGTCGTTCTTCCTTACGCCACTGCTTTCAAGTTGCAGGCAGTATAACACGCCCCGCACTTAATACACAATGCTTCATTAATAACATGCGGTTTTTTCTTTTCGCCGGATATAGCGCCGGTGGGACATGTTTTGACACACAACCCGCAGCCCTTGCATTTTTCTTGAATAATTGTGGGATTCAACAATGCTTTGCATTTTTTGGCTTTGCATTTTTTCTCCGTCACATGCGCTTCGAATTCCTCGCGGAAATCTCGAAGGATCGACAGCACGGGATTCGGCGCTGTTTTCCCAAGTGCACACAGCGATCCTTTGCTGACGGCACGCGCGACGCTTTGCAGCAACACTAATGTTTTTTCATCGGCACGCCCTTCAATAATGTCATCCAGCAGCGTCAACATTTGGTACGTACCTTCACGGCACAACACGCACTTGCCGCAAGATTCGCTTTGCGTAAATTCCATAAAGTATCGCGCAATTTGCACCATACATGTTTCTTGATTCATCACCACAAGTCCGCCGGAGCCGACCATCGCATTGATGGAACGCAGCGAATCAAAATCCATCGGCAAATCTAAATACTTCGGGCTGATGCATGCGCCGGATGGGCCGCCGATTTGCACCGCTTTAAAATCTTCAATCTTTCCGATTCCTTTTTTTGTCGTGACACCGCCGCCGATGTCGAAAATAATTTTCCGGAGCGGCGTACCGAACGGTACTTCGATCAAACCCGTATTCGAAACATGTCCTGTCAGCGCAAATGTTTTTGTGCCGGGCGATTTCGGCGTTCCGATTGCTGCATAGTTTTCTGCGCCTAAATTGAAAATCAACGGAACAGATGCAAGCGTTTCCACATTATTGATGACAGTGGGTTTCCCGAACAAACCGGATTCTGCCGGAAACGGCGGCTTCGGCATCGGCATTCCACGTTTGCCTTCGATGGAAGCGATCAATGCAGTTTCTTCGCCGCAGACAAATGCTCCTGCGCCTTCCATCACGGTAATGCGGAAGTTCAACTTCGATCCAAAAATATTTTCACCAAGCAATCCTAATGCTTCGGCCGCAGCAACCGCTTTGCGAACGCGTTCGACTGCAAGCGGATATTCCATACGGACATACACATATCCTTCATCAGCACCGATAGCACGTGCCGCAATCAGCATCCCTTCCAACACGCTGTGTGGATTTCCTTCCATCACACTGCGATCCATAAAAGCACCCGGGTCGCCTTCATCGCCGTTACAGATGATATATTTTTTGGGAGATTGCTGCATCGCGGCAACTTTCCATTTGCGCCCTGTAGGAAATCCTCCGCCGCCGCGTCCGCGCAAACCGGACTTTTCAATAATCGAACAAACTTGATCGGCGTTGTGCTCGCAGTATGCTTTGCGTGCTGCCGTATAACCGCCAATGGCAATATACTCATTGATATCTTCAGGATTAATGTAGCCGCATTCCTTCAACACAAATCGTTGCTGCTGTGTATAGAACGGAATATCGCCGATGCCTTTGCAAACCGTTTTCCGAACAGGATCTTTATAGAGTAATCGTTGAACGAGATTCTTTTTGATAATGGTTTCTTCAACAATTTCAAGAACATCTTCCATGCGAACTTTGGTGTACATAATGCCTTCCGGCAATATTGTTACCAGCGGGCCCATCTGGCAAAACCCTTGGCAACCGCTTCCCGAAAGATGGATACCAGCGTGATCATCTTCTTTCACGAACGAGACATCGACATACGATTGCAGTCCATGTTCTTCCAGCACTTGTTGAAATTGTTCGAATATTTTTTTTGACCCGTTCGCAATGCAACCAGTTCCGGCGCACACAATGACACGCGCCGTCAGGCATTCAGCATTCTTTTTGTAGATCGCGGCAATCTCTTCCAGATTCACCGTTGTTGTTTGAACTTCGCTCATGCCGCCAACTCCTTTTCCGATGCCATAATATTTTTCAATAAGGTTTCTGTCTTTTGCGGCGTCATCAAGGAATGCACTTCTTCATTCACCACAACCACCGGCGCTAATCCGCATGCACCGAGACACGACACGGTCTCGAGCGTGAACAACATATCATCCGTCGTTTTTTGCTCGCCGTGCAGTTTAAGAATTTCGCGAACCGTATCAAGCAACGAAATGGAATCTTTAACATGGCATGCTGTGCCATTACATACTTTAATGATATATTTTCCTTTCGGCTCCAGCGCAAAGTGTGCGTAGAATGTTGCCACGCCAAACACGCGTGCCACAGGCAACTGCAACGACGCTGCAACAAATCGAAGTACATCTTCGGGTAAATAATGATATTCTTCTTGAACAGCTTGAAGAATCGGGACTAAATTATTTTTTTTGTGCTGATACTCTTCTAATATCTTGCACACGTTATTGAACATCTCGGTGCGTGCAAGCAAAACTTCCGGTGACATAAATACAATGACCTTTCTTATTTGATAATTTTACCTTCGCTTAACCGGCGCGTTAACACCGCCAAGCTTTGAGTAAATAATGCGTTTTCAACGATAATGTGAGGAGGAACTTTTATCGGCGTTGCAGAAAAATTCCAGATGCCGCGAACGCCGGCGGCTACGACCATATCCGTCACATCTTGCGCCGCCGTAATCGGCACGGCAAGCACAACAATATCGACGGCATGGCTTCTGACATATTTTGGGAAATAACTTACAGGATGAATGGGGACATGATTGACAACAATATTCGAACGTTTCTCCGAGGCATCGAACGCCGCAATGAACCGCAAGCCGTATTCGGCAAACCATGGAAAATTGATCAAGGCGCTGCCTAGATTTCCAACGCCGATTAAAATAGCACGATGCTCTTTGGACCAGCCGACATAGCGCTTGATCGCATCCAATAATTCATCAACACGAAAACCGATCTTCGGTTTGCCCACCAATCCCAATATTTGCAAATCTTTCCGGACTTGAATCGGCTTATATTCGACGGCGTTGGAAATGACCGTGCTGGATGTCATTTCGACCTGCCGCTCTTTCATTTCCGTGAGAACTTGATGATAAATAGATAAACGACGAAGAATCGGCAGAGGCGCCTTCTTCACGTTTGCAACAGCAGGTACAACCGGTATTTTACCCATATCAGTTTTTCCTTGAATCGTGTTATTTTTATCTATACATTATTATCGATATAAATATATCGATATAATATTAACGAATAAACTATTATCTTGCAAGAAATATTATTCATTATTTTTGAGAATACATTATGGAAGCACAATCACTCTGGAAGATGTTATGGGATTATGACCCCAACGCGCTCATAGTCGTGAACCCCGAACTCATCGTGACCATCGTGAATCCGGCATTTTGCAAAATGTTTCGCGTAAAAGAAGAACAAGTCGTCGGCCGCCCCGCTTCGACCATCATCGAGGACGCAGATGAATTTACGAAAGTCTGGGAACTCAATGAAATACGCAAAGCCGAACCAAAAGAATACGCTCAATATGGGTTGTACGTGCGTCGTCTTTTTTTTCCCATTCAAGAAGAAAATGCCATCGCATGCATTATGGTGGATTTGAGCGCCGAGTGGCAAAAACAGCGCGAGTTTAATACGCTCAAGCAAACAACCGCTGCTGAAATTACGAATGTGATCAATAATCAAATGCGTGTCGCACAAGAAATTGCGCGATTGCTGGGCGAGACTTCTGCAGAATCCAAAATCAGTCTCCAGCGGTTATTGAAAATGATTAATCAGGAAGTTGTCTAAGATGGGATTGTATTACGATCTGGAAACTTTCGCCTTCCCGAAATCAGGCGAAGAGTTATGCGGCGATACCGTTCGCGTTGCGCGTTCGCCCGAGCGCATCATCGCCATTCTTTCCGACGGACTGGGCAGCGGCGTGCAGGCAAATGTTTCTTCCACGTTGACAGCGGAAATAGTATCGCGCTTACTCATCGCCGATGTGCCGTTGAAAGAAGTTCTTCCGACGATCGCGGCAACGCTTCCGGTTCAAAAAAAACAAAATGCTGCGTATGCAACATTTTTAATTATTGATATCGATCGTTATCGCAAAATCGCTTCCATTTCCAATTTCGGCAATCCGCCCGTTTTAGTGTTCAAACTTGGACGGTTATCGGCCTCCGAAACAAAAACGGAAATTATCGACCAGAAAGAAATTCAGCAGCAACAGATCACTCTCGAGGATGGCGATTGGATCGTGGCCATGAGCGACGGCATTCCGGGCGCAAACGCAGATGTGTATTTTAATGATGGCTGGGCGTTGACCTCTATCAGCAAACATATCGAACAATCTCTCACAGCCAAACATATCACGGCAAAAGAAATTTGCCGCTCGCTTGCCGACCAAACACTTAAATCGTACGGGATGAATCCCAAAGACGATGCTTCGTTGATCGTGATTCAAGTTCGGAACGGCAGAGAAGCGACGGTGCTCACCGGACCACCGTCTAATGTGGCCATGGATGATGCATGCGTCGAACGATTTTTAAAAACACCGGGAAGGAAAATTGTCTGCGGCGGAACAACCGGCAATATTGTTGCGTTGTACCTCGGCTCGAAGATTCGACAGATTCCCGATTCCGAACAAGACGACCTCCCGGGATTAAGCCGCATCGATACTATCGACCTTGTGACGGAAGGAATTTTGACGCTTTCGCGGACAACAGAATATTTAGAACAAAGCAAGGGTGACAGGAACGCTTTGCCCGTTTCTCGCAATGCCGCCGTATTACTTTCGGAAGAATTGTTGCTTGCCGATACGATCACCTTCATGGTCGGGCTTGCAGATAATTCTGCTTACACAAAACTCAAGATGCCGTCGTCTGTTTTATTACGCCGGAGCATCATCCGGCAGCTTGTGGCAATATTATCGTCGTTCGGCAAAGAAGTGAATGTCGAATATTTTTGAACCAATACATTTTTAAGAAGCCGACCGTGCAACCATTTTTTGCACAAGTGCTTTTGCGGTAACAATATCTTCTTTATCAATAATATTTAGCTTTGCCACTGCGATGGCAAAACCGAGCAAGAGCATGAATTTTATTCCCGTCCCGACGGCGGTGAGCGGCTGCAATCCTAAAACGAGCCAGCATAAAAATACGATTGCACTGACACTCACTAAACGAAAGATTCTTCCCCATTCATACTTTACATAATAATATTTTTGTGAAGCGATATATATGCCGCTTGCCATAACGATGTAACTTAATAAAGTGGAAAGTGCGCCCCCCATTATTCCAATCCGCGGTATCAATAAAAAGTTCGCAATAATATTCAGTACTGCACCGGCACCGGTGACGAACGGCAAATATTTCGTTTTCTTTTCCAAATAGACCCCGACCACAAAAACCGTATAAGCGCCTGTAAAGACATACGCTAACAATACCCATGGAACAATCGAAACGCCCGACCAATAGACCGGCGGAAAAAATTGTTTTCCGAAAAAGTGCATGCGAACGATATCGCCGATAAAAAATGATACTGACAAAAATATGCACATCGCGCCGAGAACATAATATGTGAACACTTTTGCAAAAAGTTTTTTCGCATCCGGCTCTTTCGCGTGATGCAAAAAAAACGGACGCCATGCATAATCAAACATTCCGACAATCAACATCATAAAAATTCCGAGCCGATAATTGATTTGATAGATGCCGAGCGTTGCATCATTGGTCAGCGCTTTGACAATGGGGCGATCGATCACCTGCATGGCAATGCCGGCAAGTCCTGCGGGAATATACGGCAATCCAAATTTTAAAATATCTTTATATAAACCATGGGGTAATTGGAAAGTAAAATTGTTGAACACCACGCCAAACATTATCGCAAACGTTGCCGCCGAAGCAATAACATTTGCAAGGAACACTCCCTCCGCATGCATGCCGACGCCAAGAATAAGCACCAAATTCAAGACCAGATTGATGGAAATGTTCATCACTTTCAGCGAAGCAAATTTTTTCGCTTTCTGTTCCATACGAAGCGATGCAAAAGGAATAATCGAAAGCGCATCAAAGCACAAAATCCATCCCGAATATTGCACCAAGTGAAAAGAAGATCGGTCAACGCCGATCCATCCACAGATGGCGCCTGCATTAACATGAATAATGATGGCAAATACCACGGAAGTTACAAGAAGAGAAAGAAACGGGACGCTGAAATTTTGTTTCTTGTCTCCTTTTTCCAGCGACGAAACAAACCGCATATAGGCCGGTTCCATGCCGTACGTGAACAGGACCGTCACAAACGCGATGTAGGCATAGAGATTGGAAATGATTCCGTTTTCAGCAGGCAGCAAAACATTGGCATAAAATGGAACGATCAAAAAATTAAGCAGCCGCCCCACGACGGTACTCAATCCGTACACCGCTGTTTCTTTTCCAAGTCGGAATATTTTTTCAATCATTGCTGGAAAATACCATCATACAGTGATTGATTGTCGCTGCGCTGCATTTTGAAGGATATCGACAAATGCTTTGGGGGCGCGGGTCGGTTTGCCGGTTTTGATATTCAGAAAACTATGAACGGTGTACCCTTCGGCAAGCAATTCGTTTTCTCCATCGCGAAATACATGATACTCGATGCGAAGCGATGCTGCCGGAATTTCTTTTACCTCAGATTCCACCACCAGCAATTCATCATAATGTGCAGGCCGTCGATACTTTGCAAACGCTTCCACCACTGGTAAAAATATTCCCTCAGATTCCATCTGCGAATAGGGAAGCCCGAGATTGCGAATCAAATCCGAACGGCCGAGTTCAAAATACTCCAGATATTTTCCATGATACACGACTCGCATCTGATCCGTATCGGCATAGCGAACGCGAATTTTTGTCAAAGACTTTATCACGATAAACGACCCACCTCTTTCGGATTTTAAATTCTTCTCAAGAAACCACCTCGATTAAGAATTTTTCCACACACCCATCTTTTCAAATTTTTGAATGCGCTGTTCAACCAATTTCTCGGGCTTTATTTTTTTCAGCGCACGTAATTCTTCAAACAACGCAGCTTTCAACGCAATGGCCGCTTGTTGGTGATTTCGATGCGCGCCACCCATCGGTTCGGGGACGATGCGGTCGATCACCCCAAGTTCCAACAAATCCGGTGCAGTCAATTTTAACGCTTCGGCTGCCTGTTCTTTGTATTCCCAGCTCTTCCATAAAATGCTGGAACATGATTCCGGCGCAATGACGGAGTACCAAGAATTTTCAAGCATCAAGATGCGGTCACCGACACCCATGCCTAACGCGCCACCGGAAGCGCCTTCACCAATGATCACAACGATAATCGGAACCGGCAAGTGCGACATCTCAAATAAATTTCTTGCGATGGCTTCTGCCTGTCCGCGTTCTTCCGCACCAATGCCGGGATACGCGCCCGGTGTATCTAACAACGTAATGATTGGACGATGGAATTTTACAGCGAGCTGCATCAAGCGTAACGCTTTGCGATATCCTTCCGGATTTGGCATGCCGAAATTCCTGTAAATGTTCGTGCGCGTGTCTCTTCCCTTTTGATGTCCGAGCACCAGCACGGTTTCTTTGCCCAGCGTTCCAAACCCGCCGACGACAGCTTTGTCATCGCCGTAACGCCTATCGCCATGCAACTCTACAAAATCTTCGATCATCAATTGGATGTAATCGAGTGTATAAGGGCGATCAGGATGACGTGCAAGCTGTACGCGCTGCCATCGTGTTAAATTACGGTACACAGTTTCTCGCAGCTGGTCAATTTTTTTTTCGAGTGTCGATATTTCGTCGGCAATATCAAGGTTGTCTGCATATTTCCGCATTTCCTCGATTTTTTGTTCCAACTCGAAAATAGGTTTTTCAAAATCGAGCACTACTTTTGCCATTCACTATCTCCTGGTGATGCGTTCATGTCGTGCCGTTTCATGATGTCGCCGTAACCATGTTTTTATCAAAATTTCTATATCCAGCAACACCGATTGGTTGCGGGCGTAATAAAGATGATATTGTTCAATTTCCAGTTCACTCAACGAACGATTTTTTTGAAGCTGTACTAAACCGGCCAATCCCGGTTTACCAAGGAACAACGCATTGTTATTGCTTCGTCGTTCGTGTGCATCGGCAATAGGAATACCGACCAAGCTCCATCTTCCTGAAAAAACCGATGGAAGCTTTGCCAAAAACGATTCGTTGCTGCTTCCAAGCATTTTCGGAATTAGATATAAGATAGGATACGCTGTGCACAAGAGCAACCCCGAAATGAAAATATCGAACGCACGCTTGCCGAACTGATTCAACGGTTTATCAATGTTATAGGTTATTTGAACCAACGGAAGTTCATCCAAACTGTCCACACTTGCTTTTCCCACCATCACCTCCATCGTACTGGGAACAAGATGAAAGTTGACCGGCTGCGTGCGCCCCTTGGCGATCACGGAAAGAATTTGTCCATAGTTCAATGCATCCGGTGCAAAGATGACATCGGTTATTTGCAGATCGTGAATTACTTTGCCGACATTCTCCAGACTGCCCAACACCGGCACATCAGCAATCAATTTTCCAATTTCTTTGTGCGTCGAGCTGATAAATCCAATGGCTTCGTATCCATCGCCGACACGTGCGCGAATTTTTTTTAACAATGCAATGGCTTTTGCATCTGTACCGACAATCAGCGTCCGTTTTCCAAAAATCCCGCTACTGCCGCTTGCAGATGTTTTTTCAAAAACTTGCGCCAGCAGCCGCCATCCGCAAATCAATGCAATGCTCATGCCGCACGAAAGAAGAATCATCACTCTGCTGAACGCGTAATTTTTAAAAAATGCCACAAGCGCCGCAATGACAACATACGCAATGAGAATC
>DATKMP010000268.1:0-14840 GCA_035541775.1 Bacteroidota bacterium | reverse complement strand
GTTAATTCTCGATGAACCGACGAATCATCTTGATACGGAATCCATCGCATGGATGGAGAAATTTTTAGGAGACTTTACCGGCGCATGTTTGTTTGTCACGCACGACCGGTATTTTCTCGATTCGATTGCGACCCGCATTATCGAATTGACGAACGGCGAATGTTATTCGCACGACGGTAACTACGATGATTTTTTGATCGACAAGGCAGAACGCATCGCGCAGTTGGAATCCGAAGAACAAAAGCGAAATAATTTTATGCGGCGTGAGCTTGCGTGGGTAAGCCGTGGTGCGCGTGCGCGGAGAACGAAAGCCAAACATCGCTTGAATGCCTACATTGAAGCGCTGGAACACACTGTGCCGCTGCCAGAACCTGAAATCGAATTGATCCTTCCACCGCCCCATGGACTTGGGTCAACGATTTTGAATTTCTACGATCTCTCTGTATCAATGGGAGAAAAAAAATTGTTCGACATATTGAATTTCAAGTTCGACCGCAAACGAAAGCTCGGCATCATCGGCCGCAATGGACTTGGCAAAACGACGCTGCTAAAAATGATTTTGGGCGAAGTAAAACCTGACAAGGGTGAAATTGAAATCGGTGAGCGTACGGTGTTTAATTATATCGATCAGGCGCGCGTCGCTTTGAATGATGACAGGACGGTGGTGCAGGAGCTTGGCGAAGGCCGCGAGTGGATCATGTTCGGCGAAGAAAAAATAAAAGTGTGGACGTACCTGCGCCGCTTTCAATTTGCCGATGACCGGATGAATACGAAAATCGGAAAGCTTTCCGGCGGAGAACGCAGCCGCTTGCTGTTGGCGAAGGTGCTGAAGAACGGCGGCAATTTTTTGATTCTCGATGAACCGACAAACGATCTGGATTTACCGACGCTGCGTGTGCTGGAAGAAGCGCTCATGGCATTCACCGGATGTGCGATTGTTGTGAGCCATGACCGGTATTTTTTGAATCGCGTGTGCAACGGCATTCTGGCGTTTGAAGGAAATGGCAACGTGCACTTCAGTGAAGGCGACTACGATTATTACATTGAAAAAAAATTCTTGCGCGAAGCTGCGGCGGCCTTGGAATCGGCCGCGCCGGCCAAAAAACAGGAGATGCCATCGAAGGTGCAGCAACGAAAATTATCGTGGAAGGAATCCAAAGAACTGGAAACGATCGAACAGGATATTTTAAATGCCGAATCCGACGTTGCCCGCATCGAGGCAATATTTTCTTCTCCTGATTTTTATGAGAAGCATGGAAATGAAATTGATACGCTCACGAACGAACTGGCAAATTCAAGAACTCGCGTGGATGTTCTCTATGCACGCTGGCATGAATTGGAAGAGATTAAAGCAGGGAAAGGATAATGACAAGTAAAAATATTGATAGGCGAAGGATTGTTTCCCGTTTATCGTCAATATTCAGTTTCCTGTATTTTTTCCATGCTCGCATTGGTCATCTTGCCGATGGCAGACAATATCGAAACGTTGCAGCGATCCGTTTAGCCATTGTTAGGTAATGAATTTTACCTTGCCCGTGCTGCCGCGTACAACTTGAATGTTTCGACTATTTTTGATGATAAAAAATCATATTCCGCTGGAACGACTCGGCAGCTTCCCGTGTTTAAGATATAACAAATTGAAAATACTATATATCGGATTTGAAAGGATAGAGTTATGGACTTATTAGAACGATTGAACTGGCGCTATGCTACCAAGCGCATGACAGGCGAAAAACTTCCCAAAGAAAAAGTCGAACGCATTTTAGAAGCCATCCGGCTTGCCCCATCATCCATCGGTTTGCAGCCGTACACGATTTATGTGGTGGAAGATGCAGCGCTGCGGGAAAAAATAAAAACTGCCGCCAACCAGCCGCAAATTACGGAAAGCTCGCACCTGCTCGTGTTCGCTGCGTGGAATCATTACACGCCCGCGGAAGTGGATGCATACATCCAGAATATTGCTGCAACACGAAAAGTCGATGTGAAGAGTTTAGATGGATTTAAAACTTCCATCACAAAGTCTGCTCAAAAATCTCCGGAAGCACTGCTGAACTGGAATGCGCGGCAGGCGTACATTGCGCTTGGCTTCGGTCTGACCGCCGCCGCTCTCGAAGGCGTGGATGCAACGCCGATGGAAGGATTCGATGCGGATGGGCTCGATGAAGTTCTCGGACTGAAAGCCAAAGGCGAGCACAGCGTGGTGCTGATGGCGCTCGGCAAGCGCGATGCGGCGAACGATTACCTTGTGAACGCCAAAAAGGTTCGGCGTCCCAAAGAACAGTTGTTCGTTCATCTTCGTTAATTCCATGACTTCATGCTTTAGCCAAGCCGTGCTGGCAATTTTGGCCGGCGTTAGTACGGCGTGAATAAATTCGGTAAAGACAACCGGCGGAAAAGAATTTTTTAGAATACGTTGTTCTCGGCTCAATGAAAATTGCAAAAAAGGTTAAAGATGTTTTTTAATTTTTACCACCGTTGTCGATGGTATCTCTTCGTCTTACTCGTCGGCTTTACGGTGTGATTTGCTTTTCACGAAGTGATGCCCTTGGCACAGACTTTTTGATCGTTACTGTTCTTTAGAATATACTAAGGCGGCCACGATTGAAAAATAACAACTTATAGAGACTTGACGATTAAAAAAAATGCCTCGCCTTCCGGCGGGGCATTTTGCATTTTCTCTTTTTTTCTGTCATGTCGCCTGCTTGCTGTAGGCAGGTGTACGTGGGTATCTTAAATATGTCTTCGAACTTTCCTGTCCGAGAAGTGGACTTTCTATTTAATGACCTTAGAAAATGAGCGTTAAAACAACAAGAATGTGTCGGGGCGCACCTGCAAACAATATTGTTTGAATCCGCCACAGGCGGATGAGTTTATTGTTTGCGAGAGACACATTCGAAGTTGTTAGCTCATTTTTCTACAGTCCTGATCTTTTGGTTCTTTTCTATCAAGAGAAAAGAACATATAAACAATGCGGTATACTTTCTTTGCTCTTTCAAAGAAAGTGGCATCATATTCAATAATCCAGACATGCCAATCCTCATCTGTGATAGTGATAAACTAAGGCAAACACCCTCCTAAAAAATTCGGTGAAAGAATCCGGACTCTAAAAAAACTCCAATTGTTGCGGCGGCGGCCGCAAATCCTCCGCTGTCTTCCCGTCGAAAATCTCCATCATCCCGAACTGTCTATCCGTAATTCGTAATATTCCCACATGACCTTTTGTAGGCAGAAAACTCTTCACCCGCTTTACATGCACACCGGAGTTTTCATAACTCATACAATGCCGCACATAGATGGAAAATTGGAACATATCGAACCCGTCTTTTTGCAGCTTCTTGCGGAACACCGTGTACGCGCGTTTATCGCTGTCGGTTTCCGTCGGAAGGTCGAAAAATACTAAGACCCACACAATTCTATACTCGTTCAGGCGCATGCAGCAGGGGATAGGTAATGGTTTTTAGTTCTTTGGCAAAACATTTTACAAGGGAGCTGCTGGTGCTCGTTAATCCTAACAGCATCGGTTTTCGTTCACCTTCGATCCAGAATAACAATGTTAAACGCTACCAAGAATTAACGAAGCGTTAAGGGATGCCAGACTACCTAATAGGGAGGAGTCCAGTAATCAAGCGAATCAGAGCTTCTCTCGAAAAATATGCAGGACATACTTCTCCACTCATTATTATTGGAGAACCAGGAGTAGGCAAATCTCTTTTGGCATCCCGTATTCATGCCAATTCCTTATTGAAAGACCACGAGCTCGAAACCGTCAATTTCAAAATCCTCAGTGAACGCGACCAACGAATCAGATTACTTGGAGGCAGTCCGCCAGAACTTCCAACCACGCGTCGCAGCGTCCTCGAATTACCCACAACTGTAGTATTGAAACATCTCGATAAAGCTTCAAGATTTCTTCAGGATCGATTAGTTGAGGCGATTTTCAAAAAAACAATAGCCCGACTTGGAACGAAGGAGCAAAGACCGATCCGTTGCCGAATGATTTTCGTTTTTAATGAATTCCCCTTGATAAATTTGAAAGCTGGTTGTATTTCTCAAGCCCTCTATAAATATCTTTCTAAATATCCTTGCATTGAAATACCGCCTTTGAAAAAAAGGAAAGAAGATATTCCGGAACTTGCACAACACTTCTTTACTCAATTTCAAATTCAGAGATATAGAAAGATTGATCAAAGATTCATGGAATTACTTTTAGAGCACAGATGGGAAACGAATATTCTCGACCTTAAGGCATTTGTAAAGTCACTTAAAGTTTTTCCAGATAAAATTGCAATTCAACAAAGGGAAAGGATCGAACTTGCTAAAATTAACTTGATGATTGATGAAGGAAGAGAATTTTCGCTGAAATATTCTCTATCAATGATTGAGAAAGAAATCGTTAGGGTAGCAATGGTTAAATACGATGATTCTCAATCCGATGCTGCAAAATCCGTTGGTTTAACCGATAGGAGTATTCGAAATATTCTAAGGTGAGTTACTGCCGCCAATGAAAATCACACTATTTGATTTCACGATTACGCATGATTTCCTTTTATCATTGACCTACGATGAGCGACTGCTCCTCGACAATTGCCCGTACTTATTCGATTAATTCTTTTCTGTTGTTTTTAATAGATCTAGTACCAACTCTCCATACTCCAATAACTGCTGCTGCCCCTATAAGCAAAATGTTTCCTGTTCCAAAAGTTGATTCTTGCATATACAAAGCCCTATACTGTGGAAGGAGCTGACCTTGTGCAAGCGAATGAGCCGCTATTTCTGTCGCCGAGTTTACTAAGGGCAAAACAAAAAATAATCCGTTTACAACAATCAGTGTAATGAGCAGGAGCTTGAGCTGGAAAAATAAGTTTTTCAAGCCATAACGCTTGTATCCCATCCAAAACGCCGGTAATGGCAAGCACCAATATACCGGGAACTGTTAATACGTTGGTGCCAGTGCTAATGATCTTTCTTCCAAAGACAATATTCTCTAGGCTGGCACCTTCCAGAAGGGCAGAGATGACAATGAAAGTGAAAATACTGCCCAGCGACAATACAAGACCACAAAAGTGAACTATTTTTAGTCCTCGAAGCATTGTTGTCCTCCTTATTGTTAGAACGGCACGCTGTAGGATTTATGTTCAACTTATTCTAATATGAGCTAATGACATCAACTTCAGCGCATCAGCTATATTCATACCGATTCTCTCTATAAATGAATAATATTGTTTATGTTCCTGATACAATGGCATATCGTTCAATACTTTGATATTACTATTCCAATTTTCTATTTCCAGGAGATTATCGATGCCCCACTTTATATATGCAGATTTATCCATTCCCCCTTTTTCAATAACTCTTTTGTTCGAAAATTTTATCCCTAATTTAGAACCGTAGTCAAAAATAATCTCTGCCCCCGGAAGAAAAATATGAAAATCATTAAAGAGGTTTTTCACATCAGATTCAGTAAAATAGTAAAGCACTCCAGCAATGAGAAGCATAACATTCCTTTTATTCTTTATTTTGTCATACCAGCTTGTATCAAAGATTGATTTAGGAATGAACTGTCTTCTATCTGATTCAAAGATATACTTCTTTCTCAGCTCAATTGTATCCGGTAAGTCTAAGTCTATCCATTGAATTAATCCATTGTCGACACGGTCAAATGTCGTATCAAGTCCGCAGCCAATATTGACGATCGTCGCTTCAGGGTATAGCTCAATGAATGTCTTTATTTTTCTATCAAAGTAATTGCATCGTGCAATCCAACCGAACTGAACGAACTTATTGATATTTTTTGAAATAACTGAAAAATCGTAAGAGATATTATTTATTATGGAAACAGCTTTGTTATCTACAAGAAGAGGCTTTTCTTTTTGTGTCTCAATTGCTCTTCCCCATAAAGGAAGTAAGAGGGTTTCTTGTATACTCCCAAGTTTTATTTCGTTTGAGTCTTTCATTATTTGTCAACAATTTAAAAAACGTGTTATTTGTTTTGTTTTTTCAGTTCCTTGTTTTGCTCTATCATTTATTGAATAAGCATTATATGGACATATGTTAACGCAATTTAAACAACCTATGCAGGCATCCGGTTCAACAATCAAAGCGTGCTTGTGCCAGGGTAAATCAACTTTGTTGATGATCTGCTGTGAGCAATTCTCGATGCATGTCCAGCATGCCTTACATTTTTTAGTGTCAAGCTGAACAAATGGTGTGAGGGTATGTTTGTGGCTAAAAATAATAGATCTCAGATTGTTATCGATTTGTTTATATAAATATACCTCAGGCAAGGTATTTTGACGATAACAATTGTTAATAAATGAAATCTATTTTCTATTTCTAATCCTGCTTAACGAAATAGGTGTGATACCTAAATATGAAGCAATATAATGTTGTGGTACCCGTTTTATGATTTCAGGATGGTTCATAATTAAATCTTCATAACGCTCTTGGGGAGTGTCTTTAATCCTGGATAGAAAAAGGCGGGAATAATTTCTCAATCGGTGAAACATAAGCTCTTGAAAACCCTCTTTTATCTCAGGATATAATCGTTGGAGCTGATTAAAATTGTTCTTCCTGAGTGAAAATATTATTGACGGTTCAATGCTTTCAAGAGTATATATACTAGGTTGACTATTTAAAAAACTATCAATTGATGCAACTGCCTGTCCTTCGAAAAAGAATTGAAAGGTTATATCCTTGCCATCTTTATTAAACCACTCACGTATACATCCTTTTTTTATAAAGTAAATGTAATGTGCTATTTCTCCCTCGTTGAGTAAGATTGTTTTCGCTGGAATAACTTTCTTGTGTAACAATTTCTGAAAATCATTCCAGAGCTTTTTATTATTTTTTAACCTGTCAATCAAGTTGTTATACATATTCTAAGTATCTTTTTTAACATATCATGTAGTTCATTATTTGAAACTAGTATCTTCTGTGAGTATCAAGACCAACTAGAATTGTTACGTCATATGTTATTTGCGCATTCTTACGGATGGCAGCAAACTACTGCGTAGAAATATTCTTATCTAATATAGTTACATTTGAAAATTAAATCGAGTATCCCTCGAGGTTCTTCACTAAAAGTCAAGCAGGATTTAACTCCTGCTTGTTTCACTCCTCGCAAAGACAAAAGGTAGAGGTTCAACCCATAACAGGGATTGAATCATTCCAATTATCCTCGTCACAGACATCCCAATGCAGACAATCATACCCATTAGACTGGCGAAATAACGGAAGTTAACCCCGTCACACAGAATTTTCTTCCAATAATATTTTCAATATAATATCATTCTACATCCTAATGCTAAAACATCCACTCATAACTATTGTTTCGAGATGAACGTATTTATTTCGCCAGAGGTTTCTTTGATACTTTCTTTACCCTTAAAGAAAGTAATATCCATTTCATACGATGTTACTCGTTCATCTTTTCTAAAGAACATAAAAAACGTATGGCTTCTTGCTCGTAATCAGCACTTCAACTCAATTTTCTTGTCGTAAAATTTTTCAAATAAAGGATGGAGTTTTCGCTGAAAGCGCTTCTTGGCATTCTCGACCTCGGAAACGGAAAGCCGCATCGCTTTTGCAATTTCATGGTTTTTCATTCCATCGATGGTGTAAAGAAAAATAAGCATGCAGTAAATATCGTGTTGCAGCATCTGCACGCATTGCTCTATGAGGCCGCTGTTCAAATGTAAGGAGAGAAGGAACGATGCATCATGCTCGCGGTCGTTTCCCGAATACTGGAGCAGAAAATCTTCCGAGATATTGACGCAATGCTGCTCTTTGCCGGCAAGGTTGTCGATATGGCTTTTGATCAACAGAAAAAAAATAATTGTGCAGATCGGGATACTTCTCCTGGTCCCATCGCCGTTCTCCGGTCGAAAGTTTGACGAACAGTTCATGCACAATATCTTCGCCCGTGTACAATCTCCGAAGTTTTTTCGCTGCGCAATGGCGTAATTTGGTTTGTGCAAACGCAATCCATTCCTGATAGATGCCGATGTCGTGCAGCAAAACAGTGTCGATATGCTCTCCCTGTGACGATGCCATATCTTGCCTCGTGTGTAGTTGTCCTTACATCCCATCCGGTATACTACTAATACTTTTCAAAATACAAATTTTTCCGTGTCTGATAAAAAAAGAATCGCTGCTTTTGGAAAAATAGTCTCTCTCAAAAGTATTATATCGTACAGGCGAAAACAATACATCATGAAAAAAAATAGTTCATCAACCTTATTCAGCGTTCTGTATTCTATTCTTAATTCATACATGCTTCATACTTCACCTATTGTTCACCCATACATCATCCATAGCTGTTTCATAGTTATTCCATACTTCATTCATAGGTGTTTGATAGTCGTGGCATACATGATTCATAAGCATTCGATAGCCTGTTTTTTTCTTGAAAGAAATTATGGTCGGATTGTAGATCGGTCTCCGCCTTTTCTTGCAATGAAAAACGATGAATGAACAATTATGAGCTAAAAGCAAATTGCTGTTCTCAGAACTAAATCCCAAAACCCAAAACCTAATACCTATTAACAAGGAAACATATTATGGCACAAGTATCAAAATCGGTCATCGGCAGACTTCGTGGTTCTGTCGGTGATCTGGCATTCCGTCAACGTGATGGAAAACAAATTATCTCTACTCGTCCCGGAACGATCAACGCCCCCGATGACGAAGACTCCGTCAACCGCCGTTTAAAATTTCGGTTCCTCACAAAATTTGCGTCGCAGGTAACGGGAATCGATGCGTTAAAAGCCGCATGGCAGGACAATGCGGAGGCAGGGAATTCGGCGTTCAATCAGATTATTTCGGATGATTACGATTTAGTCTCTGTCGATTCCATCACGGAACAAACACGCCTGACCCCGTTATTTGGGTTCAGTGCCGGAATAACGAGCACGGTAATTTCGGCATCGGGTATTCAAGTCGTTACACAGCCGATCGGTACCAATGCAGGAATCGATTTGAATGTGGAAAAAAATATCCAGCTTGCAGTGATTGTTTGCTTAAGCAGTCCGTCCGATCATTCGCTGCCGAATTATTATTTGGTGCCGCTTCTTTCCGCACAGCAACCGCTTAAATTGGATACGGCACTAACGTTGAACGCTTCTTTATCCAATCAAGACGCATTGGTCTTCCCGAAATATGCTCTTCATAAAACCATCTATGCACTTTTCACTTTGAATGACGATGGCAATATGGTGCATTATTCGGTCACCTTTGCAATCACATAATCTGTAGTGAAGATAAAATTCTGCCGGTATGTTCCCACATTCCGGCAGAATGATTGCTCTTTACTTACACACATTTGTATATTATTCCCTGAATAAAAAATTATGATAGATTATTTCTTCTGTCGGTAGAATATTCCTGCTGGTAGAACATTCCGGTCTGCCGACAGGCAGGCATTCTTGGTTGTTCCAATAAACACGCACAAATGCCTGCTTGCCAGTAGGCAAGCGTGTTCCACCAGATAATGTTTGGTAGATCATTCTTGTCTCCGACGGGCAGGCATTCCTAATGATCCTCAGATAATGTAGGTAAAACATCTATTCTTAAATGTTCATACTATGGCACGTTTTGAAAAAGAGTTTCCGCAGGGCTATTCTCTTGTTCTCTTCCCTTGGTGCAAAGAGAATGAGCACCCTTCATTGTGTGGATTTCCTTTTTTCTTGAATGGAGGAGGCCACATATTCAGCGTACGATGCATTATGAATTTGAAATACTGTATGGATGGAATTGTTCTACAGGTGATGAATATTGTTCAAATTATAAATAATTTCTGTAAGCGAAAACGAACAATCGTTCTGCGACGCACCTCTCGATTTTGGTACAATAATTGTTAAGTAATGAATTGCAATTTACGTTCGCTTAATGGTAGTTGAACGGGGGCATTGCGGGTGGAAGCGAAAATTTTCTTACATACTTTTTTAGGAGGATTTATTATGCAGTGGTTTAATGATTTAAAAACCGGGAAAAAACTTTTATTAGTTTTTGGCATCATGGCGTTTGTTGCGACGATGATCGGGTATATGGGTATTATGAGTGTTCGTTCCGTCGCTGAACGCGACGATGGCTTATATAGAAATCAAACACTTGCACTCAGAGACCTTGCCAATGCTCAAAAGGCATACCTCAATATGCGTGCTGAGAGGTTGAATGTAATGCTTAAAAAGTCGTTTTCAGAGAAACAGGCTTCTTCGCAAAAAGTCCGGGAATATGGAGAGTCATTTGAAAAATATCTCTCTTCATACGAAAAAACCATTCAGATAAGTTCTGAACGAAAAATCTTTGACGATCTTCAAAGTGCGTATAAAGAATATGTACCACTTCGTGAACAATTTGTCCAACTTGCACTTGATGGAAGAAATGAAGAAGCGATGTCGCTAACACAAGGATCGGGCGCATCCATTCTTACGACATTAGATAAAAGTATTGATGGGCTTATCAATGCTCAAATCGAGCAAGCGCAACAGGTCGCCGATACAAATCAAGAGGCAGCCAAAACAGCGACGACAGAAATATTGTTGATTCTTTTTATGGGCGGCGCAGTTGCTATCGGCATGGGCGTATTTACAACGCGGTTTTTTGTCTCCCTTACAACACGGATTGCTGCTTCTCTTGAAAAGATGGCTGGAGGCGACCTAACAGTGGAAGTGAAGTATCATGGAAAAGATGAATTTGGTCTTATAGCGAATTCGATGATTCACATGACAAAATATTTGAACGAGACGATCTCGCAAATAGCCGAATCATCAGCCACAGTCGCCAGTGCCAGTACACAAATCAGCAGCAGCACAGAAGAGATGGCCGCCGGAGTACAAGAGCAAACCAGTCAAGCCGGTGAAGTAGCAAGTGCTGTAGAAGAAATGACGAAGACGATCATCGAGAACTCGAAGAACGCATCGAACACTGCCGATACTGCCAGAGAAGCGAAACATGCTGCAGAACAAGGCGGAAAAGTGGTCGAAGATACGATAGCGGGAATGAATACCATTGCCAATGTGGTAAAAAAATCTGCCGATACCGTAAAAGAACTCGGCAAATCGAGCGATCAAATTGGAGAAATTATCGGAGTGATCGATGATATAGCAGATCAGACGAATCTATTGGCATTGAATGCAGCCATTGAGGCGGCGCGAGCCGGCGAACAAGGGCGCGGATTTGCAGTGGTTGCGGACGAAGTGAGAAAACTTGCAGAACGAACCACGAAAGCGACAAAAGAAATCGCCGGAATGATTAAAAAAATTCAGAGTGAAACGGTCGGCGCTGTGAATGCGATGGAACAAGGCACGCAGAAAGTCGATGAAGGTATGCAATTGGCCGATAAAGCCGGAGTATCGTTAAAAGAGATTGTGAATATATCGCAACGAGTAACCGATATGGTGAACCAGATTGCGGCTGCAAGTGAAGAGCAATCCAGTGCCAGCGAACAGATCAGCAAGAATGTGGAAGCGATCAGCGCAGTCACGAATCAAACTGCAACCGGCACACAACAGATTGCTCATGCCGCAGAGGATTTGAATCGCCTTACGGAAGACCTGACGCAAATAGTTACACGATTCAAACTTTCGGAGACGGGCCATCCTGTTACGAAACAGGTTTCAAGTGCCGCGAGGTCGGAAAAGACGAAATCGAATTTAGCAGTTCGCGCGAACGGAAAACTTGTTTCACATGAAGTATAAGGGAATATGGCTATGACAGAATCACAAACTATTCAATCTTCGGGAGCAGTCACAGAGTTACTCCAGTTAGTCAGCTTCAAAATAGGCGATGAAGAATTCGGCGTCGATATTTTGAAAGTGCAGGAAATCATACGCATGCTGGAGATTACGCAAGTTCCCAACACCCCGCCGTATGTCGATGGTGTCATCAATTTACGCGGAAAAGTAATTCCGATCGTCGATCTGCGGAGCAGATTCGGAATGGAGCGCCGCGATCATGATCGAAACAGCCGCATTGTCGTTGTGGAATTAAACGGGAAAATTATCGGCTTTGTTGTCGATAGTGTCAACGAAGTGCTGCGCATTCCGAAGAATGTTACGGAACCGCCGCCGGCACTCGTTGCAGATATCGATACCAAATATATTAAAGCCGTCGGAAAGTTAGATGATCGGCTGCTCATATTGCTGGATCTGGAGATGCTGCTTCTTGATGATCTCCATGATCAAATAAAACAGGCGGCGTAATATTCTATAGGAACAGCGGTTCCGTTCTTGGAGCCGCTGTTCACTATGCAGGAAGCGGCTTCGAGTATGTCTGCCGTCGGTTTCGGGGGAGGAATATATTTTGCACGTTAGAGAATAAAAAAATATTATAATTGCATGAAAGGTTCATTGTAATTTAGCGAATAAAAAACAAAGAGCGAAACAATGGAAAGGGATTTATGCAATGGGTTATTCGCATCGTATCGATACAAGTCGCAGACTTATTGTCGGTGTCTATTTTGAGAATGTAACAAAACAGGATGTAGTCGATTATTATCAATCGGTAAAAGATGACAATAATTTTGATCCCTCTTTTGATATCATTGATTCTTTAGAGCAAGTAGAACATATCCCATTGAGCTCGACAGATATCCGAGTTCTTTCAGCTATACCAATATTGGATAGAGAGTCATATCACGCAAGAGTTGCATCCGGCAATTTGGCGTTTGCTTTGTCTCGCATGTCGGAAACATTTCGAGAATTGCAACAATGTCATAAGTTTTCTGTTTTCAGAAATAAAACAAATGCCTTGCAATGGATTAATGAAGGTCGGGAAAAAAGAAATATTCCGTTGTTAGATTTATCTCTCGATCCCTTTGAAAAAAATATAAGATAGCATTATGAAAATATATGAAGGACAGTATGTTTCGATAACGATGCTATCCTCATAAATTGATCCCTTAAAAAATATGGAATGTAAAAAATTTCGAGCAATACGTCGGCATTTATTTCATTCATCCATATTCGCCAACATTTCCTTGAATGCTGGTCGCCTATAACTTCCCGCTTGCTAATTCAATATTCTTGCTTTATGTCTGTTTTTCGATCTTGATTTGTGTGCGCAGGTTGCTCAGACGATTGTGCAAATCATTCGGATGCTTACGCCTATCGTTCGAATGAGTGTGCGAATCATTTCACGAAGAACAAATAACTATGAACTCATTACGATGAGAATTTTGCGGCACTGCTCAACACATTACTTCGTAAACCTCTTCGTCTTACTCGTCGGTTTGGCGGTGAGCGGATCGTCCGGCCAGACGTGCTTGGGATAGCGTGCGCGCATCTGCGTACGGATTTCCGGATACGTGTTCGTCCAGAAGCTGTGCAAATCCTGCGTTACTGCAAGCGGGCAATGTGCAGGAGAAAGTAAATGCACTAAAACTTTTACACTTCCATTGCAGATCGTCGGCGTTTCGACCTGACCGAATAATTCCTGCAAACGCACAGCAAGTACGGGCTGCTCGCCGGAATAATCCAATGCAACACGCGAACCGCTTGGTAATTGAAGATGCGAAGGCGCGAGTCTATCGATTTGGAGATTGGAGGATTGGGTGATGTACGATTGAAGAATCATTGTAAGGTCAAGATTCTTCAACTGTTCTTTTTTCCGTATGCCATTAAGGAATGGAAGCAGCCACCGTTCTAACGATTGCATCAATCCGTTGTCGCTGCAATCAGGAAGCTGTGTGATGTTTGCATGGCTGCGAAGCCATTCGATTTTTTTTTGCAAGGCACGCGATTCTTTTTCCCATGGCAAACATTCAATGCCCATCGAACGAATTCCATCTAACATCGCCATAGAAAGTTTTTCATCATCCGGTTCTGTCGTTTGTTCGGAAAGAATCAGTGCGCCGAATTTTTTTACATGTCGTGCAATCACCGCTTGCTCTTTATGATCCCAGCGGCATTCGTCTTCTTCAGTCATATCCTGAGTGAACGCCGTTTCAATCTGCGAGCGACCTAATGGAGCGGCGAGATACACGCGCACTTCCGTGTTGGCGCCATCGACTTCTCCGACAGCAAGAAATTCTTCACGAGCAAGCAAACTGTTTGCGGGAAGTACCGCGGTTTGTCCGCCTGCCATAAGGTAACGCGAATCTTTTTGCGAACGTCTGCGTGCCACGCGTTCCGGATAGGCAAACGCAAGAAGAATTCCTGCAAGCGATTCGTCGATTATTTTTTTTGTTTGCTGAACGTCGAGTATCGAGCGCAGGCGCCGCGATTGTGCAGCAATGCGTTCCGTCGAAGCTGTTTCTGTTTTGCTTCTGCGTGCGATGCCGTGCAGATGTTCGACAAGATTGATATCGGATTTCGGCGAAGCGCCGATTCGTTCTTCCAACAATGCGGCAACATCGCAAGCAAGCGCGCCGATATTCAATTCTTTTCCGCGCAGGAGCATGTTGGCAATACGTGGATGCACAGGAAGCGATGCCATCGCTTTTCCATGCGGCGTTAATTTTCCGTCATCGTTCACAGCATCCAATTGACGCAATAATGTTTTTGCCTGTGCAAGATGCGGTGCGGGAGGCGGATCGAGAAAGCGCAAGTGCTCGCCGTTCGGAGTTCCCCACAAAGCAAAGTCCAATGCAAGCTGCGATAGGTCGGTGACTTTAATTTCCGGCTGCGGAAAGTCCGGAAGCGCTTCGTGTTCGTTTTCCATCCACAAGCGATAACACACACCGGCTTGCTGTCTTCCTGCTCGTCCGCGCCGCTGGTCGGCGATAGCTTTGGAAACCGGAACGGTCACGAGTCCTGACATTCCGCGCCGTGGATCGAATAATGCTGTTCGTGCCAATCCGGAATCGACGACGATACGAACGCCGTCGATCGTCAAACTTGTTT
>DATKMP010000267.1:0-13041 GCA_035541775.1 Bacteroidota bacterium | reverse complement strand
CCTGCGCGGATTTGCACAAAGCGTTCTCTGCTCTTCGGTTGTTCTTTCTGCGGGAATTAATCAGCGCCTGTTTCAATATATCGGGCAGCGACCGGAATTTTTTCCGAATGCGGAAGGCGTATTCTCGAAAAAGGTGATACTCAAAGTCAGCGATTACCGTTCTGCGCTGGTGCAGGGAAAAATGCTCGCGAAGAAAAATGTCTGGGTCTCCGAATATCGCATTGAGTCCGGACTCAATTGCGGAGGGCATGTGTTTCCCACGGAAGGACATCTGCTGGGCCCGATCTTACAAGAGTTTCAAACGAATCGCGAAAATCTTCTGGCGGAACTTCGGTCGATTTATGCTGCCGCTCTTGCCGAAAAAGGAATCGCTGTTCCGTCATCGCTCTCGTTCCGCATTACGGTGCAGGGCGGCATTGGAACAGCCGCGGAAGATACATTTCTCCGCACACATTATCACATGGATGGAACCGGCTGGGGATCGCCGTTTTTGCTTGTGCCAGAAGCAACGAACGTAGACCCTGCGACGCGTCAGCTTCTTGCCGATGCGAAGAAAGAAGATTATTACATCAGCATGGCTTCGCCGCTCGGTATTCCGTTCAACAATATCCATGGCACATCCAGTGAACAAAAAACGCAGGAAAATGTTCTGAATGAAAATCCCGGAAGATACTGCACGAAGAAATTTCTTATTTCCAATACGGAATTTACGAAAGAACCGATTTGCACGGCTTCGCGTTTGTACCAGCGATTAAAAATTGCAGAATTAAAAGTACAGAATTTTTCTCCCGATGTGTTGAAGCGGAAGATTTCCGCAGTCGTTGAAAAAGTGTGTTTGTGTGAAGATTTATCCGCTGCCGGAATCATTAACAGCAATGAACACGGACCACAGCAAAAACGCGCTGTGGCTGTTTGTCCTGGACCGAACCTTGCATATTTCTCAAAGATTGTTTCGCTGGAAGATATGGTCGGGCATATTTACGGAAGGAAAAATCTTTTAAACGAAACACATCGCCCGAATATGTTTATCAACGAACTTCAACTGTACATCGATTTCATGAGGAATGAAATACAGCGCCGGGTTGATACCTGGAATGCCAAAGAACAAAAGTACTTCGACACATTCCGGAACAATCTTCACCATGGCATTGCACATTACAAGGAACTGATTCCCCATCTGAAAGAAGAAACAGAACGATACCGGGAAACGATGAGAGAAGAATTGTGCGCATTAGAAGAAGAATTGCTCGCGATTGTCGTTCCAACTGCCGCCCGTTCTCTTGTTCCGATTTGTGATCCTATTGTATAACGCAGCGCTTCGCAATGCGGATGCGATGAAATAAAATCCCTATCAAAAATTTCCGCAACTCATCCGCAAAATAAGTATATTATAGTAGAAGAAATTCGAACGGTAACTTTTTATTGTAGGTACATATCATGCGTGAATTTTTAAAATCCGATAAAATGAGCAATGTCTGTTACGATATTCGCGGGCCGCTGCTCAAAGAAGCCAAACGATTGGAAGAGGAAGGCCATACGATTATCCGGTTGAACACCGGCAACCCGCCGGCATTCGATATTAACGCACCGGATGAAATTATTCATGATGTGATCACCAATGTAAAAAGTGCGCAAGCATACGGCGATTCGAAAGGATTATTTTCAGCACGTAAAGCGATTATGCAGCAATGCCAGCTGAAGAGAATTGAAAACGTCGGGATCGAAGATATCGTTGTCGGCAACGGCGTGAGCGAAATGATCGTGATGGCGATGCAGGGGTTGCTGAACAACGGCGATGAAATTTTGGTGCCTGCGCCGGATTATCCGTTATGGACTGCTGCGGTGAATTTGTCCGGCGGTAAAGCCGTGCATTATATATGCGACGAACAATCAGGATGGAATCCCGATCTCAAAGATATTGCATCGAAAATTTCGGATAAAACAAAAGGCATTGTTGTTATTAATCCGAACAATCCCACCGGTGCGGTATACACGGAAGATGTGTTGAAAAAAATTGTTGCGCTCGCCGAACAGCACGAACTGATTATTTTTGCCGATGAAATTTACGATCAGATTTTATATGACGATGCGAAGCATACGCCGCTCGCATCGCTTTCTAATTCCATATTGTTTGTTACCTTCAACGGATTGTCCAAGTCGCACCGCATTCCGGGATTGCGTGCCGGCTGGATGATCTTGAGCGGCAACAAAGCTATTGCAAAAGACTATATTGAAGAAGGAATTGAAGTACTGGCGAATATGCGCTTGTGCGGAAACATGGCGGCACAATTTGCTATTCAAACAGCGCTCGGCGGCTATCAAAGTTTGAAGAAATTAATTTTACCCGGCGGCAGATTGTACGAACAGCGCAACGCCGCATACGAAAGCTTCAATTCCATTCCTGGAATGAGCTGCGTAAAACCGGACGGCGCGTTGTACTTGTTCCCGAAAATCGATGTGAAGAAATACAATATTCATGACGACCAGCAATTCTTATTAGATTTTTTGGTGAAGAAACATGTGCTGATGGTGCAGGGAACAGGATTCAATTGGCCGAATCCGGATCATTTTCGTGTTGTCTTTTTGCCGCGTGCCGATGAAATTCGTACCGTTGCCGAGAGGATGACGGAATTTCTTACCGAGTATCATCAGTGATGACAAAAGAAGAACAGTATCGAGCGGTCATCAAGTCGATCAACGCGATTCTCGAAGGCGAAGACGATGCCATTGCGATGATGGCGACGATTTCGTGCGAGTTGAAGCATGCCTTCGATTCTTTTTCGTGGGCTGGATTTTACCGCGTTGTGAAACCGGGACTATTGAAAGTAGGCCCGTATCAGGGTTCGCACGGATGTCTGGAAATTTCATTTGATCGCGGTGTGTGCGGCAGATGTGCTTCGGAGCGCACAACACAAATTGTTGCCGACGTTTCGGCAATTCCGTACCACATTGCCTGTTCGGGCGAAACAAAATCCGAAATTGTTGTACCGGTATTCGATCGACAAAATAATTTGATTGCTGTCCTCGATATCGACAGCAATCTTCAAAATAATTTTGACGAAATTGATAGAACGAATTTAGAACGTATTTGCGGGCTGTTTAAAATCTAAATTTTCTTCATTCTCATCATAAAGTTACACGCACACCGGCAGAAAGAATGTTTTGGTAAAAATCGATGTTCTTATTTTAGTGAAAAACAAGTTCTTGCTTTGATGTACCTCGTTGAAGGATGGATTACCCGTTCGCGGCTTCTACGCTTGCAAGCGAACCAAGAAAGCTGTAACTTTCCAACAGTTCAAAACAAAACAAGGTACACATAATTTATTCGTTCATAGTTAAGGGAGAAAAACCATGCAGGGCAACGAAAAAATTCTCGCGACGCTCAACGAAATGTTAGCGGAAGAATTAGCTGCGATCAGCCAGTATATGGTGCATTCGGAAATGTGCGATAACTGGGGATACGTCAAGCTTCACAAGGCAATTGAAAAACAGGCGATCGATGAAATGAAACATGCCGAATGGCTCATCGGCAGAATTTTATTTCTTGAAGGAATGCCGAATGTGTCCAAACCGCATCCGATAAAAATTGGCACGGATGTTCCGTCGATGCTGGCAAACGACAGCGGCGGTGAACAGACAGCGGTTCAATTGTACAACAAAGCCATTCTGCAGGCGCGCGATGTTGTCGACAACGGCACTGCCGATTTACTGACAAAAATTTTATTGATGGAAGAAGGCCACGGCGATTGGTTGGAGCAGCAGCGAGAACAGATCGCGCAAATGGGCATCCAGAATTATCTGGCAAATCAATCGGGCGAATAACGTTCTTCCAATATTTTTTTATAAGATAAAAACGGACACGGAAATTTCTGTGCCCGTTTTTTTGTTTTCCCAAAATCATTCACTGCTTATACGATTTTGTGGGAATGAAAAGAATGCATTCTGCGTTCCCATTGCAAAGAGAAGGGAAAGTCGTTACATTATCTTCCCGAAGGAAACGAATGGAAATACAAGATATTCATGGACGATCGTTTTGTACGTTGCGTGTAAGTTTAACGAATGCATGCAACTTCGGCTGCGCGTATTGCGTGAATGGAGAAGACCAAGGCGGCGTCAATCGGACGGAAGAGCCATCGCCGCTGCCGTATCATCAGTTAGCGAAAATAGTCATCCGATTGCATGAAGTGCTGCACTTGAGCGATGTGCGATTGACCGGCGGCGAACCGACGCTCTATCATGAATTGATACCGTTCCTTGTTGCACTCACATCGAACGGGATTTCCAATATCAAAATGACCACGAATGGATTTTTGCTCAAACAGCAATCACAAAATTTATTTTCGGCGGGTGTTCGTCATATCAATGTTTCCTTGGATGCGGTCGAACCGGAAGTGTTCACGGCCATCACCAAACGTCAATTGCTGCCGCAAGTTCTGGAAGGAATCGAGGCGGCGCTGCTTGCAGGAATGAACGTAAAGTTGAACGCGGTCGTGATGCGCGGAGTGAATGAACATCAAATTCTTCCGCTGTTAGAATATGCGATGAGGAACAACATCGAACTTCGGTATTTAGAATTGATGCGGATGGGACATTTTTATTCCAAGAATTTTGAACGATATTTTTTTTCGATGAATGAAATGAACGACGCCATCAAAACAACATATACAGTGAATGCGCTCGAACGGAAACCGTCGGCAACATCGCAGCGCTGGCAGTTGGAAAACGGCTACACGTACGGCATCATTGCTAACGAATCCCGCCCGTTCTGTTCCGACTGCAATCGGCTGCGCCTTGATAGCTTTGGAAATATTTATGGCTGTTTGAGCGACGAACGCCGCGAATCGATTCTTGATTGCTTACGGGATGAAACAACATTGATCGAACGATTGCAGCGTGCGCTGCTTCACAAACAGCCGGTGAAATTTAAAGGCAGTCCGTTGAAGATGATTGCTATCGGTGGATGAGATGAAGATTACACTTGTCACATTTGCCTCGCTCAAAGAATTTCTTCCTGCCGATACGGAAATCACAATCGAACAACAAGCAACGATCAGCGAATTGCGGCGGGAATTGGTACAGCGAATACCGGCAATCGCAAACATATTGAAGTCAAGCAGGTTCGCGGTCATGGAAGCGCTGGTAGATGATGAAACGGTTTTGCACGAGCATGAAATTGTTTATATTATTCCTCCATCAAGCGGCGGCTGATTCATGATTGTGACAGAACCGATCGATCTTGCAACACTCTTGCAGCAGGCGCATCGCGCCGAAGCAGGAGCCGTGGTGTTGTTCAGCGGCGAAGTGCGGAACAATCACAAGAATAAATCCGTGAACTATCTGGAATACGAAGCGTATATTCCGATGGCAGAAACGGCAATGGAGGCGATTGTGCAGCAGGCAATCCAGCAATGGCAATTGCAATATGCTGCAGCAGTGCATCGTATTGGAAAAATAAAAGTTTCGGAAAGCGCTGTTGCGGTGATAACGGCGCACGCACATCGCAACGAAGCGTACGAAGCAAATCAATATATCATAGAGAGAATCAAAAGCGAAGTGCCCATCTGGAAATGCGAACATTATACCGACGGAACGCATGAGTGGGGAAAGAATGAGAGAAGTCTTTGAGTCTATGAGTAGGTGAGTCATTGAATAAAGAGATGGCCATGCAAATGATGTTTTTCCCTGCGGTCTTTGCGAAAGTTTTTTGCGTCCTTTGCGGTTAAATAAAATGCCAATAACAGTTGAAAGAAAATCCTAATGCGTGACATTACGAATAAATCCACAACGCTGCGAACGGCAAAAGCGCAGGCGATTGTGCTTTGTGATGCGGCGACAATTGAATTGATACGTGAAAAAAAGATTCCGAAAGGCGATGTGCTGGAATATGCGCGCGCCGCAGGGTATCTCGGTGCGAAACAAACGCCGAACCTTATTCCACATTGCCATCCGGTGCGCATCGATTCGTTCCAATTCGATTTTGAATTTCTCACGAAAGAAAATTACAAACAATTCGTTTCCGAAAAATCATTCCGTTCCGGCATTGTCATCACCGGCGAAGCGAAATGTGTTGACCGAACCGGTATCGAAATGGAAGCGCTCACCGGTGTTTCCATTGTTGCATTGACCTTGTACGATACATTAAAACCCCTCGATTCACATTTAGAAATTTCCGGCATTCGTTTGTTAGAAAAGACCGGCGGCAAATCCGATAAAAAATATTTTACCGAAACGCCAACGTGTGCAGTATTGGTGTGTTCGGATTTCACGCATCAGGGCAAGCGTAAAGATGAATCGGGAAAACTTGCTCAGCAATTATTAGAACAATATCAAGCAAAGATTGTGGATTATAAAATTGTGCCGGACAAAAAAGCGGCGATCCAAAAACAAATCCGTGCGTGGGTGAAGAAGGATGTACATTTTATTTTTACGACCGGCGGAACGGGTTTTGGCCCGCACGACTGCACGGTGGAAGCCGTCAAGCCGTTGTTAGATACTGAAGCGGACGGTGTGGTGGAAGCGATGCGTGCGTACGGCCAACAACGCACGCCGTTTGCGATGATGAGCCGCGCGATTGCAGGAACGATAAAACAAACCACGGTTGTAACATTACCGGGCAGCGTCAACGGCGTTCGAGAATGTTTAAACGCCATTCTTCCCGCGGTATTTCATGCGCGTGCCATATTGCTTGGCGGCGGGCATTAACATGATTTCTTTTCGCGAAGCATTGCAAGCAATCACTTCTTCCGCAAAAGCGTGGGGAAGCGAAACGGTTTTGCTGGAACGCGCGCTCGGCAGAGTGCTTGCAGAAAATATTATTGCCGATCGTGATTATCCGCCGTTTCACCGCGCGACGATGGACGGCTATGCAATTAAAGCAAACGACGTTGTAGAAAAGAAGATCCGAAAATTTCATATCGTCGGTGAGATCTTTGCAGGAGATGATAAACACATCGAACTGCACTCCGGCGAAGCAATAAAAATTATGACCGGCGCACCGGTTCCGTTAAGCGCCGATGCCGTCATCAAGAAAGAAGATGCGCGCGAAGAGAATGGCTCTGTTGTCTTCGATGCGGAACAAATAAAACCAGGACTTGCGATTGCCAGACAAGGCGAAGATCTTGCACGCGGCGCGCAGGCAATTCCCGAACGCACGCGCATTACAGCAGGTGTTTCTTCTTTGCTTGCAGCGCTCGGGTCACGCATGGTTAACGTGCAGCGCCTGCCGAGCGTTGCTATTCTTTCTATCGGCAACGAAGTTCAGTCGGTCGATGCAGAAGTTGCGCCGCATCAGATACGAGATTCCAACAGCTATGCCGTCGCTTCGATGCTGGAGGCGTATGGCATACGTCCTGCAGTGCGCACAATTATTCAGGATGATCTCTCTGCTCTTGCGGATGCCATTCGCTCTGTGCAGGTGTGTGATATTCTTATCACTTCCGGCGGAGTTTCTGCAGGCGATGCAGATTTTGTTCCTGCTGCGATGAAGCAATGCGGCGTGCAGGAAGTGTTTCATAAAATAAAAATCAAACCGGGCAAGCCGTTGTGGTTCGGCCGCCATGCAAATGGATTGACGGTGTTCGCGCTTCCGGGCAATCCGTATTCCGTACAGGTTGCGTGCAAATTGTTTGTGGAATCGTATTTGCGAGCATGTTTCGGTCTTCCTGCGATGCAGCCGCTCGTGCTTCCGATGAACAATGCGCGCACCAAGAAAACTCCGTACGATGAATTCTTCCCCGCAAAAATTTTAACGGATCAAGCCACGCGCATCGAACCGCTCGTGTATCACACATCCGGCGATATTACTGCCGCACTCTTTGCGGACGGCATCGCCCATCATCCCGCCGGCCTTGATGATCTTGCGAAGGGAAGCGGCGTGGAGTTTTATGGTTGGAGTTAAATTTTAAAATAAATTTTGTGTCGATGGAAGAATCGATTAAAAAAAATAAAGGGTTTCTATTTTGAACTCTCAGAGATTCTTCTTACATTCACTCCACTAAAATTTGAAGCAAGTTCTGTGAAAGTTGCATCGCCTATATTCGTCAGCGGCCTGAAGTGCATGATCTGCGGTTCATCCTATGACTACGGCAATGTCTTCACCTGCCCAACGTGCGGCATCGAAGGCATTTTAGATGTGCAGTACGACTATGATGCAATTCTCTCATCAGAGTTCAAATCTCAATTTTCCCATCGTTCCTTCAATCACTGGCGGTATATAGAACTGCTGCCCGTTTCTCCAGATCTCGCGCTGCCGCATTTGCATGTTGGCTGGACGCCGGTGTACGATATTCCGCGCTTCGCGAAGGCAATGGGTGTGCGGAAATTATTTTTGAAAGACGACGGACGCAATCCCACCAATTCGTTTAAAGACCGCGCAAGCTCTATCGGTGTACTGAAGGCGATGGAGTTCGGTTTCAATACGATTGCGTGCGCTTCCACGGGCAACGCAGCGTCATCGCTTGCAGGACTTTCCGCGGCGGTCGGTTTAAAGAGTTACATTTTTGTGCCGCAACGCGCACCGGAACCAAAAGTAACGCAATTATTAGTTTTTGGCTCAACCGTAATTAAAGTGCAGGGAACTTACGAAAACGCGTTCGATCTGTGCCGCGAGGCTTGTGAAAAATTCGGCTGGTACAATCGCAACAGCGGAACGAATCCGTTTCTTGTTGAAGGAAAGAAAACCGCCGGATTGGAAATTGCAGAACAATGCGCGCACGACCTTCCCGATTGGGTTGTTGTTTCTGTGGGCGATGGCTGCACGATCGGCGGCATCGGCAAGGGATTGCAGGAAATGAAGCGGCTCGGCATCATCGAACGCGTGCCGCGATTGCTTGGCGTGCAAGCAGAAGGCGCAAAGCCGATGCTCGAAGCATTCAAATCGGGAAAAGAGCTTGTGCCGTCGGACACCGATACGATTGCCGATAGCATTGCTGTGGGAACGCCGCGCAATTGGCGCAGGGCAATCCAGCAAATAAAAGATTCCAGCGGCGATATGATCGCCGTGAGCGATGAAGAAATTCTAGAAGCAATGCGGATGACGGCGCGGCTCGGCGGCGTGTTCGGCGAACCTGCAGGCATTACCGGTGCTGCCGGAATTAAAAAAGCCGTTGAACAAAAAATTATCCAGCCCAACGAATCGGTGTTAACCGTGGTAACCGGCAACGGACTGAAAGATATTCAATCCGCAAAACAAGCGGTCGGCCAGCCGATCAATATTCAGCCGACTCTTCAGGCACTGACCGAAGCGCTTTCCTCTCTTCCACCGACCGGAGCATAAATTTCATGAGTTTTCTTTTAAAAAATATTACAGGAGTTACTGTCTTTACTCCTTTCGTTGAATCGGTGGATTTGCGCATTGATGACGGAAAGATTATTGAGCGGGGAAAACTTCTCAACCCGAAATCGGGCGACGAGGTGATCGATCTCAACGGCAAATTAGTGATGCCGGGACTGGTGAACGCGCACACGCATTTGTATTCCAGTTTGTCGCGCGGCATGCCTGCGCCGTCTGTGCCGCCAAAAAATTTTGTGGAGATTCTGAAAAAAATCTGGTGGCGATTAGATGAATCATTAGATGATGAAGCGGTGTACTATTCCGCGCTGGTCGGTGCGATGGAATCGGCAAAACTTGGAACAACGATGCTGATCGATCATCACGCGTCGCCGAATTTCATTCATGGCTCGCTTGACCTAATTAAAGAAGCGATGTCGGTTGTTGGGATGCGTGGTGTGCTGTGTTATGAAACGACAAATCGCGGCGGCGCAAAACGCTGTATGATGGGATTGGAAGAGAACGAACGATTCCTGACGGAAAATGTTAACCATCCGCATTTCAAAGGATTGATCGGCGCGCATGCATCGTTCACGCTGGAAGATGAAACGCTCGTGCAACTTGGCGATTTAGTAACGACGTACAGTTCCGGCATTCACATTCATGTGGCTGAAGGCATCGAGGATGTTCAGGATGCAAACAAGAATCGAACGATAGATATCGTTCGCCGTCTTGCGCATTATCAACTGCTGACGAAGAAGTCGATTCTTGCACACGGCGTACATCTTTCGAAACATCAAATTCAGCAAATCCAAAAACACCATTCATGGATCGTTCACAATCCTGAATCGAATATGAACAATGGCGTCGGGTATGCGCCGGTGCATTTGTTCGGCACGCGTACCGCGCTCGGCACTGATGGATTTCCATCGGATATGTTCGAGCAAGCGAAGATCGGATATTTTCGCAATGCGGAATCCGATGCGAAAGCTACGCTTTCAACGATTCCTCAATTTCTTCAATCAGGAAATGCGATTGCATCCGAACTGTTTGCGCAAAAGTTCGGCTCGCTGGAAAAAGGAAGTGCTGCAGACTTGATTGTTCTGGATTACCTGCCGCCAACGCCGCTTGTTGCCAACAACATTCTTGGACATTTTTTATTTGGCATGCGTTCTTCTCATGTTGAAAGTGTTATGGTGGATGGCAGGTGGATTGTCTGGAACCGGCAGCTTCCCGGCGTTGACGAAGAAGCCGTGATGTTCCGTGCGCGGAACGTTGCGCAAAAGTTGTGGAAGAAGATGGCAAAAAAATAAATGGCTGAACTTGTTCCCATATCGTTTTCAAAATTATTGAAGAGATGTTTTTACGAGTATGAGAAAAATGATTCGATCTTCGATTTGCCGGTGCGAAAATTTTATTGCCCCAGGACGGATGTCGATCTCTCCGTGAAATCGTGCGGCCATCCGGCGGCAAATCCCGTCGGCCCCGCTGCAGGCCCGCACACACAGCTTGCACAAAATATTGTACTGTCGTGGCTTGCCGGTGCGCGCATTATCGAATTAAAAACAGTGCAGGCTAACGATCGGTTATCGCTGTCGCGGCCATGCATCGATATGGCCACCATCGGCTACAATACGGAATGGTCGCAGGAACTTCGCCTTGAAGAATCAGCGCGCGAGTATGTCAAGGCAAGCATGATCGTAGAAATTTTGAAACGCTGGCTTGTTGAAAAAAATGTTTTTGCACAAGGAGCGAATCTTGACACGGTCATTGATGTCAGCGTGGGATATGATTTAGCGGGAATCCAATCGCCTCGAATGCGTCAATGGCTGAACACGATGCAAAATGCGTCGGTGTTGATAGAAGGGCTGCGGAAAGAAATTCCAGAAGAGCTTAAACACTATCGGGATCTGTCCTTCACAACAAAAATTTCCGACAGCATCACGCTGTCAACATTTCATGGAACGCCGGCAAACGAAATTGAGCGTATCTGCGAATTCCTGATCGGCGAAATGAACTTTCACGTTGTCGTGAAAATGAATCCGCCGATGCTGGGCAAAAAACGATTGGAATATTTGCTGCATAAAAAACTCGGCTATATCAATGTCGAAGTCAATCCGAATGCATACAACGTCAATATCAACTTTGATGATGCTGTCGGAATGATGAAGCGATTGCAATCATTCGCGGCACAGCGCGGCAAAACGGTTGGCGTAAAATTTGGCAACACGCTGGAAGTGGTGAACAAGGGAACATTCTTAAAAGAACAATTGCAATATCTTTCCGGCCAGCCGTTGCATGTGCTGCATCTTGCGCTGGTGCATGAATGGCGGAATGTGTTCGGCGCGGAATTTCCTGTTTCATTTTCTGCCGGCGTCGATGCCAATAATTTTTCGGACTGCGTTGCGCTTGGACTTGTTCCGATTACTGTTTGTACCGATCTTCTTCGTCCGGGCGGATATGGACGGTTGCCGCAGTATCTCATCAATCTTGAAAAGAGAATGAAGCTGCTGGGTGCGAAATCGATTCATGAATATATTGTACTGTCTTCGAAAGAGAAGACGCAAAATTTTCAATCGGCGGTCATCGACAATACGTCCGCGGCAGCCGCGCGGAGCAGAGAAAATTCCCGCTACCATTCTTCCAACAACCAAAAAGCGCCGCGGAAAATCGGCAGCCATTTACAACTATGGGACTGCATAAGCTGTGACAAGTGCATTCCGGTTTGCCCCAACGATGCGAATTTCTTTTTTGAAGTGGAACCATTTGGAGTCAACTATAAGAATATTGAAATCACTGAAATCGGATGGAAAGAAATTACCGGCGGCGTGTATTCAATCGAGAAGCGGCATCAGATTGGAAACTATGCCGATGCCTGCAACGAATGCGGCAATTGCGATGTGTTTTGTCCGGAAGACGGCGGACCGTATATTGTGAAGCCGAGATTTTTTGGATCGCGCGAAACATATAACACATGGAAAACCCAAAGCGGTTTTGTATTGTTAGCCGAAAAAGGAATGACGAAGCTCCTGGGACGATTCAAGGATGATGAATATGAACTTTCACTTGATTCGGAACAACGAACCGCAACATGGGAAAATGCAGATATGCGCATGTTCATCGATTGGAATTCCAATCGCGTTGTGAATGCAATGGTGCTGGATCCGTCTTCACACGCGATCGCCGATATGCAATATTACTTTGCGATGGCTGCATTGCTCAAAGGAATATTGAACGCAAGCCGCGTACATTTTGTTACGATGAATATTTAAATAATGATGTGAGAGATGCTGTGAAGCAAATAAAAATGGAATTAGCGCAGACAATCGAATTGAATTTGAATGGAAAGCCGTTCACGGCAGACATCGACAGCGGTATGTCGTTGATGGATGTGCTTCGTGAACAGGCGGGATTGATTTCTCCCAAAAACGGCTGCGCCCCGCAGGGTTCTTGCGGATGTTGTACAGTTATTGTTGATGGCAAGGCGGTTTCTTCTTGTGTAGTTCCTGCAAAAAATGCTGCTGGAAAAAACGTCATAACGCTGGAAGGATTATCGGAACGCGAGCGCGATATTTTTGCGAAAGCGTTCACGTACACGGCAGGTTCGCAGTGCGGATATTGTACGCCGGGCATTGTCATGCGTGCAAAACATCTGCTGGATAAAAATTCCACGCCGACGCGAGATGAAATAAAACATGCGTTGAACAATCATATTTGCCGCTGCACTGGTTACGTAAAAATTGTCGATGCAGTGGAACTTGCTGCGAAAGCGC
>DATKMP010000266.1:0-9091 GCA_035541775.1 Bacteroidota bacterium | reverse complement strand
TTTCTCTAACGCAAGCCATCGCACTTATACAACACTTAAAAGATGATTCACGATTTAAACTTGTTCTCTCGGCATCGCCGACTGATCATGAAATGCGAATGCTCTGTCATCAGTTGTCAGAAAGAGGAAAGTGCCTGGTTTTTCCCGAGCATGGAAATGCTTCGCTGTCGGAACTTGCGGCGCTGATAAAATATGCAGCAGCCGTGGTTACGCCTGACACATCGATTATTCATTTTGCATCTGCAATGAAAACGCCGGTCGTGGGATTTTTTACGCCGCGGCAAGGAATGATCGAATGGCTGCCGTATGATGTTACCTATAAATTGGTAACGGCAGAAGAGGGAAACGATGTTTCATCGATTCCCCTTGCGACGATGAAAGAAGCGGTCGATGAGTTTTTGAATGACCGCTTCTCACGCCAATGATTTTTTTAGATCATTTTATAATTTCGATATTCGCCAACTCTCCAGCCGGTTTTCTTTTCAATCGCATTGAGCAATTGTTCTTTCAGCGATCGTTGTATCTTTGCGGGGGAATACTCAAACTTCCAATATTGATTTGCTACGCGGTCATGCATCACTGCCGGATGCGTGTCGGAAAATATTTTCAACTTTCCGCCATTGCGATAATCATATTCCATCGTGTCGGCAATGTGTGTTTTCATCCAATCGTCGGGATGCCAGAGTTTGTTGAAATATTGTTGTTTCAGTTGCTGAATCGCCGGCGGCTTTACCCATCCGTAATGATAAACGCAAGCATCGATCAATTTGACATGCACCTTTTGTCCGTTGAGCCGGAATCCCTGCGCATCGCCCCACGATTGTATGCCGATGTTCGGACGTATGATGCGGATTTCTCTGCGATACCATTTTCGTGAATCTCCAATATATTGGTAGCTGCCATAAAAATGGTTGTAGCGAAATAACATTCCTTCAACCTCGTGCTGCGGCAGATAAACGTTCATTGCATGCCGGATGGTCGAATAATCTTTTTCATGAAACACTTCATCCGCTTGGAGATAGATTGCCCAATCGCCGGTAACGTGCTGCAACGCGATATTTGTTTGCTGTGCAAGGATTGCACCATTTTTGCGCAACGATTCATCCCACGTCGTTTGAAGGATTTTGATTTTTTTTGAATGGAGCGACTGAATGCGTTCTAAGGTGTCGTCATCGGATTTGCCGACAGCGACAATCACTTCATCGCAGAGAGGGAGAAGCGATTGCAGCGATTCGATAAATGGATAATCAAACGTTGTTCCGTTGCGAACAAATGTAAATCCGGAAACCTTCATTGCCGGAAATGGTTAGAACGTAACACCGACTGCAATGCTGTGTGCGTTTCCTAAATCTTCTGAAACAGGAATGAATGAATAATTGACTTGAAACCTATTGTAGCGAATTCCCATGCCGGCTGAAATGCCGCGTGCATCATAACCGGTAAGATACCCGACACGGATGGAAAAATAATTTTGATATATTGCCTCGGCGCCAAAATGCAAATGCGATAATGAATTGTTCCATTCATTGGAATATGCAATGGCCGTGTGCACATCGAAATTATTCACAGCCATGGCATAAGATGTTCCGATGCGCAGCATCGATGGCAGCGAAATATCGCCGTTGCGAAAACCCGGTACTTTGCCGATATTGGTCATCGATGCGCCCACAGAAAGGCCGTCGATCGGTAGAGAATAATCTCCGCCGAAATCGCAACTGTACCCGGAGGTTTCGTCGGTATAGATTTTTTCGTAAATATATTTTGCACCGAATCCGACGGAAATATGTTGGGCGACTTGGATGCCGTACGAAAATTGAAAGTTCGACGAACGTGCATCAAATGTGCCTACTGCTTCTCCGGGAACTTCACGTATTTGAATATCATCGACGCTGGAGGCAGCAAGGGTGAACGATGCGCTTCCGCCAATGAAAGGCATGGTTAAATTCAGTGCATCTAATTGAAGAACATTTTCCATCCAGTTCGTATGGGTGATATTGAGTTCATAACCGGCATGCTCGGCAAGATTTGCCGGATTAAGCCATCCGGCCGCCGCTGAACCTTGCCCTGAGACAAAAGATTCTGCAAGCGCAGATGTTTGCGGAGAAACAGGAATTTTTAATTCAACCAATCCTGTAGAGGTACCTTGTGCAGAGAGTGCTGCAGGCAGCAACGCGATCAATAAAAAATGTAATTTCATTTGAACCTCACAGAAAGTGAAATGAAGTGCATGTTGCTCGGGCTTTCAGGTTCTATGACATACGCATAATGAAATGCCGGTGTCCATGAACCGATCGTCGTTGCAACCGAAATGCCAAAACTTGGTTTTACTGACAGTCCTTCGCCTGATAAATCGATTTGATCGAGGCCGGAGCGTAATGCGACTCCGTGAGCAATTCCGATTTCTGCACCGATGCGGGCAAATGGTTCAGAACCGATCCATTCTACTTCGGCATCGGAAAGAAGATCCCACTGTTTAAAATTATAGCTCATCGCAAGCCGTTTGCGTTCGGGGAAATTATCGGAGAAGGAACTTCCAGCAATTCCATATAATTTCGAAGAATCCCATTTGTACTTTGCGTTAATATCTTGAATGACACCGGCGACAGTGAATTCATCAGTAATAAAATACACTGCGCCGAGATCCAGTCCCGCTGTGGTGCTGGACATATCATTGTAAAGGGAGTAATAGAAAAATTTTGCAGATAAGCCAAGGGACAATTGCGGAATTACTTGAATTCCAAACGAAAACAGAAAAGCATTTTCAGACGTGGAATATGTTTCGGTATGATTACCTTCGTAATCGCGTCCATCGATGTTGCCGACACCGGAATTAATAAGAGCGAATGAAATTCCTGCATGCGGTTTTAACGATTGTCCAAAGCTGATAAAATTTAATCTTCGGTCAAGCGAAAGAACGCCATACGATGCCATCAATTCCGGCGAAGTTTGAAATGGCGTGAGCGCAGGGTTGTAATACGCCGAAAGATCTCCGGTGGTTATTGCCGAAAGTGCGTTTCCCATGCCGATGCCGCGTGAACCGAAACCCATTCGCATCGGCGCACCGGCAAGTCCGCCGATAGAATTATCGGTTTGAAGTTGTGCAAGACTTGTGTACACAGGTATGAGGCATAGCATAAAAAAATATTTGAAGAAAGATTTATGTCGTTTCATCGGATTACAAACACCTTTCCCCAAATCGGATCAGAATTTTCAATATCAATGCGATAAAAATAAACGCCATTCGCGACGAACTTTTTGTTGTCGCCCCTGCCATCCCAGAGTTCATCATATTCATTACCACCAGCGCGTGAAACGTTTTGTATCACCGTCTTCACCGGCAACATGCCAAAATCGAAAATGCGGATGGTAACAAACGCTGTGCTGCTTCGGTCTGCTAAGCTGTAATGTAAGCGCACAAATTCATTGCCGGGTGAAAAAGGACATGGATAGGAATACGTTGTGTGTTGTGTTCCGATGTGTTGATAGGCACGAAAAAGTTTCCACGTGGCAGTGAAAACTTTTTTGGTCGTATCATCGATAATATTGTAGCCAAGCGCAGTTCCATCGGAGCCACCGACCCACACACTATCACCTTGTGCGGCGACGGCATACATAGCATTCTGTGTAATTTGACCGAAGGCATCAGAGATCAAGCCATTGAGAGTCCATGTTGTGAACGGATAAATAGATCGAAATACACCATCGTCGGTAGCTGCATAGATCATTGAATCCTGGCTGGAGAAGTTATGGATGGATTCGCCGAGCAATGCAGTTTTCCATGAGGCACCGCCATTAGTGGTATAACTTATACCGTTCACTTCCGGCGTATCGACAACCTGTGTACTTGCCCAAAGAATACTATGACCGCTCCAATGTTGCTCGTGAAGTGCAACGACCCAATTGCCGGAGATAGAACTATCCTGATTGGCGTAATTAAACTTTGTCCAGCTTATTCCGCCGTCGGTCGATTTGTTGATGCCGTTTGCTGTGCCGACCCACAAAGTGGAATCATTCGGAGCGATAACAGAAAACACTAAATGGTTGTAATTACCTAAACCACCACTCATGGGATAGAGATAAAAATGCAACGTATCGGTCGGGGCGATATGGTTTAAATTATCGGAAGGCAAAACGACTTTGTGCCATGTCGTTCCATTATCGGTAGATTGACGCAACATACCAGCCCAACTTGCTGCCCAGATAGTATTTTTTGTCAATGCCATATCGAATGTAATATTCTGCTGCGTCACCGTCGTCGCTAATGACGGAATGCGATTGATGCCGTACGTGATAGTATCAAGAGGAAAAACCGTCGGAATTCCATCGATATTTATTGTAACAAGATCATACGCTGTATCAAGAGGTTGAGCAATATACGTCCAGGTTTTTCCGCGGTCTTTTGTAAAATAAAATCCGCCGCCGGTTTGTACCGTTTCGCCGTTCGTGCTCGTATTATAGCCGGTCGCGACCCAAAGGACAGCATCGTTGATGGCGAATGCCGATATTCCTTTCGTATCGAAAGGCGGCGTGCCGCCGAAATTCGTCCAGCTTGTTCCATGCTGTGTCGCGAGCGAAAGGCCTTTTTCCGTTCCGAGCCAAACGGAATCGCGATAGACAAAAATATCATTAATAGAATTTGATTGCGGAAAGGTACTCATTGATCCTGTGTGGATTTTAGAAGTTTTGAAAAGTTGTCCGAATCCGATTGAATAACAAGCGGTGAAAATGAGAAGGAAAAGAAAGAATTTTTTCACGGAGTGATACCGTTCTTTGACAAAAAAATGAGTTGATCGTTGTGAATACGCAAATTTAATTATACGAACAAGCTATGAAAGAAATAAGAAACATTCAATTCTTTTTCTGTTAGTTGGCAATAATAGGATTAAAGGAAAACGATAAAATAAAAATCAAAATACAGAACCAGCCGATAAGCATGCGCCGCCGGTTGATCGGTGTCTCATCCATCACCGGCGGATGATAAAGTTTTACCACATACATTGCGATCATTGCCCAGACAAACCATGCTGACCAACTGTATTCTGCAAACGGAACGATCTGTGGAATATCATGGTGACGAACAATGCCGAGCAGCAAGCGTAGCAAAGTGTCGGAGATCGAAGGGATGCTGAATACCAAAAGTGCGTAGCAAGACCACCGCGCAATTTTTTTGTGCGCATCGCCGAACATGGTGTAAATAATATGTCCGCCATCGAATTGTCCGATAGGAATCAAGTTCAATGCTGTAACGAATAATCCGAACCAGCCCACGCAGAGAAACGGATAGTGATAGAGTTCGCTCATCGGCGGGATAAATTGTGTCGCAGGATTGGTAAAGAGCGTGCGCAGCCCGCTGAACAAGAGTGTATCGCCGAATGCAAGATACATTCCTTGCGCGCTCGGCGAGCTGTTCAATGCAAAATTATAATCAGGATGAATGGCGAGAAGAAATTCTCGACCCGGAAGATGCGTAAAGCCGTACACGAGTATAATCAATGAAGCAAAAAATCCTGCGATAGGTCCGGCGGCACCAATATCAAACATAACTTTTTTTGACGGCACTGTTGATTTTGTACGAATGACCGCGCCGAACGTTCCGAAGTTGAGAAAAAGTTGAAAGAATACCGGAATAGGCGGAAAGGGAATAAAATACGGCAGCGTTGCATCGACCTTATGGTAGCGTGATGCAAAATAATGTCCGAATTCATGGCTGCCGAGAATGAATAACAACGAAAGCGAATACGGAAGCCCGAGCGTAAAATTCGTCAGGTCGAACGGATCACGATTGAGCCACTGAACGCCGGCAATAGTCGTGGTAAAAAGCGTGAAAAAAAATAATCCAAGATGCAACGCCCAGCGTCCACACAGACGCCACTGCAAATGCCGCGATTCAAAAGCATTGTGTATGTTTGATTGTTGAAATTCCATCGACAATTATTATAAGATAAAAAAACTTACCGCGAGAACCAAACTATGTCGGTGAACACCACAGAGGATTGGTGATGCAAAAATGTGATTGGTTGCTTGCCGTTCCTGCAGCATTCGTCCATGCTTCGACACGAATGTACGACGCCGTATCGATTTTAATTTTTCGTGACACCGTGAATGTGGTTTCTCCATGAAGCATCATTGTTTCTACGACTTGCTCTTGCGAAGCGCCAATCGTACCTTTAAAAATTTGAATACGATGAAATCCGCCGAACTCTTTCGATGTTTTTGCAGAGAGAAGGATTGTGTGTGCGGTGCCGGAAAGTGTACTCCCGATCAATGTTGCCGTCTGCGATTCGTCTAAAATGTTCAAAACGGGCCCATCGGTGAGGATCGAATTACCGTTTCGTAATGCTTGAAGAATGGTTTCTTCTGATAATGAGGAAACAAAGACGCCGGTTCGCATACTGCCGAACAATTGATGATGGGTTTCTCTGATTTTGAAAAATGGAATTCCGATTTGCCTGAATCGATTAAAATTTCCATGCGCGTCGTTGCCGGCAAGTGCAAATATTTTTTGTCCGCACAAAAGCGCATCGACCCAAGCACGTTTGCCATCCGAAAATCCTTTTCCGCGTTTCCCATTGGCAAACTGAACTCCATGAAGCTTTGCATGGGCAAAATCAAATTCTTTCCACTTGCCGCGGTGAAGCAATAATTTTTGCAAGAATGAAACCTTTTCACACGGATGAGCCGCATATGCTGCCGTCTCCGGTTCCTTTTGATCGAGTATTTCCGGAATACTCCACTCGCTTCTTGTTTGATTCCATTTTTCCGCACCATCGCCGGAGCCGGCGAAGAATGTTCGATTTCCTAAAAGAAGAAAATGAACGTTCTGGCTGTCGATATTCCTGCATGAAACTTCTTCGCCGCGAAGAATGACAAATTTATTTGTCATCGCATTCAAAGCATCGATTTCTTGCTGCAAAAACTTCCACTTCGGAAATGCGGGATCGTTCACTAAAAAACTATCGAGTGAATCGTCCAAATCATACGAATGGTCCGTTACACAGAAAAATGAAAGGCCGAGCAATTCGGCTACATGCCGTGCAGGAGCAAGCGGCGCGCCGAATTCCACATGATCGTCGGTATAATTGGAATGCGAATGCGTTTCGCCAAGAAATAAATTTGAAAACGACGGCAGCGATTCTCCGGCAACATAAACCCGCAATGGTTTTCGAGATGAAGTCCGATAATTGTCGTTGTGGTATGTCACCGTTTTTCCATTTTGCTCGATCGTGAATCGAACATCGACATCGATCCAACCGTTGATTTTTTCAAGTGGAATGTTGACGATAGACCACCAAAGTTTTTCCGAAACCATTCTTTTCGTTTCATGAAACACGCCGGTTTGAATACGTTGTCCGTTCTGCGAGATATGAAATTCGATTCGCATTAAGTTAACCGGATACCGATGGGCATCTTTCATCAATACGAGTACCGGCAATGGCGAATTCGGTTGAAGTCGATGCGGAGCGTCTGCCAGGATTTCCGGTTCATTTTTTTTTAACCAGCTGAAAAAATAGCGAAAGCGGTAATGTGTTTCAGCGTACAAAAAAAATGGAACGAAAAACGAAAACAAATGCGGCCAAGGATTCAAAACGTGCGGCCCTTCCAATGTATTTTTCCGCCGAAGAAGACGAGGAAGGGAAGCACGATCACTTCGCCAAGATAATACAATTCAAACCAATAAAACCATGTTAATTCTTTTGTGCGATTCAACCGTTTGAGGACTTGATAGAGAAAGATATAGTCGGCAATAAATTTCAGCATCAACGCTGTTGCCGCTTGCACGACGCCGCCCCAATAGAGCATCACGAACGGCGCTGTCTGCATCAAAAAACTTATTGCCATAATACAAAATCCTTCGGGCTTCATATCTAACCCGCCTTTTCCCCACCGATGTTTTTGCCGGATCAGCGTCTGCCAATCCTGACATGGCATGCTGACGACAAGATTATTTTCATCGATTGGATAACGATACTTCCAACGTTTTGACTGGACAATTGCCTGTACGATGGTATAATCTTCCGTTACGCTGAATTTTAATTTCCGATATCCGCCAACTTCTTCATACGCTGTTTTGCGGAAGGAAAGATTGTTCCCGATGCTGCCAAGCGGGCGAAATAATGCTGCGCCGGCTGCTGCCATACCGAGTATGTACGCCCAATCTAAAGATTGCATTCCTTCAAATGGCGATGTTGCTGTTTGCAATGTGAAACCGCCGACCAATCCAACGTCGCCGGAATAACGCTGTGCCGTTGCTTCAATCCATGTCGGCGGCACGATACAATCTGCATCGGTGATGAGAATGATTTCTCCTTGTGCAACATCAACACCCTGTGCCAGCGCATTGCCTTTACCATGAACACGCGCATCGAATTGCGCGTTGACAAGGCGGAATTGCGGATGCAAGTGCGCAAAATCCGTAATAATTTTTTCCGTCGCATCGGTGGATTGATCGTTCACGATAATTATTTCATGCAGCGATAAATCGTAGGTTTGAGTTGCCAGCGATTCCAAACAGCGGGGCAGATTCATCTCTTCGTTTCGCGCAGCCACAATGACGGAAACAAAAGGCGTGGAAGATATTTTGTGATCGCATCCACGATGAACGCCCCACAAAAAAAATGCAGCTTGCAGCAGATAGAGCAACGTTACGATCAAAAGAAATAATTCAAAGTTCATAAAGAAAGAGGGGAAAATTCAAAGTGTTGAGCAGATAAAGATTCTATTGCTTTGGGAAGATACGCATTCAAACGTGCTGCTGTCAGTTCATTATCATGAAATAAAATAATATCTCCTTCCCGTGTCGTTCGCTGTAAATATTTCTGCAAAGTCCATTCAGAAGGCAGAAACCAATCACGGGTATCGCGTGTCCATAAAACAATTTTATGCTGCGTCGAACGAGCGGCATGCAACAGCGAAAATGAAATATCACCGTACGGCGGACGAAACATGGCAGTTGTTCTTTCGGCGATAGAACATAATGCCGAAGATGTATCGGTTATTTCTTTTTCAATAAACGACCGACGTTTGAATCTTAAATGTGAATGCGAAAAACCATGGTTGCCGATGGTATGGCCTGCCGCTGCAACTTCACGAA
>DATKMP010000265.1:0-12347 GCA_035541775.1 Bacteroidota bacterium | reverse complement strand
CCAAATGGCATTATTGCATTGATCTCTACGGGCATAAAATTTTGAAAAATGTCTTATCAACGTTTGCCATGCGAATTGCCGGCTATAATGCAGTGTTAGGTTATCCGCCTTGATTTTCGTGCTCAAAAATGCTATATTTTCAATGGTATTATAGAAGTACTTCAAGGAACATTTGAACAAGAAGGAAGAGAAAGGAGGTAGAAAGTCTTCAGTAGCTTCGAGAAAAACACCGGTACCACGGGCAAGTTAGGTCGCAAAGTGCTGGTGCTAAATCATGATTACGAGCCCTTAAGCATTTGTAATGTGAGGAAAGCCATCATTCTACTGTATCTTGGTAAAGCTGAATTGATTTCGGCGTGCGATGGAAAACAAATCCGATCTGTTTCTACGTCGATGCCGTACCCCAGCATTGTACGCCTTTCTGTCTTTGTCAGTGTTCCCTACAAAAAAATTGTATTATCACGCAAAAATGTTTTACGGCGGGATGGTCATCGGTGCCAATATTGCGGCAAGGCCGATGTTGTGCTGACAGTCGATCATATAATCCCCAAAGCCCATGGCGGCGTTGAAACATGGGAAAATCTTGTTGCGGCTTGCGTGCATTGCAACAATAAAAAAGGCGACCGGACACCGGAAGAGGCGCATATGAAATTATTGCGCAAGCCGATTCGCCCGAATCATGTTATGTTCATCCGGCATTTTGTAGGATCAGTGGATGATGATTGGAAGCCGTACTTATTTATGAACTGATTGACTGCTGGTTCACTCCGGCCGTCATCGTTTTTCACCAAAGGAGTTTGTTGTTCGTTGAGTCAAAGAAAGAAAGTTATTCTGAGCGGTATGCGTCCTACAGGAAAATTGCATCTCGGTCATTTGACGGGTGCACTGGAAAGCTGGGTAGCATTACAGGGCGAGTATCAAAATTATCATCTCATTGCAGATTATCATGCGTTGACGACGAATCCCGATACATCTTCGATTTATGAAAATTCTATCGAGATGTTGATCGATTGGCTCGCCGCGGGCATCGATCCGCAGCACAGTCCGATGTTTCGTCAATCAAAAATCAAAGAGCATGCAGAACTGCATTTACTTTTTTCTATGCTGATTACGACAGCACGGTTAGAACGAAATCCGACATTAAAAGAACAAGCGCGTGATTTGAATATGGACAGCTTGGTGTACGGACATCTTGGATATCCTGTGCTGCAAGCCGCCGATATTTTGTTGTACAAAGGTGAAGTGGTGCCAGTCGGCGAAGATCAGTTGCCGCACATTGAAATTACGCGCGAGCTTGCACGCCGGTTCAATACGCAATACTCCGGCGAGAAGATGGTGTTTCCCGAACCCGAAGGAAAGATTACGAAGTTTGCGCGCTTGCCTGGGCTTGATGGAAAGCGGATGAGCAAATCGGTCGGCAACACGATTTTGCTTTCCGATTCAGCAGAAGCAATTGCCAAAAAAGTAAAAGTCGCAGTGACCGATCCGCAAAAAGTTCGGAAAGGCGATCCGGGTCATCCGGACATCTGTGCAATCTTTGCCTATCACAATAAATTTAATCCGGCAGAGGTTGCAGAAATTCGTCCTGCATGCGAAAGCGGCGCCTTAGGGTGTGTGGATTGCAAACGAAAATGCGCCGATAAAATTATTGAGGCACTGGAACCGCACCGGCAAAAACGGGTGTATTATGAAACGCATTTGGACGAAGTAAAATCCATTCTCGATGATGGCGAAGCGCGAGCGCATACAGTGGCACGGCAAACGATGAGCGAAGTGCACGAAGCGATGAAATTAGGTTGAGTTATTAATCGTTCATCGTTATTGGTTCATGATAACGAACGAATAACGATGAACAACGAACGAATAACGAAATGTACACGGTAAAGATATTAGAATTCGAAGGGCCGTTAGACCTGTTGTTGTTTTTTATCAAACGGGACGAATTGGATATCTACGATATTCCGATTGCGCGCATTACGAAAGAGTTTTTGGATTATCTGCATTACCTGCAGGAATTGGATTTAGAAGTTGCCGGTGAGTTTTTAGTTGTCGCCGCAGAGCTGATGCAGATTAAAGTGAAGATGCTGTTGCCGCCTGAACAAGGCGATGAACCGGAAATCGATCCTCGGACAAATTTAGTTCAACGGTTGGTGGAATATAAGCGCTTCAAAGAAATGTCCATAGAGATGAAGAAGCTTGAAGAAGAACAATTCAACATACACTATCGCGGCTATCATGCCGCCGATGAACGCGTTATGGAAGAAGAGACGGGCGAAGATTTGATTCGCGACGTGACGTTCTTCGATCTGATCGCATCGTTTAAATTTGCGATGGATCGCATGCCGAAACGATTCGTACATGAAATTATAAAAATCAACGTGACGGTGGAAGAGCAGATCGCGTTTTTGGAAGAATATTTTACGCATCGTTCTGAAGCGACGTTCTACGAAATTGTTAAAGATTTTGAACGCATCCGCATTGTGGTAACATTCCTTGCATTGTTAGAGGTGATTCGTTCCAAAAAAATTATTGTGCGGCAGCTTCATCCGTTTCAAGATTTGTCGATTATCCGGAATATCAAATAATTCAGGTGTTGATGGCAGAGACAACAACCATAGAGAAAACAGAAACCGCTGTGCCGACAACGCTCAAAGCGTTGATTGAAGCGCTCGTCTTTGCTGCGCAGGAACCGCTGTCACTCGGACAAATCAAAACAATTTATCAGGGCGAGAGCCGCAACAGCGAAGTACGCCAGATCGATTCCGATGCTATACGAAAAATTGTCGATGAGCTGAATAAAGAATACGGAAAAGCAGATCGCCCATACCGTATTGTCTCCATCGCGGGCGGATATCAATTTGCAACGATTGCTGAATATGCCGAATGGATCGGCAAGTTGTATCGCGAGCAGGGCAGAAGAAAATTATCACAATCCGGCGTGGAGACGCTTGCGATTATTGCCTACAAGCAGCCGATCACAAAATCCGAAATTGAAAAAATCCGAGGCGTCAATTGCGATTATGTCTTGAAGACACTGCTGGAAAAAGAATTGGTAACGATTGTGGGACGCGCTGAAGCGGTCGGCCGCCCATTGTTATATGGAACAACGAAAGAATTTTTAAAACATTTTGGATTGAACGACCTGACCGATTTGCCGCGTCCGCGAGAGATTGAAGAAATTCTTGGCGAGAGCCAGTTTGAAACCGAACGGCGCATGTTAGAAGCGCAAGCTGGTGCGGAAGCGATGAAGCAAGAGCAGGAACAATTTAAGTCGCGCTTGCCGCACATTCCGAAAAAGAAATCCGAACTGGATGAAAAAGATGCAACGATTGCCCCGCACAAGAAAGTACGCGAAATAAAAATTCTTTCTGCCGATGAAAAGAAAGCGCTGGAAGAAGCGGGACAAACGCCGATAGATTTTTCACCGGAAACAGCTTCGACAGAAACTGGAGACGAAACGCCGGAAGTTGAAGACACTATAGCCATTGTTCCTGAAGAACCCATGGCAGAAGAACCTCGTGTTGAACAACCAGATATTCCGGCAGAAATTGTTTCTCAACCAGAAGAAACGAAAGTCGATGAACCGTTGAAGAATTTCCCAGACGAACCTATCGTACCGCAGGAAGTCATTGAGGCATCCATTGAACCGCCGGCAGAAATTTTACTGGAAGCCGAAACTCTGATACCACCGGCAGAATTGAAAGTACCGGTTGTGAAATTGGAAGAAATGGTACCATCGGAACAAGCTACATCCGAACACACAGTTAAACCGAAATGGCGAACATGGAAAGAAAAAATACAAGGATTCATCAAGAAGCTGTTCGCCTGAACAAATTCTTAGCGATGGCAGGTGTCGGATCGCGCCGGAAGAATGACGAAATGATTCTTTCCGGCGTTGTTCGTATTAATGGCAAAGTTGTCACGGAACTCGGAACGAAAGTCGATCCCGCAAAAGATCACGTGACGGTCAATGGTATGGAAGCAGTATTGGAAGATCGCAAAGTTTATATTTTGCTGAACAAGCCCAAAGATACCATTACGACGATGAGCGACGAGAAAGGACGCGAGACCGTTATGCAATATGTGCGGACCAAACAGCGCGTGTTTCCCATCGGGCGATTGGATCGCAACACGACAGGCATTTTGTTGTTCACCAACGACGGCGAATTAGCAAATGCATTGATTCATCCGAAATTTGAAGTCGAAAAAATGTACCGTGCAACGCTCGCACGGCCTGTAGGAGATGACGACCTTAAAAAATTACGAAAGGGTGTTCGTCTTGACGACGGCTTGGCAAAAGTAAAATCCGCAGAAATCATCGAAGGGTCGAAACGTAAAAAAATTTTATTGACACTGCAGGAAGGCCGCAATAGAGAAGTGCGAAGAATTTTTGAAGCCATCGATCACGATGTGCGTCAATTAGATCGCGTGATGTTTGCCGGATTGACTCCCTTAGGCGTTCCACGCGGCGAATGGCGATTCCTGTCGCGAGAAGAGGTGAGTTACTTGAAACAACTGACGGGATTGGGGAAATAACCGCATGAAATTTTCACGAAGCAGCGGCATTTTGTTGCATCCGACTTCGTTACCGGGGCCATTCGGTTCGGGCGATCTTGGTGCATCGTCCTATCATTTTGTGGATTGGTTAAGAATGGCAGGACAAACTTTATGGCAAATGCTGCCGCTTGGCCCGGCAGGCATGGCGAACTCGCCCTATATGGGGCTTTCGGCGTTTGCGGGAAATCCATTGCTCGTCGATCTTCAAGAATTGCAGCGGCGCAACTGGCTCCGCGAGCAAGAAGTGTTGCCGTTGCAAGTTGAGAACCAGCATCGGATTGATTTTTCTAAAACCACCTCGTTTCGGATGAAGCTTTTGAAAAAAGCATCGGAACGATTTTTTATCGATGGTACAAAAGAAGATCATTCAGATTTTGAAAAATTTTGTGAACAAGAAAAACTCTGGCTTCACGATTATGCTTTGTTCCAATCCATCAATCAAGAATACAAAAACCATGAGTGGACGACGTGGAATCAGGATTTGGTGTCGCGCAAGCCCAACGCATTGGAAGAAGCTGCAAAAAAACATGCAGCGACGGTTCAACTTCATAAATTTATTCAATGGTGTTTTTCACGGCAATGGAATGCGTTAAAAAAATATGCGCATGAGCGCGATGTACGATTGCTCGGCGATATTCCGTTCTTCGTTGCATATCACAGTGCCGAAGTGTGGGCTAATCCTGAACAGTTTTTGTTAGATAACCATGGCGAGCCGACGGCTGTTGCCGGTGTACCACCGGATTATTTTAGCGCAACCGGACAGCGATGGGGCAATCCATTGTATCGCTGGGATGTGATGAAAAAAAATCGGTATGCATGGTGGATCGAACGTTTCAGAAAAATGTTTGAATTGTTTGATGCGATTCGCATCGATCATTTTCGCGGTTTCGAATCGTACTGGGAAATTCCCGCTGAAGAAGAAACGGCCGTGAAAGGGAAATGGGTCAAAGGTCCCGGAGAAGATTTTTTTAAAATCATTCAGCGTTCCTTGCCTGAACTTTCTATTGTCGCCGAAGACCTTGGCATTATTACCAAAGAAGTCACAGCATTGCGCGAGAAATTAGAATTCCCCGGAATGAAAGTTTTGCACTTTGCGTTCAACGGAAATCCCAAAAACGATTACTTGCCGCATCGCTACGAAACGAATTGCGTTGTCTATACCGGCACGCATGATAATGATACAACGCGCGGCTGGTACGAAAAAGCATCTGAACACGAACGAGATTTTGTCCGTCGATACTGCAAAACTGACGGACATGAAATGCACTGGGATTTAATCAAACTGGCGCTGCAATCGGTTGCAGATGTAGCAATCATTCCCTTTCAGGATGTGATGGGATTGGGCTCCGAAGGTAGAATGAACTATCCCGGCACGATTGACGAAAACTGGGATTGGCGATTTACTTGGGATCAACTCGGTGATGATCCGGCAAAGCGATTGTATGAATTAACAGCTTTGTACGATCGTTGTAAGGACGACAAACTTCATTTGATATAACAATCTAAGGTATTGAAAAATAAGAACAACTATGGCTGATGAAAAAAAAATAATAGCAGAAGAACATGACGATCTCAACGTGTTGATGTTGAGACGCAGAGAAGAGCTTGAACAATTAAAAAAACTTGGCGTAAATCCATATCCGTACGAATTTGAACGGAGCGCCGTTTCAACAGAAATCGTCGAATCGTTTAAGGACGATGCGCCTCAGCGAATCGTTTCGATTGCCGGAAGAATTTTATCGCTTCGAAGAATGGGGAAAGCGTCATTTTGTCACGTTCAGGATGCACAAGGAAGGATTCAAGTTTATTTGCGCAAAGACGATATCGGCGCTGCGTACGATGTGTTCAAGTTGTTGGATATCGGCGACATCATCGGTGTGAAGGGATTTGTATTTCGGACGAAGATGGGCGAGGTTTCTGTCCATGCACAGCAATTGGTTCTTCTTTCAAAATCGATTCGGCCTTTGCCGGTGGTAAAAGAAAAAATCGACGAGCAGGGAAATAAAGTGACCTTTGATCCGTTGTCGGATAAAGAAACTCGATATCGGCAGCGGTACATCGATCTGGTCGTCAATAAAGATGTTCGCGACGTATTTGTGAAGCGCGCAAAAATTATCAGTACAATCAGAAAATATTTCGATGAGCGAGGATACTTAGAGGTCGAAACACCGGTCTTGCAGCCGATTTACGGCGGCGCGTCTGCGCGTCCGTTCATCACGCATCACAATGCATTGGATTTCGATTTTTATCTTCGCATTGCGGATGAATTATATTTGAAACGATTGATCGTCGGCGGATACGATGGTGTGTATGAAATCTCCAAAGACTTTCGCAATGAAGGAATGGATCGCACGCACAATCCGGAATTTACGATGATGGAGTTATATGTTGCGTATCATGATTATCAATGGATGATGAAGTTAGTGGAAGAAATCGTTTCATCTGCGGCAACGGCTGTGAACGGTTCGCCGAAAGCTACTGTCGGTGCCAATGTGATCGATTTCACTCCGCCGTGGAAACGCATTTCGATGTTTGATGTCATTAAAGAATTTACCGGAAAAGATTTACGCGGTAAAACGGAAGAAGAATTACGCGCGGTTGCAAAAGAATTGGATGTCGATCTCGATCCTAAAATCGGTTCCGGCGGAATCATCGACGAAATTTTTGGAGCGAAGGTGGAACCGAATTTAATTCAACCGACCTTCATCACCGACTATCCGTTAGAAATGTCGCCGCTGGCGAAGAAACATCGTTCGGAACAAGGATTGGTGGAACGCTTTGAAGCAATTGTGAACGGTAAAGAATTATGCAATGCCTTTTCAGAATTGAACGATCCGTTAGATCAGCGTGCACGCTTTGAAGAGCAAATGAAATTGCGCGACCGAGGCGATGAAGAAGCTCAGGTGTTGGATGAAGATTTTCTGCGCGCGCTGGAATACGGTATGCCGCCAACGGCCGGACTTGGCATCGGCATCGACCGATTGACGATGTTGTTGACCAATCAGGAATCGATACGCGACGTCGTCTTTTTTCCGCAAATGAAGCCGGAAAAATAAGGACGAATATTTCACTCGATCAAAAGCTGGCATGGTGTATCTGTACTCACACACCGAAACTTGCTTTTCTATCGATTTCGCGTAACTTGGAAAGAATGGAATTCGTAATACTTAAAAAGATGTTCAATCGTTAAAAAACGTGAGCACGTGGATAAACATTAAAGATCGATTTCAAAAGGAAATTTTTATGAAGAAGAGATTTTCAATTGCAACGGCAGCAGCACTTGCCCTGATTTGTATATTTGCCGGCATGGAAATTCAAAAATTAGTCTCTGCTGATGATATTTATACGCAGTTGAGTAAATTCAATCAAGTGCTCAGTACGGCAGAAAAAAGTTACGTCGATGAAGTGAACATCTCGAAGATGACAGAAGCCGGAATTGAAGGCATGCTTAACACGCTCGATCCGCACTCTGTCTATATTCCCGCCAAACAATTTGAAAAAGTACAGGAAGAATTTAAAGGAAAATTTGAAGGTGTGGGAATTTCATTCCGCATTATCAGCGATACGATTACCGTCATCGAACCGATTGCTGGCGGACCGTCCGCGCGGCTGGGAATTTTATCGAACGACAGAATTGTGAAAATCGACGATACGTCGTCGGTGAAATGGACCGATCAGCAGGTGATGAAGCACTTACGCGGCACCAAAGGAACGAAAGTAAAAGTGACCATCGTTCGCCCCGGCGTAAAAGAATTATTAGATTTTGAAATCATTCGTGATGAAATTTCTATTACAAGTATTGATGCTGCCTTTATGTTGACAAGTGAAATTGGGTACGTGCGCGTGAATCAATTCAAAGAAACAACGCACACGGAATTGGAACAAGCGCTCCAGAAATTAAAATCGCAGGGCATGTCGCGACTGGTACTCGATTTGCGTGATAACGGCGGCGGATATCTGGAAGAAGCCTATCGCATGGCCGATCAATTTTTAGACGGAGGTACAAAAGCCAATCCGCATAAAATTGTGTACACCAAAGCGCGGAAGCCGGAATTTGAAGAAGCGTATTATGCACAGAGCGGCGATCCGTACGAAAAACTTCCCTTAATCATTCTCGTCAACAATGCGACCGCGAGTGCGAGTGAAATTGTTTCTGGCGCGATTCAAGATTGGGATCGCGGGTTGATTGTCGGCGAAACGACGTTCGGCAAAGGATTGGTGCAACGGCAATGGCCGTTGCCGGATGGTTCGGCGTTTCGTTTGACCGTTGCACGTTATTATACGCCGAGCGGCCGACTTATACAACGTTCGTATCAAGGAAAAGATAAAGATGAATATCAGATGGAAGCATTTCAGCGCAACGAGCAGGAAGGAGAAAATCTAGAACACTCGCATGATGCCAAAGCAGATTCGACCATTCCTGTTTTCAAAACAGCCGATGGACGAAAAGTCCTCGGGGGCGGTGGCATTACGCCGGATTATATCGTGAAGTCCGGCAGTGTAACCGGATTAGTCCAAACAATCCGGCGGCGCAATTTGTTCTATGATTACGTGAAATCGTATTTGGAAGGAGAAGGGATTTCACTGCGCAAAAAATACGGAACGGATTTAAAGCGGTTCAAAAGTGATTTTCAAATTTCGGATGCGCTGTTATCGAATTTTAGGTCGTTCATTGAACAGAAGGAAGTGAAGATCGAAGAAAAAGAATTCCAAAAAGATTTATCCTTGATCAAAGCTTTCTTGAAAGCGCAGGTTGCGGAAATGTTTTTCGGATTGGAAGGATACATTTCCGTCATTGCTGACGTCGATGAACAAATTCAAAAAGCGATTACGCTCTTTCCGGAAGCAGAGAAGATTGCAAAGTTAAAGTGAGGCGTGGAATTTTTAATGAAAAAATTGGTAAGTTTCGTTTGTTGGATGTTATGTTGTGTGTACGGTTTTGCTGAAAGTCATCAACAGAATGATGCGGCATCTGCCGTTGTTTCTGAACCACAGCATGTGCTGCAGGTCGGAGAAGAAATCGAGTACAGCGTTCACTATGCATTTTTCAATATTGGCACCATTCGGTTTCAGGTTAGTGGAATGGAAGTGCGCAATGGGCGAAATGTGTATTTCGTCAATGCGTATATTGATTCGAATCCGTCCTTAAGCTGGCTGAAAGAATTGCATGTAAAGTTTCATAGTCAAATGGATGAACATGTATTTTCCTATTATTGGCTCGGCGAAGACAGCAGCAGCAGCGGAATCAAATACACGCGCATGAAATTCGATTACGAAAATCAAAAAATGTATTATGAATTCGGAAAAAAATTATCCAATGGCGAGTTCCGGCCCGAGAAAAAGAAAACGGTTCCCCTTTCCTCGCATTGTCAAGACGGATTATCGCTCTTTTTTTATGCACGTGAATATGTGCACCAACAAAAATCAGAAAATGTACCGACGTACATGGATACCGTAGGATTGACTACCGAAATCAATTTTCAAAATACAGGCGAGAAAAAAGAAATCGATGCCGTCAAGAATCCGGTGAATGTTGTCTATTTGGATGGCCGGGCGGATTTCACCGGCATCTTTGGATTGACCGGCGGTTTTGAGGGCTGGTTTAGTAACGATGATGCACGCATTCCGATCACCGCAAAATTAAAAGTGATTCTCGGCAGTGTGCGCGTCGAATTAACAAAATGGAAACGAAATGCATGGACGCCGCCACAAGCGCGTTGAATTTCATGGCAAATCTTATTGCATATAACGGAATTTCCCCGAAGCTTCATCCGTCCGTTCATGTCGCCGAAGGTGCTACCCTCGTTGGCAACGTCGAGATCGGAGAACAGAGCAGTGTGTGGTTCCATGCAGTCGTGCGCGGCGATGTGAACAACATTACCATCGGTATGCGGACCAACGTACAAGACAATGCGGTGCTTCATGTAACAGAAACATTTCCACTGCGAATCGGAAACGGAATCACCATCGGCCATAATGCCGTCTTGCATGGCTGTACGATTGAAGACGGATGTTTAATAGGGATGGGTTCTCTTATTTTAGATGGGGCAATTGTTAAGCGCGGAGCGATGGTTGCAGCCGGAGCGGTAATTTTGGAGGGAATGATTGTTCCCGAAGGCGTCTTAGCCGCTGGTGTCCCTGCAAACATTAAACGCCCTTTGACGGACAAAGAAAAACTATTTTTAATTCAAGCAGCAGACAATTATGTTGGATATGTTGAACAGTATCGATCACAATAGTTGGAGGAACCTGCTATGAAACTTACATTCTGGGGCGTTCGCGGTTCAATACCCACACCGGGCAAACATACCGTGCGGTATGGTGGCAATACACCGTGTCTCGAATTGCGCTTGGATGATGACCGTCTCATTATTTTTGATGCGGGAACCGGTATTCGCAGTTTTGGCGATGATCTCATCAATAACGGGGAATCTGTCAAAGCGCATTTGTTTATTTCGCATCCACATTGGGATCACATTCAAGGATTTCCGTTTTTCAAGCCGGCGTTTATTCCCGGGAACGAATTGACGATCGTTGGCACAGAACGTCCCGAAAAATCCTTAAGTGAAATTATTGCTGAACAAATGAACCGAATTTATTTCCCGGTTCAACTTCATGATTTAAAAGCAAAAATTAAATTTGTGCCGGTGAAAGATGAAGGCGAAATGAAGGTGTACGATGCCGTCGTTAAAATGATTTATGTCAATCACCCGGGGTTTGCCATGGGCTATCGCATCGATTACAAGGGAAAAGCAATGGTGTATATCAGCGACAGTGAGCCATTTGATAAAGCGGTGGCGGCGTCGGTCAGTAATTTTGAACCAAAAGTTATCGAAAAATTTTTAAGTCAGTCAGGCGATTACAATCAGCGAATTTTCGATTTTTGTCACCACGCTGATGTTTTGATTTACGATGCGACGTACACGCCGGAAGAATATGTGGATCGTGTTGGATGGGGGCATTCGGATTATTTGTTTGCACTGCGCGTTGCTGCAGAAGGAAATGTGAAAAAATTATTTTTATTCCATCACGATCAAAATCATAGCGACGATAAAGTGGACGATATTTTAAAAAAATGCAAGAAAGAAATAAAAAGCCGCGGCTATCGCTTCGAGTGCGAAGCTGCCATCGAAAATACAACCATTATAATCTGAACTTGACATTCATTGATGCAGAAAGTATATTGGCGTGAGTTCAGTTGATAGAAAACCATGAATTTTACATTTACATCGAAAGATATAACGAAGTTATCGAACGTGTTGCAGGTGAAACCGCAGCGCTTGGGACAAACCGTACGGTTTGAAGTGAACAATGCACCGCAGCATCGCCGCCTTGCCTTGGAAATTTATTCGAACATCGATATTGGCAGCCGAAAAGGAAATTTAATTTCTGTCTATACGCCGACGGCACATCTTCAATTGCATTTTTGTACGGGCTATGTCGTCAGCAAGCTGCTAGGTGAAATTACCTTTGTCAGTGAAGCAAATGGAAAATTATCCGGCTTGACGATCGAACGCGAAGGTGGATGTTCCTTATACGCAAATGTCGATCGAAAAATTTTATCCGGCGACTTTACGAAACTCGGTCCTGAAGTGATGTTGTCCGGCATTGCACTTTCGTTGACAGAAGCCGTGTTGCCGCCGTCGGGCGTTCCACCGCAAAAGCAAACATCAAAAAAGCGCGTCGCGAGCAAGAGGAGTTGATTGAGCGGATGATAGCTATTTACACGAACCATTCCGCGCTCCGATTTTCACATAAGGAAACTTTACGTACCCTGCAATACGTCTATA
>DATKMP010000264.1:0-2313 GCA_035541775.1 Bacteroidota bacterium | reverse complement strand
AACATGGTTATGCCCTAAAAATTATTCGTAATTTCTCACCTATTAATTCCACGACTCAATCACTCAATGAATTCTTAAAACCTCAATCAATTTCCTCATTTCTCCAATAAAAAGCAAACAAGCGGGGCAACCATATCAAGGGTAGCAGGGATGAAGCTTGAGAAACCTTCCGAAAGTCCAGATGAAAACGAAAGAACTTTCGAAGGTCTTGTAAAAAGAATAACCGCCTTCCAAAATCTGCTTAACAAAAGCATAATATTCCAGACATTCTAAGCTAACGCACTTGAAGTATCTTTGTATCAAAGAAATTTGAAAGGATACACGATGAAACAATTGCTTGCCTCAACATTCTTCTCACGGGAAGACGAAATTTTTAGCGAGTTCGAAGCAATCACCAACCGCCAGTTCTATGCGCTGATGTCGATGGTTGGCGGTGCACTTGTGGTGTTTGCGTGCATTGTGCATTTGATGTAAATCAAACAACGTCATTCTGAATGCTTGGGGAATTCGGGATAGAATATCTCCAGACCGCGACGCGGAGTTCAGAATGACGACGATTTTATTTTAAGCGGAGTGAACAAGAGCGAATATGAAAATAGCATACTTCAATGCGAATCTGAAAAAAGGCCAAGACGGCGTAACGCGCGTTATCTACAAAATGTTGGAAGGCGTGCAAGAGCGGCACCACGAAGCGATTGCCATTACCTCGACATTGCCGGCGCAGCAAGACCGCATCGTGCCGATGTATCAGGTGCCGTCCGTACCGCTGCCGCTGCAAAAAGCATATCGCATTGCCATTCCCGGATACCAATCGTTCCAAAAAATATTACAGGAATTTCAGCCGGACATTTTACACATTAACAGTCCGTGTACGCTGGGGTTCGGCGCGGTGAAGTACGCAAAACAATTTGAAGTGCCGATTGTGGCAACATACCACACACACTTCCCGACCTATCCGCGGTATTACAATCTCACAAGTTTAGAAGAAGTGACGTGGAAAATTTCGCGCCGCTTGTATAATAATGTTGACCGGACGTTTGTTCCGGCGCAGCCGATTCTTGAAGAATTGCAGCAGCAACATATTCGGCGTTTGCAATATTTACCGAATGGAGTCGATACCGGATTGTTTTCTCCCGAACGCCGCTCGAGCGAATGGCGCAAACGATTCGGCAACGGCGAAAAGCCGATTATTCTGTTTGTCAGCCGATTGGTGTGGGAAAAAGATTTGCGCGTACTGGCAAAAGCGTACGAAGTGCTGCGGTCGCACCGGACAGATTTTGAAATGGTGATTGTCGGCGATGGGCACGCACGAGCGGAGTTTGAAACAATGATGCCGGGTGCACAGTTTCTCGGTTATCAAAGCGGATTGACGCTGGCAGAAAGTTTTGCATCGGCCGATATTTTTGTATTTCCTTCGACAACAGAAACCTTCGGACTTGTGACGGTGGAAGCGATGGCATCCGGACTTGCTCCGGTGGCAGCAGAAGTCGGTGGTGCAAAAGAAATTATCGAGAACGGATGCTCCGGTTTGTTTTCCGAACCGATGAACGGCGAAGATATGGCGAAGAAAATCGAGTGGCTGCTCGATCATCCGAACCATCGTCATGAAATTGCCAAACAAGCGCATCTGCGTGCACAGCATTATCGCTGGGATGCGGTGCTGACGCGATTGTTCGAAAGTTATGAAAACGTGATGGAAACATTTCGCCATCGAATAGTGCTCAAGAAAGCCGCGTAACAAGTATGTATCGCATTGCACATATTTCCGATCCGCATATCAGCAGGCAATATTATCGCGAACATATCAAATCTTTTAAGATGCTGCTGCGGTCGATTGTCGAAGCCGGTGTCGATCACATTGTCATAACCGGCGATATTGTCAGTACCGGCAACGAAGATGATTTTTATTTGGCGCGCGAAATATTTTCCAAACTCGATTTGCTCGATGCAGAACGGCTGACGGTTGTTCCGGGCAATCACGATATTTTCGGCGGACCACATCGAGCTGTCGATGTGTTGAGTTTTCCACAACATATTCGCAGTGTGGATTATCGAAAAAACATGAAATTATTTTTACAGGCATTTGCCCAAACGTTTGTAGGAGTCCGGCATCTGAACGAGCATAATGTGTTTCCGTTTTTAAAACAAGTCGGTCCATTCAATATTTTCGGTTTAAATTCCATCCCTCCATGGTCGCTTCGGCGCAACATTCTCGGAACAAATGGTACTATCGATGAAACCCAGGCAACCGCACTTCAAACCGTAATCGATACCGGGGGTGAGCAAGAGCGTGTCAACGTCGTTCTGTTGCAT
>DATKMP010000263.1:0-4058 GCA_035541775.1 Bacteroidota bacterium | reverse complement strand
ATTATCATCAACTGCATGAATGGCGTTCGCCACAGGAAATCCGAAATCTTACATCGATTGCTGTCTATCGCCGTCCAGGCGTGAAAGAGAAAAAGGCCATTCGAAATGCTGCTGCGGTTTTTCTTCACGGCGCAAAATTCGAACTTTCTTCGACAATGATTCGCGATCGGCTGAAACGCGGTGAATCAATTAAATATCTTGTATCTCCGGCTGTAGAGCGGTATATTCGTCATCGCTCGCTGTACACGCGCGGCAGTAGAAAAAAGAAAGCAGGAACATGAAACGGGCTATAGCAAAAGAAGAATTTCAACGCATTGTTCGCACCGAACATCATGATCCGTTTTCTATTCTTGGTGCACATCGCATTGAAGGTGAAAAAAAACCTGCGGTCGCCGTTCGCGCATTCTTACCGGATGCTTCGAGCGTCGTTGTGCTCGATCTTGAACATAAACAAGAATATGCGATGGACAAAATTTTGTCGGAAGGGTTGTATGAAGTTGTCGTCCCCGACCTTCAAGAAATATTTTCGTACCGATTAAAAGTGGAATGGTCATCCGGAATAACGACGGAATTCTACGACCCGTATTCGTTTCTTCCCACACTCACCGATTTCGATATTTATTTGTTCAATGCCGGCGATCACCATCGTATTTATGAAAAACTCGGCGCGCATCCGATGAATGTGAACGGCGTCGCCGGTGTACAATTTGCCGTTTGGGCGCCAAGCGCGCGCAGCGTCAGTGTTATCGGTGAATTTAATTTCTGGGATCGAAGAAGACATGCTATGCGCGTTCTCGGTTCCTCCGGCGTGTGGGAAATATTTATTCCCGGAATTTCCGCCGGCGAATTATATAAATTCCAGATTAAAACTCAAGCCAATACCATACTAGACAAAGCAGACCCGTACGCCACGGAAATGGAATTGCGTCCGCGGACAGCATCGCGCGTAAATGCGTTGGAACAGTATACGTGGGGAGATGAGAAATGGATTCAACGGCGAACTCAATCCGATCATCTCGGTGAACCTATTTCTGTTTATGAAGTGCATCTTGGTTCGTGGTCGCGCGTGCCGGAAGAACATAATCGCTGGTTAACATATCGCGAACTTGCCGCACGATTAATTCCGTATATGAAGGAGCAAGGGTTCACACACATCGAGCTTTTGCCGGTGATGGAACATCCGTTTGATGGTTCTTGGGGATATCAAGTAACAGGATATTTTGCGCCTACCAGCCGTTTCGGAACTCCGCAGGATTTTATGTTTTTTGTCGATCAATGCCATCAACACAACATCGGCGTGCTGCTGGATTGGGTGCCGGCGCATTTCCCCAAAGATGCATTTGCGCTCGGCGAATTCGACGGAACACATTTGTATGAACATGCCGATCCCAAAAAAGGCGAGCATCAAGATTGGGGCACCTATATTTTTAATTACGGGCGCAATGAAGTACAAAATTTTCTCTTGAGCAATGCGCTATTCTGGATCGAAACCTATCACATCGATGGCTTACGCATCGATGCTGTCGCTTCCATGTTGTATCTGGATTATTCCCGCAAAGCGGGAGAGTGGATCCCAAACAAGTACGGCGGCAGAGAAAATTTAGAAGCGATTGAATTTTTAAAAAAAATGAATCGCCTTGTGCATCAATATTATCCCGGCGTGCTGACGATTGCAGAAGAATCGACTGCGTGGCCCGGCGTAACGAACAACATCGAAAGCGGCGGGCTCGGCTTCAGCATGAAATGGAATATGGGCTGGATGCACGATATGCTGCTGTATTTTTCCAAAGAGCCGGTTTATCGATCCTATCATCACAACAATCTCACGTTTGCATTGCTGTATGCGTTCACCGAGCGATTTCTTCTGCCGCTCTCGCACGACGAAGTTGTTCATGGAAAAGCGTCGCTTCTGCATAAAATGCCGCGAGACGATTGGCAGAAATTTGCCAATCTTCGGTTGCTCTATGGATTGATGTTCGGATTTCCCGGAAAAAAATTATTGTTTATGGGATCGGAATTCGGGCAGCGTGATGAATGGAGCAGTGAACGTTCGCTCGACTGGCATCTCTTGCAATACGCGCCGCACAGCGGCGTACAACGATGGGTAAAAGATTTGAATGCAGTCTATACGCGTGAAAGCGCACTGCATCAAGTCGATTTTAGTTACAGCGGATTTGAATGGATCGATTTTCAAGATGCTTTCAATAGCGTTATTTCGTTTTGTAGAAAATCGGCGGACGGCAGCAAGAAAATACTTGTCGTGTGTAATTTTACACCCGTTCCGCGTCGTCATTATCGCGTCGGCGTTCCTGACGGCGGAACATATTTGGAAATCCTCAACAGTGATTCCGAATTTTATTCTGGAAGCAATGTAGGCAATGCAGGCGCCATAGCTGCAGAAGCCATTCCACAGCATGGCAGGGAATATTCTGTCGATCTCACGTTGCCGCCGCTTGCTGCAATATTTCTTAAACGTCGTTAACCCATGGATAACCACCTTCACCATCAACAAAAATTATGAGCGAACAAACCATGACATCCAATTCTTCCGAAGAATCCATTTTAAAAAAAACATGGAATGAAATATCCCAGCCCTTTGTCGATTTGATTCACGCGCCGCGTGCCTTGTGGGGCGTGAATCTTGCGTACACCATTGAAGGATTATCGTACTTTGGCATCCTTACGTACCTTGCCATTCATTTTTCTGATTTTATATTCAAAGGCGTCGCGCACGCCGATGTATGGTCTCATGAAATGGTGATGGTGCTGACTGCCGGCATTGCTATTGCCATGGTGGTGCTGGGGTTTGTGCCGGATAAATACGGCGTTCGGTTTGCGCTTATTTTTTCATTCGCGTTTTTGCTTGCAGGACGATTATTGATGTCTGCTGCGCCGACGATTTTCGGATTGCAGCCCAACGGCGTGTGGTCGCCGCTGCATTTGATAACGATGGGAGGAATTTTGTTAGTCGTGGTCGGGTACGGCGTGTATCAACCTGCGGCGTATGCAGCCGTGCGCCAGTTCACGAATCCCAAAACGGCATCGATGGCGTATGCGATGTTGTATGCGTTGATGAATGCCGGTTCCTCACTTGCGATGCTGGCATTTTTATTCCGCGACGATAAATTTTTAGGATTGGGTATTACCGGAACATTTTGGATTTACACGTTCTTGACACTTGTTTCGCTGATTGCGACGATTCTTTTACTTTCACGGAAAACCGTTGCCAACGCAATTGCACGTGCAAAAGAGGAAACAGCCGCGATGGAACAAACGGAAACTGTGAAAGGTGTCAAGAGCGATGAACCAAAATCGATTAAGGCGGATGATGCGCTCAAAGTCCCCCTTGCAGCCTGGATTGTTCTTGCAGGAATCTTAGCGGCGATTATTTTTCGTGTTCCTTCGCCATGGAGTTATTATGCATCGGCAGCTGCGATCTTCTTTCCCATCGTCGTTTCTCTGCTGCCAGCAAAGTTTAAAACGCCGATTATCAAATGGGTCGCAACGCATCCATTATCCGATATTCGATTTTTCTTTTTCATCTTTGCGCTTATGCCTGTGCAAACATTGTTCACCTACAACTGGCTTGTGTTACCACAATACATTTCCCGCGCCTATAGCGGATGGATCGGCGAATATTATGAAGTTGCTTCCAACGCTAATCCTATTTTAATATTTATCCTCGTGCCGGTGATTACCGCATTGACATATAAAAAGAATGTCTATACGATGATGATCATCGGAACACTCGTGATGAGCTCGTCTGCATTTATTCTTGCATTGGGACCGAATCCCATAACATTATGCTGTTACATTATGATGATGACGATAGGCGAAGCATTGTGGTCTGCAAGATTTTTACAGTACGCAACGGAGATTGCGCCGCCGGAACGAGCAGGACAATACCAGGGCGTTGCGCAGTTGCCATGGTTCTTAACAAAGTTTTTAGTTCCGTTATTGTATTCGGGACAAATGATGGAACGTTATTGTCCGGCGGATGGTTCAAAAGATACTGGATCGATGTGGTTCATTTTCGGATTGATCGCGATCGTCAGCCC
>DATKMP010000262.1:0-18718 GCA_035541775.1 Bacteroidota bacterium | reverse complement strand
CAACACGTATCGCAATCTTCGCGCGGAGACTACTAAAGCAGAAACAGAAAAAAGAATAGACGGAGAATCATTTGATACGACTCCCTTCCGTCAGCGTTTTCTTGATGCAATGAATGATGATTTCAACGCGCCGCAAGGAATTGCGATCTTATTTGATCTTTCTAAAGAAGTCAATCAAATTTTGAATTCCGATCAAAAACTTTCTTTAGGTGCATTACAATCAATTGAAAAAACATTTTCAGAATTCGGCGGCAATATTCTCGGCATCATCACCGAAAAACAAGAAACTGCAACGGCTGATGCAGAAACAGAATCAGGATTATTGGATTTGTTTGTCCATATTCGCAGCGAAGTTCGTCTACAAAAATTATGGGCGCTTTCGGATATCATTCGTGACGGATTAAAAAATCTTGGCTTTATCATCGAAGATAAAAAAGACGGCACAACGTGGCGGAAAACTTCGTAGATTATTCCCATGGCGGATTCAAAAAAAATTATAACAAATGGATTTGTTGTTACCGGCGATGCACAAAATCACGCCGGAAAGATGTCTCTTCTTCTCATTAACGACAGAATTGCCGACATCGGGAAGCACACCGACATTCTCAAACATCTCTATCCCGATGCCGAAGTAATCGATGCAGCGGGAAAAGTCATTCTTCCAGGATTTATTGACGCGCACTTCTCCGGCGAATCGTTTCTTCTGCATTCTTTCACACTCGGTCATCCGCGCGACAAATGGAAACGTGTGCCGAGCATTCGCAAAGCAATGGAATACGTTCGTGAGACCGCGTCGCTGGAAGAACTTTCCTCCATGTATCGTCTCGCCTACTTTGCAGCGCTACGTTCCGGCATTACGACGATCGCAGAATTTGGCATGGACCATTTAGATTTTTCTTTTCGCGCCGCCTTCGATTCTATGCAGCGTGCCGAACTTCGCGGTTTCCTCGGGCTTCATAATGCCGATCAAATTGAAGCAGCGCGTCTCATATCCCAACCTTCCATCAAGTTTGCATTGGTCATTGAAAACGAGTCCGATCTGACCACTTATGGATTACAATCGACCATTCGCACGGCAAAAGAGCACCAATGGCCGATCATTCTGCATCTGGGACAAACGCCGGAAGGTTCTGAAACGATCAAACGAAATTTCCGCACTTCCATCATTCAATTTTATCATGAATATCGGTTGTTCGATCTTCCTGTGCACATTGCCCATCTTGTGAGTTTTGATGATCAAGATTATGATCTTCTGGCAAAATCTAAAAAGCCGTTAATTTTTTCTCCGAATTCCATTTTGAAAAAAGGAACGCTCATTCCACCGCTGGGCGAATTATCGAAACATAAAATTCCATTTGCACTCGGAACGGATTGGGGAACGCCGGCTCCGTTAGAAAATATCCGTGCCTATTCTTCCATTCTGCAATCGCTTTCGCTGCCGGCAGAAAAACCTTTTTCGCTGCTCGCGTTGCACACGCGCAATGCCGCCCAAGCATTAGGGATTGCCGCTGAAACGGGAAGTATTGAAACAGGAAAAAAAGCCGACCTTGTGTTTTTCGATGCAAGAGATTTTCGATTGCACAGCACACTCTCGGAAGATAATCCGGAAATGTCGTTACGCCTCTTATTAGAGGAAGCCGGTTCTCGTGATGTTTGCGATGTCATCATTCATGGAGAATTTTACATTCGCGAACGCCATATTTTAACGTACGCGGAAGAAGATTTAATTCGTGAAAGCGATCAATTGCTCAAAACAGTACATGCGCGCGTCGCAGAAAAATCTGTTCCTCCGGAAAACCCGCCGTCAAAAATTCTTTCTATCAATAGTTTTCATCAGCAGCCCATGGCCGATGAAGACGAAGAAATTCCGATGGAAGAAGGATTTCGTATCGTCAAAAAAAATTTAGAAAAACAAGACGGCGATGTACCGCCCATCAAACGCCATGCGCCCGAACTTCCCAATACCACAAGGCGCGTTTTTGGCGACGAAGAGGATATCTAAGTTGATCTTAACCATAAGGAGCACATCGTGAAAACTTTCTCTGCTGTTACCATAATCGTTTTTTTATTTCTCTTCACTCCGACTTCATTGTTTGCACAAAGTTATGCCGGCGAAAGCGCAACCATCGAGCCAACCATGCTTATCGATAAACCAACAGCTGGATTGCTCAAGCGCGGATCGTATTCCGTGACTTCTAATTTCTACCAGAACGGCGGCGTCTTAGTGGGATTAGCTGTTGGAATTTTTGAACCATTCTCGTTCGGCATTTCGTACGGCGGAACAGATATTATCGGACAAAACAAAATAGACATGAATCCATTTCCGGGTGTGCAGGCAAAATTGCGACTTTTCAACGAGAGCTCAACAGTTCCCGCGATTGCCGTGGGATTCGATTCGCAAGGAAAAGAGCCGTATCTCAACGCCGACTCGTTGAAGCGGTACACGATTAAATCTCCCGGTGTGTATGTCGTTGCGAGCAAAAATTATGCAGTGATGGGAAATCTTAGTGTGCACGGTGGAATAAATCGTTCCCTGGAACAAACCGACGGCGATTCCGATTTAGATTTTTTTGTTGGCGCTGAAAAATCCGTCGGGAAAGATATTTCCATCATGATGGAATACGATTTTGCCAACAATGATAATTCCGGACATGCCATTGGAAAAGGGAATGGCTATTTAAATTTCGGATTCCGATGGTCTTGGGGCAAAGGATTGGTTGTTGGATTCAATCTGAAAAATATCACCAAAAATCAAGACAATGTGAACATCGGCAACCGCACACTCCAAATCGATTATGTCGGTTTGTTTTGATGTGTAGTTTTCAGGACAAGAGCGAATAGTTTCATGGACATAACGGAAAATTTCTTTCCGAAAGTAATCGAAAACATGCTATTTTCGTATTTCTTTTTCATTAAGCCGTGGCAAGGATTTTGAGTCTAATAAGAAAGAAGAAAATAAAAGAGGTACAAGATGGAAACAACGAAAAAAATTTTAATGATAGCAGTGCCGGTCGTACTTTCTGCGGCACTTTTTTCCGGTTGCTACACACAACTTGCTTCAACACAAGACGAAGAAGAAAACGGTTACAACGACAATCGATCGTATGCAGCACAGGAACCTTTCGATTCCACGAATAACGATGCCGGCAATTATTACGATGACGATTACCGCCGCAGCTGCATGGGATATTTTTATTGTGTTCCTACTTGGCAAGCATCATGGTATTATGGCGGATGTGTCTATCCAACTTGGTCCTACTGGGATGCGTGGTGGATGACAGCGGGCTGGGCGTATCCCGCATATTATTATTACGGTGGATATCATCCGTATTATGGCGGATACTGGCATAGACATAACGGATATTACGGACATTATTCTTCACAACCGCAAGGAGTGCGTTCCGGCGGTTTTACGCGCGCAAATTTTAATGGAAGAAATGAATTTGATTTTGCACGTTCATCGAACATCGATAATACCGGCAACATGATTATGCCAAGCGCTGGGCGAACAACATCGGCGGCAGCACGAACTTCCGGCGCTGTTTCTACCAGTACTCGCGCAGCAACTTCCCAACCTTCCGGAACATATCGTACTTCGACCGTTGGACGTTCGTCGCGTACCTATAGCCCTTCGATTCAACAACCGCAATATCGAAACCAATCGAACGGCACGCGAAATCAAACACGAAGCGCGCGCGCTGCATCGATTCGAAGTTACAACGCACCTTCAACACGTTCATCAAGTGCGCCACGATCTACACCAAACTTTTCAGCGCCATCGACAAGAGTAGCGCCCAATTCGAGTCCGGCGCCAAGCCGCGATAACGGCAACGGCGGAGGTGGCCAGAGCGGCGGCAGCCGCAGCGGCGGTGGACGACGATAATGATTTTTACAAACAGTGATCTGATGTTTAAAGGAATGAAATGTATGAAAGTGACGACAAAAATATTTGGTATCGTAAGTCTTATGGGACTTTTCGCTGCAACACTTGATGCCCAGATTTTAGAAGATGGCCTTCGCTATTCACAAGCAGGCCTGGGCGTCGGTGCGCGTGAACTTGGTATGGGGAATGCAACCGTTGGCGGCGTAAATGATTATTCTGCTCTGTTTTGGAATCCTGCCGGATTAGCATTCGATAAAAATTTCGAATTTTCTTTTGGATTAACACGCACGGATTATTCGAACGATGCTTCGTATCTTGGAACAACGACCAATTCAGATAAAAGCACCATCAATCTGAATAATATTGGGATTGTCTATCCTGTTGCTACGGCACGCGGCAGTTTAACATTTGCTTTCGGATTTAATCGCGCGGCAAATTATACAGCGACATCGACCGTGAATGCATTTAATTCATCCAGCTCTTTTACGCAATCCGATGCTTTACTTAATCAACCGTACGATTACAATGTTTCGGATTGGTTAGGGGTCGCTCATTATGATTCATTAACAGGAATATCTACACCTCTTCTCAATGGTAACGTACAACAAATGTTTAATTTTTTGGAAGGCGGTGGATTAAATCACTGGACATTCGGCGGTGCAATGGATATTGCAAAGAATCTTTCATTCGGTGTCTCGCTGAACTTTGCGGCAGGGTCCTATTCGTTTGACGGAACATTTGATGAAACCGATGCACACAATCTTTACACGACACCTCCCACGGATTTCAGTAAATTCGGATATGAATACAACGTCAACGATGATATCACCGGTGTTAATGCCCTGTTCGGTTTGATGTACAAAAAACCTGGTAAATATTCGTTCGGTATTTCGTTACGTACACCGACTTCGTACGACATTACCGATAAGACGACGGAACTTTACGGATCAAGTACATTTAAAACAGCAGATGCAAATGGATATTCATCTTATTCATACCCATTTACTGCGTATGATCCAGTAAAATATAGTATCACTTCGCCATGGGTGTTCAGCGGCGGAATTTCCGTGCAAGCGTTCGATTGGCTTGTTCTTGCCGGCGATGCAGAATATACCGATTGGACAACCATCGAATTCAGCAGTGATGATGCAAATAATGACGAAACGATGAGTAGTTTAAATTCAGAAGTGAAAAATGAATTACAAGCGACGACCAATTTACGCGGCGGCGCAGAAATAACGCTCTGGAGTATCGGATTAAAACTTCGCGGCGGCATTATTTATAATCCGACTCCTTACAAAAATTCTCCCAGCAGTTACGACCAAACATATTACACTGGCGGTGTAGGATTCGACTTCGATCAAAATACGTCGCTCAATCTTGGCTATGCCTACGGTACGTGGAAACAAGCACGAACAATTTATAGCTACACTGACGCCTCGAATAACACAAACTATGTCGGCTCGAATGAATCGATCACACTCAACTACATCAATCTTACCTTGACGTATCGCTTCTAAATAAATTTCATAAAAAAAGAAAAGCGTATTCAGCGTTTTGTTGAATACGCTTTTCTATTGTTCGCTCAACGTTTAAATACTGTAATCGATTTGTTGTCCGGAGGAAATTTCCATATCGAGAAGATCTTGAAGCGTGGTCTTGGTGAGGACATTCATTTGTGCGTCGTGCAGTTTCACCCAGAACTTTCGCGCCGCACATGTTGCCGTTCGACTACAACATTCAGGCGTATCAATACACTCCGCCGGCGCTATCGATCCTTCTAATGCCGTCACAATTTGGTACATCGTAATTTTTTTCGGCGATCGCTCCAACGTGAACCCGCCCCTGGCACCACGTACCGTACTGATCAGGTGTTGCGCTTTTAATGTGATAAGAATATTTTCAAGATAATACGAAGAAATTTTTTGATGTTTCGAAATGTCTTTGCGTTTTACGGGAGCTTGCTTGTATTGATGCGCGATTTCTATCATTGCCCGCAGTCCGTATCGACAACGCGTGGAAAATTTCATATACTTTATTTTCTTTCCATAAACAAAGAATAACCGAGCAGGGCAGTACCTGGAAGTTTGTTCCTGCCCATGCTCGTTGCAACGATGCTACATTAAATTTTTTCTAATACGTCGTCCAGCGCTTCGATAATATCATCGATATGTTCGATTCCGATCGAGAGCCGGATTAAATCGGGCGTCAAGCCGCTTTCACGCTGCTCCTTTTCTGAAAGCTGAGAATGAGATGTACTTGCTGGATGCAAAATCAAACTTTTCGCATCGCCAACATTTGCAAGATGCGAGAATAGTTCAATGTTGTCAATAATTTTTACTGCGGCATCGTACCCACCCTTCACGCCAAAAACAACCATACCTCCGAACCCCTTCTTCAAATATTTTGATGCAGCGGAATATGATGGATCGCCCGGCAACCCCGGATATCGAACCCAAGCAACCTTGGAATGTTTCTTCAAGTGCTGGGCAACTGCAAGCGAATTTTCGCTGTGACGCGCCATGCGTAACGGCAACGTTTCAAGTCCCTGCAAAAAAATCCATGCGTTATCCGGTGAAAGCGCTGCGCCAAGATTTCGCAGTGGAACAGTGCGAATACGCAACGCGTACGCAATGGGAGCTAATGCTTCAGGAAGATCAAGCCCCCAGCGCAAACCGTGGTAATTCTTATCCGGCTCTGTGAACAATTTGTGTTTGCCTGTTTTCCAATTAAATTTTCCCGAGTCCGTAATACTTCCACCGATTGCCGTGCCATGCCCGCCAATCCATTTCGTCAACGAATTGACAACGATGTCTGCACCGTAATCGATTGCACGGAACAAATACGGTGTTGTGAAGGTAGCATCAACAATCAGAGGAATGCCATGCTTGTGCGCAATATCGGCAACGGCGGCAACATCAGTAAAATCCAAAACCGGATTGCCGATGGTTTCAAGATACAATGCACGAGTTTTATCCGTGATGGCTTTCTCAAAATTCTTTGGTTCACGAGGATCGACAAATTTTGTGGTTATACCAAGTTTCGGAAGAATGGCGTCAAACTGAGTGTAGGTTCCACCGTATAAATTATTCGCCGAAACAATTTCATCACCTTCTTCTGCAAGTGTGATGATTGCGTAAAAGATTGCGGACGTTCCGGAGGAAACAACAACCGACGCCGCACCGCCTTCCAATTGCGAAATACGTTCTTCAAGTATTTCATTGGTCGGATTGGTGAGGCGGGAATAAATATTTCCCGCTTCTTTGAGAGCAAATAAATTTGCCGCATGTTCCGTATTTTTGAAGACAAACGAGCTGGTTCGATAAATTGGCACTCCACGCGATAATGTCGTAGGATCCGGCGTTTGCTGCCCGCCTTGAACAGCAAGGGTTTCAAAATGAAATTTTTTATTTGTCACGTTAGACTTCCTTTATAAAATATTATGTTTATCGATCGTTATTTGACAGCAGGTTCTTCGGGTTCATCGAACAACCATGTACTCAAATACCGTTCACCTGTATCCGGCAACAGAACAACAATCAACTTTCCGGCATTTTCCGGACGCCGCGCAACCTGTAACGCTGCCCATAACGCAGCGCCGCTGGAAATACCGATCAACAATCCCTCTTGCTTTGCAGCCGCACGTGCAGTGGCGCCGGCATCTTCTTCTTTCACTTTTATGATTTCATCAACTGCATCTGAATGATAATTTCCAGGAATAAATCCCGCGCTGATTCCCTGAATTTTGTGCGGTCCAGGTTGTCCTCCGGAAAGCACCGGCGATTTTTCTGACTCGACGGCAATAATGTGTACACTCTTCTTTCGTTTCTTTAAAACTTCCCCAACACCGGAGATGGTTCCTCCTGTGCCGACGCCGCCGATAAAAATATCGACTTTGCCTTCAGTATCGCTCCAAACTTCTTCGGCCGTCGTCCTGCGATGGATTTCAGGATTTGCAGGATTATTAAATTGCTGTGGAATAAAAGCGTTCGGAATTTGTTGCGCAAGTTCTTCCGCTTTCGCAATGGCACCCTTCATTCCCTTTGCGCCTTCGGTTAGCACTAACTCTGCGCCGAAAATTTTTAAAAGTTTTCTACGTTCAATGCTAAAAGTTTCCGGCAGCGTGATGATCAGCCGATACCCTTTCACAGCAGCAACGAAGGCAAGGGCAATTCCTGTATTACCGCTTGTCGGCTCAATAATGACTGAACCTTTTTTGAGAACACCTCGACGTTCTGCATCTTCAATCATCGATAATCCAATTCGGTCTTTCACACTCGAAAGTGGATTAAAACTTTCTAGTTTTGCGACAACATCCGCCTTGCTCGTTGCGTTCAGACGGTTAATTCGAACTAATGGCGTCTTGCCGATGAGTTCGGTAATGTTTTTTGCTATTGCCATTGCTGGTCTCCTTTAATGTTGAGTATGTTGATAAACTTATAGTTAATAAAACAAAAAAAAGGTTATTGTCAAGAGAAATTTGAAAATATTTTATTTTTTTTCTTCACAAAGCAAAAAACGAACCATTTACTGGGAATTATTATTCTCAATACATTTGGCAAAAAATTGTATCTTGCAAAAGAAACATTGAATCGCAACAAAGGAAGAATGTAAAATTGAGCTCCGAAAAAAATAAAAAATCAAACTTCATGCCTTTGCTTTTTATCGGGCATGGCAATCCGATGAATGCCATTGAAGTTAACGAGTTTAGCCAACAGTGGCATAAAATTGGAAACGAATTGCCAACCCCTAAAGCCATACTTTGTATTTCGGCGCACTGGGAAACACAAGCCACATTCATCACAGCAATGGAACGGCCAAAAACAATTCATGACTTTTACGGATTTCCTCCTGAACTTTTCCAAGTCCAGTATCCGGCAAAAGGAAATCCCAAATTAGCGGCAGAAATTCAAAACGCTGTGAAACATACTTCCATCGAATTAGATCATCAGTGGGGACTTGATCACGGATGCTGGAGTGTTTTAACGCACGTGTATCCGAACGCGGAAATCCCTGTTTTGCAATTAAGCATGGATCGGACTAAAAACGCTCAATGGCATTTTGATTTCGGAAAAGAATTAGCACAATTACGGTCTCAAGGAATCCTTTTGATCGGCAGCGGCAATCTTGTTCATAATTTAAGTCTGGTTGATTGGAAAAATCCTGATGGCGGATATCCTTGGGCAGAAGAAGCACGGACGATATTCAATAATTATATTCGCAGCAATAACATCCAAGCATTAATCAATTATTCTTCGCTTGGAAAGTCTGCAGCACTGGCCATTCCGACGCCAGAACATTTTCTTCCCTTGCTCTATGTTCTTGGTGCAAAACAGGCCGATGAGCAAATAGCATTTTTCAATGATAAGTTTGTGATGAAATCGCTTTCGATGACATCCTTGCTCATCGATTAGCCATTGTTTTTGTTTTTTTTTTGGAAAATACTTTGTATATTAAAAGTATGATTCTACAAAAAATATGTGTAGAAAGAGTTGGGGTCGTAGCTCAGCTTGGTTAGAGCGCCTGCCTGTCACGCAGGAGGTCGAGGGTTCGAGCCCCTTCGGCCCCGCATGTAAAAGCCCATCCGGTGATGGGCTTTTGTTTTTTAGATGCCGCTTCATCCAAGTGATAACAGAACATCTTCCAGAAGCTTGTTACCGTCTCGCGTAAGCAAGACCAAAATAAAAATAGAAGACCCGCTTGCAATGCGGGTTTTTTTTAAAAAACTATTTCATAGCGTTAGGTGATTTTAAAAATCAAACACCACGCTCACCTTTGGTTCTACCCTATCCTGCTTTACAAAATATCCCAACGGATTTCCATTCGCATCTCTATCGGAGAACGTGCGCTGGAACAACATCGACACCAATAAATATTTCACCGGCATGTAGCCAAGCTCCGCGCTCAGAATGGTATGTTCCGGAACAAACACGCGACCGATATCCGTTTTATCGAATGCACCGCGAACAACGATGCCTGCCATATCCGGCAAGCGCAGTTCAGCATGCATCACACCTTGATTGTCGTTCGGCGCCGGCGCTTGATACGCACCGATGATATTAATGGTGTTCAAAACGCTGATGAGCAATTCGCCGTAATATCCTTTGTTCGCTTTAATCCCATTCAGTGTATCCGACTTACTGCCTCTCGCGGTAGAAAATCGATCATACTCATATAATGCATTGAAGTATGCAGGTATGTACTCATCGCCATTAAATCGATATTCATATTTTGATTTGACGACGACCAGACTTCCAAGATTCAATCCAAGATTAATGCCGACACTTGTGCCGTTTCCATAATTTACAATCTTTGCATAATCGAAGTACAACGAAGATTTGATGACGGGATATTGAAGAATCGGCAACCCCAGATCGAATCCATAAATCGATAAACCGCCAGTGCCCTCATAATAAATATTGGTGGGGCTGACACTGTCTCTTTTGGATGTTGCGTTGTCGCTTAAATCTCTTGCATAGGTCGCACCAACTTCAAAATTATTGATGACTGGAACTTTGGCAAGCGATGTAAATTTAAGCGGGCGGACATATCCGCGCATGCCCAACAATCCCTTGTCGGTTACATCGCTGTACATCGATTCAAATCCGGCTTTTTCTGAATTCACATCCAATTCAATACCGGACTTTCGCAAATCGTAACTGGCGCTGTTGTTATAATTATAAATAATCGATCCATGCCCAAGCAGAGAATAATCCAACTGGCCGAATCGAACATAGAATGGATCGCCTTTCTGTGCCCACCGGACATAACGAAGTATGCGCAGATAATCACTAAACTTTGCATAATCTCCCGGACGAAGAGCGCCAGTTTGGCTATTGATACGTAAATTAATATCGAGTCCAATACCAAGTCTTCCGAACGAAAGATCCGGCATAACACTTATCAAATAAAATGTTTGTCCATCGATAAACGTCGCGCCAAAACCAACCGGCAAACTGCCGCCATCTTTTTGTCCCATCATGGACGCTGCAGCTTGATTGATTTGCGCCGTCGCTGTGAACGCAACACAACTGCACATTATCGCTGCGATGATGATACGTACCTTACTCATTTGACCTCCTGTGATATGTGATTGTTATAGACCAAATAAAATTCTGCAAATGAACACAGCCCCGATCATACCGGCAAGATCGGCAAGCAATCCGACCGGAACGGCATGGCGAGTGTTTTTAATGTTGACCGATCCAAAATAAACAGCCAGCACATAAAATGTTGTTTCAGAACTTCCATACATCGTCGAAGATAAAATTCCAATAAACGAATCCGGTCCGTGTGCTTTCATCAGTTCGGTCATAATCCCCAGTGAACCGCTGCCGGAAAGCGGCCGCATCAACGCCATCGGTAACGTTTCTGCAGGCATGCCGATAAGATTGGTGATGGGAGAAACGATTGCCGCCAAAACATCCATCGCTCCACTGGCGCGGAAAATTCCAATTGCAAACAACATCGCGACCAAATATGGAATGATTCGTACCGCGGTATGAAATCCTTCTTTCGCGCCTTCCACAAACACTTCATACACACGAACTTTTTTTGCAAAACCCCATCCGAGAAACACAGCGATCATCAGCGGAATGGCGATGACAGAAATAATATTGATCATCGAACGGAATACATCAGTCATGATGCGTTCCTTTCTTTTTCTTCGACAATACCGGCGGAAGCGTTTCGTTCGCTTCCGTCTCCACGGTTATTTTGTAACGCGGAAGTTTCTGCAGCAATCGTGAGGCAGCAACGCCGATCATCGTGGCACACGCGGCGCCAAAAATTGACGTACCGATAATGATGCCGGGATTGGCGGAACCGGACGCGGCGCGTACGGCAATTGCGGTCGCAGGTATTAAAACCAATCCACCGGTGTTGATCGCAAGAAACGTAACCATCGCATTGGTTGCCGTGCCTGCCTTGGGGCTAAGTTTGTTTAACTCTTCCATCGCTTTCAATCCGAACGGTGTTGCAGCATTGTTGAGCCCCAGCATATTCGCCGCCATATTCATAATAATTGCGCCAATAGCAGGATGATCGGATGGAACATCGGGAAATAATCGCTTGGTAAGCGGCGCAAGCAAGCGCGTGAGCACGCGCACCAATCCTGCTTCTTCTGCAATTTTCACGAGCCCGAGCCACAACGCCATCACGCCAATTAGTCCGATAGCAATTTCCACTGCAGTGCTTGCGAAATCGATTGCCGCTTGCGTAATGGCTTTCAGTTTTACAAAGCGAATTGGTTCGAATACGATTTTCGCTTTCGCCCAATTTGCTCCGTCCGAAATTTTGAGCGATTGAATTGTTCCCGTCAATTTATCTTTTGCTGTCGAAGACTTCGCCATCGCCTTCCATACGGACGGTGTCGTTTCCGAAACAGAAAAATAAAACGTACCACTTCCATTTTCTGCAATCGATAATAAAACGGGCTGATGTATTTCTTCTATCTGAGAAGTAACGCCGTAAAAATCATTATATTGCTGCGCGGTAAGAAACCACTCCCCTTCCCATTTTGTGATGGAACCTGAAGGCGCGGCCGATGATTTGAAAATAATTTCTAACGGGACATTGTTACGATAGGTATTTTGAATTTCATCTGCGGTATCTTTACCGACAGCCACAGCAATCGCAACCGCGATGAGTGATAACCAGATATGATTAAGCATAACAAGTTCTTGGCAGCGCCTTTCTCACCCTAAATTATATCTTTAGGGCGAGAAATCCAAGAGCTTCTATGCAAAATGTGTTTCACAACACAGATGTTTTACGATTCTAATTCTTTCTCTTCTTCCGTATGCACGCGATGTTTGAATCGCTCTTCAAACACTGTGTACAGCAGCGGAACAAAAAATAACGTCAACGTTGTCGAAAAGGTCAAACCGCCGATCACTGCAATCGCTAACGGCGCTTGCGTCGATTCGCCGCCGATACCGACCGCCATAGGAATCAAACCCAGAACCGTTGCAAGCGATGTCATCAAAATCGGTTTTAATCTCGTTCTGCCGGCGCGCACAACCGCTTCGTGCAGTTCCACGCCAGACATCTGCAAGTGATTTGTATAATCCACCAGCAAAATGCCATTGCTCACAACGATACCGACCATCACAATAATTCCTTCAAACGATGTTACGGATAAGGTTGTGTTGGTGAGGAATAAAATCCAGAACACACCGGCGATGCCCAGCGGCACCGTTACCATAATGATGAGCGGATCGATAAACGATTGAAACTGCGACGCCATCACCACGTACACCAGCATAATCGCCAGTGAAAAAGCCAGCATTAAATCATGAAATGTTTTTTGCTGCTGTTCAACGTTTCCGGTCAGCACAATTTCAAATCCGATCGGGACAGGAATGGAAGCGAGTTTCGCTTTAATATCGTTGGCGACGCTTCCCAAATCTCTTCCGGAAACATTCGCCGTTACTTCTACCAGGCGTTGCTGGAATTTTCTATCGATTTGCACCGGCGATGCCGATTTCGAAATATCGAGAAGATCGCCCAGCAAAACTTGGTTGCCGCTGGATGTGTTGATGGCAATTTTTTGAATGTCTTCGATATGCGATCGCTGCTGTTCCGGAAGTTGCACGACGATATCGTACTCATTGCCGTTATCGGGATCGATAAATTCTGAATCGACATTGCCGTTCATACACGTGTTGATGGTATTGGAGATGGTTGCAACATCGACGCCGAGCATTCCTGCTTTCGCCCGATTGATTGCCAGCTGCAATTCGGGAAGATTATCATCGCGGGATATTTGAACATCGACGGCGCCGGATGTACCGCGCACAATGCCATAAATTTGTTTCGACAGCGAACTCGCAACATCGATATCATAGCCGCGGATTTCTACATCGATCGGTGCCGAGGTGCCGTAATTGAGCAACCGCCGCATAATGCCATTCGGGTTGACCCACACGCTGACGCCGGGCATCTTTGTCAATTTGGCGCGCAGAGCATTCATAATCTCAAACTCCGAACGATTCCGTTCTTCCGTCGGAACAAGTGCCAGCGAAATAGTTCCCATGTGACTTCCGGAGTTTGCTCGAAATAGGGATTGTGTATTTCGCGAAATAGGAATTCCCACATCGGCAACCATCGTAAGTTTTTCAGGAACGTTTTGGTCGATAAAATGTTCGATGCTCCGCGAGACAGAATCCGTGATTTCATGACGTGTTCCCACCGGCGTTTTAAATGTAATGGAAAGCTGGTTTTCATCTTGGTCGGGAAAGAATTCCGTTCCAAGAACAAAGATCAATCCGAACGACACAATGGCAATGCCGATGACGCTCCAGATAATTACTTTTCGGTGCCGCATCGCAAATCGTAATTTAGATTCATACCAAGAATCGATCTTTTCTAATGTATCGTGAGCGACGACGCGCATCCGATCGGAAAAATTATTCGACGTGCGGTCCATTTCTTTTTCCGGCGGAAGAAAATTGAGACACATCAGCGGCGTCACGGTACGAGAAACAAAAAAGGAACCGAACAGGGCAACGGCAATTGTGATCGTCAGCGGTATGAACATCAACTTCGCGATGCCGGAAAGGAACACGATCGGCAAAAATACAATGACGGTGGTAAGTGTGGATACAAAAATCGGCGATGCGACTTCTTTCGCTGCTTCCAGCGTTGCCTGAATTTTTGTCTGCCCGTCTTTTCGCCGATTATAGTGGCGGGAGATTGCTTCCAATTCCACAATCGAATCATCGACCAGCCGTCCGACCGCAAGCGATAATCCACCCAGCGTCATAATATTCAACGTAATATTTCCAAACCGGAACATAATGAACGTAATAAGAATCGACAACGGAATGGCGACAAGAATGATAAGCGTTCCGCGCATATTCCGCAAGAACAGCATAATGATAATCATGGCCAGCACGCCGCCAAGAATCGCTTCGCGTTCCAATCCGGAAATTGTTTGTCGAATGTAAGTCGATTGATCGAACGCCACTGTCATGTGTACCGTTGGCGGAACACCGGTTAACCGAGGAATTGCTTTCGTGACGTTATCGACCACTTCAACAGTATTCGCACTGGAAAGTTTCAGCACGCTCAGCGTCACGCCCGGTTTTCCATCGGCGCGGACAATTTCTGTTTCGTCCTGATAACTATCTTCTACCGCTGCGACATCTCGAATGCGGATGGGAACTCCATTGATGGTTTGAATCACGACATCTTCCAACGGCTTCACGACATTGAATCGGCTCTCCGTTTTCAATGCATACTCGAACGGACCTGTCCGCAAATTTCCCGATGGAACGATAAGATTACAATTAGTGACTGCTGTTTCTACCGTACCGACAGCCATATTCAGCGCAGCAAGTCGATCGCGATTCAGCGTGACATGAATTTCCCGTATTCGTCCACCGGTAACCTGAGCAGAAGCGACACCGGTTACATGTTCGATTTGCGGTTCGATCACGTTATACGCAAGGTCGCGGAGATCACGGCTGTCCATATCGCCGGAGACGATGATATTACACACAGGAATGTTCGTAATATCAAAGCGCACGACGGAAGGAGTTTTGATTCCAGCCGGAAGCGAACTTGCCAGACGGCTGACACGCTGCACGGCATCGACCATACCGACATCGATGTTGGCATCCCAGTTAAACATTAGACGAATGTTTGAAACGCCTTCACGAGTCGATGATTGCACATAACTGACATCGTTGATGGAACTGACGCTTCGTTCAATAAACCGCGTAACAGTTTGCTCCATATCGGTCGGTGATGCACCGGTATAGTATGTGACAATCGTTACCGTCGGAATGGTAATGTTGGGAAGTAAATCGATCGGCAATTGAGAGAATGAAACGAAGCCCAAAATCAAAATGGTCATCGCAAATAAAAATGTCGAAATCGGATAGCGAAGAGCAAGCCGTGTAAGCCACATAAATAATTCTCCTTACTGCTGCACCAGCACTGAAGCGCCGTTCCGTACCGTTTGCTGTCCGGTAACGATGATCGATTCTGTTCCACTCAATCCCGAGAGAATTTCTGTCTGAGAATCAACTTCCACGCCTGTTTGAACAGGAAGCCGCTTGGCTTTTCCGTCCTGAACGACGAACACGCACATGCCATCAGCATCTTTGACTAAAATATTCGTCGGAACAGCGATGACTTGCGAATGGACTGCTTCAATCATTGTGACGGTTGCAAACATTCCCGGTTTTAAAATATGAGATCGATTGGGAATGCAAATTTGCACTGCCATCGTTCGATTGCTGACATCTAATGCATTGCTAAACCGTGTGATCGCTCCTTCAAATACCTGACCGGGCAAAGCATCCAATGTTATCGAAGCTTTTTTGACATGATAAATTGTTTCAACATCTTTTTCCGGAATGCTCACATTGATCAGAACGCTATCCAGCGCAACAATCGTAAATAAACTTGTTGCCGATGGCGTTACAACGGCGCCGGGATCCAAAAAACGTTTGCTGATACATCCGGCAAACGGTGCAATCACCATTGCGTAGCTTAATTTGGTTTTCGCAGCATCGAAATTTGCTTTCGCAACCAGCATTGCCGCTTCAGCATTATCGATATCCTGTTGGGAAGCAAGCTGCCGTTCGGTCAGTTGTTTTGTGCGGCCATAGACTAACTTTGCATCGATGTAGGTCGCTTGCGTTTGTTGATACGTTTGATAGAGCTCTGTGGAATCGATCACCGCCAGGATGTCGTTCGTTTTCACGAATGATCCCATATCAACAAGATTACGCTCTAACGTTCCGCCAACTTTTGCAATCAGCGTCGCCTGCCGGATTGCCAGCACATCGGCGTTGAGCTGCAATCGAATAGGGAGGTCTTTGCGCGCCACTTTTTCCACTTTGACAATCGGCATCATTTGCCGACGGGCATCGATTGCTTTTGCCGCCACGGTTCCGCGATAAATAACAACGCCGAGAACGATGAGACCAAGAACAACAATACTTCCCCAGATTATTATTTTACGTTTTTTATTTTCCACACATAGTTCCTTCAAGCAATAGATATTTATACACGCACGATGGTTGATATTTTTCCACCAAGGGATTCGACACGGGCATAGTGTGCCACGAACACGATATTTTGGTCCGACATATTGACTGCATCCTTGTTGAAAAACAGCGAACGGAAAAAATATTAGTACACCGCAGACAGCGTTTTTTTCATCTCCAGCATCCCGCTTTAATACGCAACGCCGCGAAGCATCGTTTACTTTTGTTTTCCCTTGTCTTTAAACACACCATGCTGATCCAACTCTTTAATATAGTCGTCGTATAATTTATTTTGTTCCGGTGACAAAACAGCGCGTATTCTTCGTTCGATTGTGTCTCTTGTTAACCGGACATGTTTGCGATATTCATCCAGCGTTGGCCGGTACGTATCCAAGATCGTATCAACCTGTGTAATTTGATGGCTATCCAAATGGAGACGATCCGCAAACATTTTGAGCACATCTTCGCGCGACGGAGGTTGCATGGGCGGATGGTTACATAATAGTTGTCGATCAATCATTACACCTCCCACAATACCAAGTGTAAAGCTGAGCAGGATAAATAATATTGTTTTGGTTTTGGGCTGCATAACGAATTTCCTCATTTTGTCATCACGGCAAGCATGACATCGTCTTTCGATAGCTCGGTCTGATGCATTAAAACATTATTCGCAAGAGAATCATTCATGCCGGCAGTCAACAGGTGTTGCGCATCGAATTCTTGCTGCGTTCCTCCAAAAACGGTTACTGCAATTAACATGACAACCGCTACCGCAAGTGCAAACACCGTATTGCGCGCAGAGGGTTCAACGCCCATCCACGGTATTTCCATTGCTTCCGTTGCTTGAATAGATGCCATAATTTTTGCAGAAAATGCATGATGCAAATGAAAATCGGCTGCCTCGTGAATACCGGCTTTCATTTGCTTTTGTTCGCGCAAAAATTTTCGGCATTCGGAACACGTTTCAAGGTGCGACAACACCGTTGCTCGCTGCGATTCGTTTGTATACCCGTCTGAATATGCGGAAAGCATTTGTAGTAGCGTTTTATGATTCATACCATCTCCTGGAAATAATCTTTCAAGAGTATTTTTAATTCTGCACGCGCCCGGAATAACCGCGATTTGACTGCTTGAACGGTAATGTGCAACGTTTTTGCAATTTCTTCGTACGTGAGGTCTTCATATTCTCGCAATAAAATGACTTGACGGTACTCCATCGATAATTGTTGAAGCGCATCTCGAATTATTTCTTTTCGTTCGTCGTATAATGTCCCTTCACTTGTCAGCGCAGAGCTATGCTCCTGCCGCTGATGTTCTATCGCATCTTCCGTCAAAAAATCTAACGAAACAATGCGTCTGATTTTCTTCTTTCGTATTTCGTCGATACATAAATTTAATCCGATGCGATACAGCCATGAAAAAAACGACGCATCGAACTTGAATCTCGGCAGCGAGCGATACGCTCGCACAAATACTTCCTGAACCAAGTCTTCAACTTCATCTCGATTACCCATCGAAAGGTAAATCAAATTAGCGATCTGCCGCTGGTACTTATGCACCAGCGCTTCGAACGCTTTGTGACTGCCTCCCTGGGCATCTCGAACCAGTGTGTAATCGTCTGTCAAGGTACCTGTCAAAATTCAAACAATAAACGAATGATGCTTCAAAATGTTTCTGTAATTTTTGTTTTTGTGTTAATCCTGAACGGCTTCAATCACCCCGCCGCCTAAGACATCCTCGCCTTCGTACAATACAACGGATTGCCCCGGTGTAATTGCTCTTTTGGGTTGATCGAACACCACTTTGATCTTGCCGGTCGATTCAGCACAGACTT
>DATKMP010000261.1:0-2830 GCA_035541775.1 Bacteroidota bacterium | reverse complement strand
TCAGTCCTTCACGGCAGACGATCCCGAAGAAAAATCCACCAAAGTACAGATCGATTCGATTCAGGTGAAAGAAGCCGGCGATTTGATTTTGATCCGCATCATCGGATCGCATTTTATCTGGAAGATGGTGCGGCAGTTGGTGGGCGTGATGGCGGAAGTCGGGCGGGGCGATTTGCCGCTGAACGATGTCAAACGATTTTTACATGAACATTCCGACGTGCCTGCAAAATACACGGCGCCGCCCTCGGGATTGTTTTTAGAACGCGTCTATTATAAAGACGACATGCGGGTGCACAACTTACGTCCGGTGATGGAAATTTCCGGCGGCAAAAAGGAACAACTGCATAGCCAGCAGTATGAAGCGCGCAAGCAAGAAGAATCTCACAAAAATCCCAAAACTCGCCGTTGAACATCTGCCGATGTTTTGCGATTTTTCATGTTCGCACGCCGCAACATCGGCGTTTAATATGGATTATTCAAAACATTCAACAACAAAAACTCACACTGCATCCAGAAATCGAATGCAACGTAAATCGTTCATCTTCATCGTGATGATCTTCGCTTGGCATGTCGGCGGATATGCGGGACAAGGACAAAGCATCACGCAAAACATACTGGAAGAAACCCATCGTCATCCAAAATTGACGATACAGGATATTTATAAGTTCGCATATCAAGCGGCAATGGGAAACGAACATCTCATGACCGATACCGTGACGGTTCGATCGTATCTGCAAGAAGAATGGAACGAAATCGATTCATCGTACAACGAACCGTTAGTCGAATATCTTTCCAGCGACAGTTCCATCGCACGCATCAACCTGCGGCCATACAAACAACGCGGCGGCAGCATGGAACAATTAGTTGCGGCCATGCTTCAAACGGCAAAATCCATACGGCCATCTTTTTCACTGTTAAAAAAATTTCTCGCCGACATCGTTGCGCTCGCGGATCAATTCCTTATTCCCTTCAAAGCGGAAGAGGTGCGAAACTATTTTCAAGAGATGGAAGCAAAACATTATCCCGCCGTTCATCATTCGAATGAATATGAAACGCTATACCATCCGGCATACCGAGTCATCGCCGGATCATTAGTACACGAACTTGAATAAGGACCACCTAATGACAACATCTTCATGCTCAGCGCTCAATCGTTTTGCAGAAACGTATGTAAAACTTGTACTCGCTGTCGGACAGTACGATGCTGATTACGTCGATGCGTTTTACGGCCCGGCAGAATGGGCGGCTGAAACAAAGGCGCAAGCCAAACCGCTGGAGCAGATCAAGAACGAAGCATTGCAAGCAAAATTAGAGATGGAGCTGCATGATAGTTCCGCCGAAGAAGAACTTGTACAATTACGCTGTCGTTACTTAACAACACAGCTTTCTGCTTTGATTACAAGAGTGGAAATGTTAGCTGGAAAAAAATTATCGTTCGATGAAGAAGCAAAGGCGCTCTACGATGCCACTCCTCCGACTTTTGATGAATCGCATTTTCAAAAACTCATTACAGAACTTGATGCGCTCATTCCGGGCAAAGGTTCCGTCCCCGAACGCGTTGAAAACTACCGGAAACAATTTACCGTCTCGAACCATGAACTTGATGCTGTGTTTCAGGCAGCGATTCATGAATGCCGAGAGCGAACCAAGAAGCACATCCATCTTCCCGCAAACGAACAATTCCGTCTTGAATATGTTCACAATAAATCATGGAGCGGCTACAATTGGTACAAAGGCAACAACGAGAGTTTGATTCAAATCAACACAGACCTGCCGATGTTCCTCGAACGCGCTATTGACCTTGCCGCACACGAAGGGTATCCCGGTCACCATGTCTATAATTGTTTGTTGGAAACAGAGTTTGCTCGCACGCGCGGCTGGGTGGAATTTACCACGTATGCGTTGTTCAGCCCGCAGTCGTTGATTGCGGAAGGAACAGCAAACTTCGGCATCAATGTCGCGTTCCCCGGAAAAGAACGTTTGGAATTTGAACGCGATGTGCTCTTTCCTATTGCGCGGTTGGATAAAGCAGAAGCAGAAAATTATTCTCGCGTGCAGGCAATCAACGAACAATTAAATTATGCACATAACGAAGCGGCGCGCCGGTATCTCAACGGCGTATGGTCGCGCGAAGATGCCGCACAATGGTTGGTGCAGTATGCGTTAATGTCGCCGGAACGTGCACTGCAACGCACAAAATTTTTTGATCAATACCGCAGTTACGTTATCAATTATAATCTCGGCCAGGATCTGGTCAAACGGTACATTGAAAATCGCGGCGGCGATGTCGGGCATCCCGAACAACGCTGGACAGAATTTCTGAAATTAATTTCTTCACCCCGCTTACCGTCAGGATTAGTATAAATGTCTCCCATAAAATCTAAAATTCCACGCGAAGATCGTCCGTTCTTGGATCGTTTGATGGATGAAATCAATTACCGCATGTCGCACGTCGAAGACCTCGATCTTGCCGGGCAATCGATTCCGCGGTTCATCGGAGAATTCTGGACTTCACAGCAGCGGCAGGGACATTCGCTGCATGAAGTTTCGTACCGGGCATGTTTCAAACCGCAGTTGCCAAAATTTTTTATCGATTTGCTCAGCAACACCGGCGATGTTATTTACGATCCCTTCAGCGGACGCGGCACAACGATGCTCGAAGCAAGTTTGCTGCAGCGAAAAATTATTGCCAACGATGCCAATCCGTTAAGTGAAATGTTGAGCCGCCCGCGCTTGTTCCCGCCGGAGTTTGAACAACTTATTCAGCGATTGGATAAAATTCCGATCGATCTCAACGCCGAATCCGACACCGATCTCTCGATGTTCTTCC
>DATKMP010000260.1:0-5834 GCA_035541775.1 Bacteroidota bacterium | reverse complement strand
GGCCAAGTTCATGCAAAATCGTGCTCATCCAGTACTGATTGTTGACGATGCTGAGCATCACGCGAATATCGCCTTTACGGTCGATATCGGTTTCAAATGCATGCTGATATTTTCCGGCACGTCCGAACAGGTCGCTGTTCTTGACAATGTTATCGACCGGAAGGTCGAGCTGCATGTAATATGTCTGCGCAAGCTGTTCTACTTTTTTATCTTTAAAATATTGATCGAGGTCGACGTTGCTAACCTGCGGCGCTTCCTGGAAAAAGCGATCCTGATAATGCCAAGGTTTCATGTTCGCGACATCGATCTTCCATTTTGCGGCAAGTTTTGCGTCGATGTCTGCTTTTAAAGAATTGAACGGTGCTTCGGTGAGCGCGGCAAGCTCATCGAACAGCTTGACGATTTCTTCTTCGCTTTGTTCGGCGGCGATGAGCGACATCTCGTAAAAGTTTTTATACCCTAATTGCCGCGCAGCTTCGTTGCGCAGTTTTACAAGTTCAATCAGCATCGGTGCAATCGCCTTACCGACGGTTTTGCTTGCTTCCCATGCTTGCTGCCGTTTTGCATTGTCGGTTTCTTTTTGCAGAATGTCGTCGATGTCGTTATCGCTTACTTCTTTGCCGTCGATGACGCCGCGGAAGGTGTTGAACTTATTTGCAATCTCCGCACTTTTTTCAACGATCTTGCGCATCAGCGCAGAATCGATTTGATTGGGAAGGTAACCATTATAGAGAAGAATTAATTGACGGCGAAGGATCGGGTCTTGAATGGTGCCGGCATTCATCCATTTTTTTAATTGCTCGAATTCTTTCTTGTTGGAATAAATCATGCGGACTTCGATTTCCGTTGCCGCCTGTTCATCGTAGTATTTTTTCTCGCCGGTGGCGCTGGCATTCCAGCTTGCGAGATTCATCGCTTTAAATTTCGGCTCGACCGTCTTCACGTGATTGTCGATAAAGGCGCGTAATTCCTGTTCATCATTTTGCATAGCGAAACTCATCGTAATAGTGAAACAACAAAGACAAAAAAGCATGAAGGGCTTCATGACATAATTCCTTCTTGTATTGGTGGAACGATATTTTTATGAGTTCAATCTATGCTTCTCTCGCCGAAGAAGCAATGGAAATTTAGCGATAGAAGTTCGATAAATGAGTTATCTTCTTGCATTCAATCAATCAACTTCTTAAATTTGTTTTAGAATTCATTAGCGATAGTTCGATCTTTTCGGGAAAGGGTGTGTTATGAAATGGTTTAACGTTGTCATGATGGTATGGTGTTTTTTCGTTTTCGGATGTAAAAATAATTCTACAGGACCGAATATTTCTGGACCGCTCAGCGATTACTTTCCCATCAAAGCCGGAAATGTGTGGACATATTCTGGATCGACAACGACGACGGAAGGTCATACTTCAAATGCAGTTCCCGGAACTCTTTCCATTCTTGCCGTGAACACCTTGATTGGCGGAAATCCTAATGCGTTTGTTGTGCAAGCACATGATACCAACAATCAGCAGAACCTTGCATTTTGTACCAATGGAAAAACATTGTTTCTCTATCGCGGCGCTGCGGATATTTTCACACTGCCAGGATATTTGTATTGGAATTCCGGAGGTATCAGCGGTGCTGTGGTTGCACCCGGTCAAGCAAAAACATACACGGTAAATAAAAATAGTTTATCCAATGCACTCCCGATTTCGATTCTTCATCAGCCCAACACATCCATTGCTAACGCTCTTCTCACCGATGGCTATTCATTGCAAATTACCGGTGTAGCAAAAGGCACCACATCGCTTGTGCTTCAGCGGACAGATGAATCAGTTGCAGACACTATGACTGTTTTGATCGAAATAAAAACCGGAGGCAATGCTGTCACACCTCCATTTTCTTCTTGGATTCCGATATGGCAGTTAGGCAGTTCTGATGGAGAAACTATGTACTCTTTTGATACGACCTACACATTCAAATGCACAAAAGATAGTTCCGTCTGTATCGATGATATCAGCTACCAAGCGACGTGTCAATTTCTCGGAACCGAATCGGTAACTGCACTCGGCTCCATAATACCGGCAGAAAAATTCTTGAGCATTTATTCTATCAATGAAAATATTTCTGTTGGCGGTTCGGCCGTATTTCATGGACTTTCGGCGAATGCATCAGTGACACTCTGGCTTGTGAAAGGTGTAGGCTTTGTAAAAGCTTCCTATAGCGGAAGCGGACTCAATGCCGGAACGATTGTCGGTGGAACATACGATGCGTCAGGAATTCTTCATGGATTTTTTCTTTCGCCGCGAATAACATATATTGATTACAATATGATATCACCGTTCCATGGCGATACGCTCGTTGTAAATACAACTGCGCTTGCGGCTCCGACAATCACAAGTACTGCGGTTCTGACTGCGAAAAATTTTTAATACGACGTGTTCTTGCGAAATTATTTCTCACAGACAGCGGCGGTCAATTTATTGTGTCCGCTGTTGTGTGTTGTTGTTTCGGTGACACGATGTTCTGCGCAACATACTTCGCAAGACAGTATCCGGCTGTACCTCGATACAGTTGAAATTTCCCGCAAACAAGAACCACTTGCGCCAGCTGCAGCGATGTATACACACGATGCAATTGCTGTTGCACCCGGAACGCTGGGTGATCCAGCACGCGTGCTTATTTCCTCCGGAGAGACGATTACCAATTCAGATATTCAAGCCATTCCTTTGATTGATGGCGATGCAGCGGACGAGTTTCTGACACTTCTTGATGGATATCCGATTTCGTTTCCATTTCGTCTGCTCGGAGTGTATTCGCTTTTTAATACGCTGACAACAAAGAATATTGAACTCAGTACTAAGGGTTACCCTGTTGTCTATGGCGGTCGTGCGCCTACAGCTCTTCAGATTACTTCCCTGCAAGAGTATTCCTCGCATCCATCGCTGGAGGCAGATGTAAGTCTGCCGATATCGTCCGCGTGTATTCGCATTCCGGTTTCCGATACGCTTAAATGTTCCGCAACAGCCGCTGTTCGAATTTCGCATGCCGATCTGATCGCTCAGTTACTGCCGGAACAAGACCGGAAACGTATGGAATCATTCATTCCGGATTTAAAAGATGCACAATTCTTTCTTACGGAAATGCCGTCGTTGAATATGCTTTCAACACAAGAAATATTGATGAGTGATGAACATGGAAGTTTGAATAGTCAAGACCGCGCATTCGATTATTCCTGGAAGAAATATTTTGCAGGCGCTTCATTATGGACATCGACAGCAATTCATTCGGAACATCATATTTCCTATTCGTTCGATCATGTTCTTCTTTCGACAGCAATGCCCATCGAAGGATACGGCTCCGGCGGATACGAAAACGGAATGTTTCAACTTGACGGCGATTTTTCAACGGTCCGATGGCAAAGTCAATTTCATAATTCCATAAGCCCTACAGTTGCGATGACAACAGGATTTGAACTTTCGTATGAGCCATCCGATACTCGATTTACTACCTTGAGCGGATGGCTGAATAGTAAATCACCTGTTCAATCTTCTTCCACAGATGCTGCAGTCTTTACAGAAGCAACGTGGCATCTTACCGAAACAACCTCGTCAACATTTGGTTTCCGTTCGACGTATTTTGGATTCATCAACCTCGTAGGATTTGAACCACGATGGAATTTTCATTCGGTTATAGATCGGCATATTCAAATGGATATTTCCGCCGGAGAATATCTTCAGGCCCCAAGCGATTTTCAAATTCTTTACGGCTTTCTGAATTTTCTTGCAATGCCGGATCAATCGCCGCGTATGATGCTGATGAGCGAGCAGCGGAGCAACTTAAATCCGGAACGCCATCTTCTTGCTTCAACACAACTTCGTACAAAGATCATAGATGAACCGAATTTCTATTTCGGATTCGATATTAATGGATACGTAAAACGAACACTCGATTTTATTTTACCGGCGCGATATCCGAGTATATTCACACCGTTAGACACGCTTTCGTTTGAGCCGTTACAATGTTTTCGGGCTGAAAAATCGGGAGCGGGGATTTCTTTCCTGATGGTGCTGCCGCAGCATCATCTTTCGTTGACGACATCGCTGTTTTCACACAGGAGTCGTATAGTTGATACGCGCACGGAGCATGAATATCGTGATGAGGGAGATATTCCCCGGTTGGTAAAAATGCTGCTGCAATATTCAACGGGTGAATGGAATGTCAGTGTGTTGTATCAATATTCAAGCGGTATGCCGACAACAGATCAATATTATCTAAAATCATTTAGTGATGATTTGTATCTTCATCTCTGGAAAGAAATCAACACTTCTCGCGTATCTGATTATCGGCGTTTAGATTTCACGGTGACAAGGACATGGCACATTCACGCATGGAATTTAATTTGTTCGGCTGGAATTATTAATGTATTGGGAGCACGAAACGTTTCAAGCTATCTTTATGAATTATCACCGCAGCTGCCGGATGATGTAGAAAAAGTTCCAGTTATGAATACGCTTCCTTTTTTACCTGTACTCGATGTTAAAGCGGAATACTCTTGGTAAACTGTATCGCAATGTGTGTATGTGAACTCTATTGTTAATTTTGTTTTTGGGCAAGAAAAAATCTAAAAAATCCGAAATACCATTGCTTTCGTTCCAGGATGGTGAATCCTGCATTTTGGATTCCTTCTTCAAATTCATCCCACTCGAATAATTTATGCGGCTCTTCGATAAACATTATTCCGCCGCCGGTAAGGACACGCGCCGATTCTGAAAGGGCTTTTCTCCAGAGCGGGATATGATGCAGAATACCGAAATCGAACACCGCGTCGCAGCTTGCATCCGGTATATCGATAGCCGTTGCATCGCCGATGTTGAAATCGATATTCAGATTTCGTTTTCGTGCAAGAGCGATTTGCTCCGGCATAATATCGAATGCGGTGAGATGGGAAGGAGAAAATTGCTGCAGAAGAAGAATCGTACTGTAACCCGATCCGCAACCCATATCGACCAATCGTCTTCCGGTTAAATCGATTTGATGCTTTTGAAGCATCTGATGCAAAAGCGGAAATTCCTGATGCTTCATTCTCCATTCGCGCAGCGGATTATTCATTGCCGCGAATTCGATTTTTCCTAACCGCATACTTTCTTGCTGCTGTTCCATAAAGGGATATTCCTTTTGTTTGTTGATTGGAATTATCGATGCCGGTGCCGGATAACTTTCACGCGAGAAAAATCCGCTTTATTAAACTGACGGACACAAAGCCCGAAGAAAATTGCTCCGATAGATGCGACGATGGCAAGGGCGATCAACGGCGTGACAATAAATCCATGAACATTGAATGCTACACCGGATTGCAAAAGAGTTGCTGTATTCGCTCCATCCATTTTCAACGCGAGATACCGAAATGCAGCCGTGGTATAAGTCAACGGATTGACATACACGATGGCAGAAAGAAAATTCGGCAGAACGGTTGTGGGAATGTAAGCGCCGGAAAGAAATGTCAGCGGCATAGCGACGATGGAAATCATCACTTGAAACGTCGATGAGTTCTTCGATAACGTTGCAAGATACAAACCGATGGAAGAAAACGTTACGCCAACGAGCAGCATCACGATTGCCATGCCGATAAAATGCAGTACATCTAATTCTAAACCGATAAACAATCCGATGATGATGACGAGCATTCCCTGCAGCACAGAAATGACGGTCGCGGATGCAATCTGTCCCATCGAAATTTGCCAGCGTGCGATCGGCGCGACCATGATTTCTTTCATAAATCCGGTGGAAACATCTTCGATGATGTTCATGGAATTATTCAGCGACGATTGAAATACCGTCATAATGATAAT
>DATKMP010000259.1:0-13801 GCA_035541775.1 Bacteroidota bacterium | reverse complement strand
AAAATGAAAGACGACATCGTTGCAAAAGCAAAACAGCAAGCACAGCAAGAATTGGATCGCGCGCAGGATGAACTGAAGCGCAATGTCGACGAAGCACGCCAAACACTTCGGACGGAAATCGCCGATCTGGCTGTTCGGGCGGCGGAAAAAATTCTCGACGAAACACTCGACGAGAAGAAACAAAAAAAACTTGTCGATAAATTTATCGATCAACTTCCGAAGAATTAACGATGAGTAATACACGTATAGCCCGCCGTTATGCCGAAGCATTTCTGCTTGCGGCGGAAGAACAAAAACTGCTCAAGAAAGTCGGAGACGATTTTCTCAAGCTGCGTGATTTGTTGAACGAATCGCACGAGCTTCAATTGTTTCTCAAAAGCCCCGTCATCAAAACGGAAAAGAAACAGGAAGTGTTGACGGCGTTATTTGAAAAAAAAGTGCAGCCGTTGACGTTCGTTCTCTTGCAGCTTCTTGCTGAAAAAGGGCGCGAAAGTTTTTTGCCGGAAATTATCGAAACATTTTTTTTGCTGCGCGATGAAAAGCTCGGTATTCTGAATGTGCATGTAAGAACGGCGGTAGAATTCACGCGGCAGCAAAAAAGCGAACTTGAAAAACATTTCGAACTGTACTCAAAGAAAAAAATTCAAGTGGACGTTCAGGTGGATCCCTCGCTGATCGGCGGATTTGTTGCACGCATAGGTGATACGTTGTTCGACGGCAGCATTAAACGGCAATTAGAATTGCTGCGTCAGCGATTTGCAGAACATCTTGAAGTGAACTGATAGATTTTTAAATCAGATTTTGAAAATGAAAGACCATTCACCGAATGTGAATGAAAACGTAAATTGAGGATAACAATGGCAGAAGTACGACCAGATGAAGTATCGGCGATATTAAGAAAACAACTCTCCGGTTTTGAACGGGAAGTCGATGTGTATGATGTCGGCACCGTTTTGCAAATCGGCGATGGTATCGCACGTGTCTATGGCTTATCAAAAGTAATGGCGGGCGAACTGATCGAATTCCCCGGCGATGTCTTCGGGATGGTGTTGAATCTTGAAGAAGATAATGTCGGATGTGTGATCTTCGGCGAGAGCTCGCATATTAAAGAAGGCGATACGGTCAAACGTACCGGCCGCGTGGCATCGATGCCGGTAGGCGAACAAATGCTCGGGCGTGTGATCACGCCGCTGGGCGAGCCGATCGACGGCAAAGGGCCGGTCAAAACAAAAACGTTTCTTCCACTCGAACGCAAAGCGCTCGGTGTGATGCAACGCCAGCCGGTGAAAGAACCGCTGCAAACCGGATTGAAAGCAGTCGATGGCATGATTCCTATCGGGCGTGGACAACGGGAATTGATTATCGGCGATCGCCAAACGGGAAAGACCGCCGTTGCGATCGATACGATCATCAACCAGAAATATACACACACAGAAAAAGCAAAAGTTGAAGGCGTAAAACCGGTCTATTGCATTTATGTGGCCGTCGGGCAAAAAGGTTCGACCGTTGCGCAAGTGGTTGCAAAATTACAAGAAGCGGGAGCGATGGAATACACGACCGTTATTCTTGCATCGGCAAGCGATTCTGCCCCGATGCAATATATTGCACCGTACGCAGGAGCAACGCTCGGCGAATTTTTCCGCGATTCAGGGAGGCATGCGCTTGTGATTTACGACGATTTGTCGAAACATGCGCAGGCATATCGCCAAATGTCCTTGCTGCTTCGCCGTCCTCCCGGACGTGAAGCGTACCCGGGCGATGTGTTTTATTTACATTCACGGTTGTTGGAACGCGCGTCGAAATTGAACGACAGTCTTGGCGGCGGAAGTTTAACGGCACTGCCGATCATCGAAACACAAGCGAACGACGTTTCGGCGTACATTCCGACGAACGTCATTTCGATTACCGATGGTCAAATTTATCTTGAGCCAAGTTTGTTCAATGCGGGCGTTCGCCCTGCTATCAACGTCGGCATTTCCGTTTCGCGTGTAGGCGGTAATGCGCAGATCAAAGCAATGAAACGTGTTGCCGGCAGATTGCGGTTGGCGTTGGCACAATATCGTGAATTGGAAGCATTCGCAAAATTCGGCTCCGATCTCGATAAATCGACGAAGCAAACATTGTTGCGCGGCGCCCGTCTTGTAGAATTATTGAAACAGGGGCAGTATGTTCCGATGCCTGTCGAAAAACAAGTCGTCAGTATTTTCCTTGGCACGAATGGATATTTAGATGAAATTGAATTAAACGAAGTGCAGCGGTTCGAGCGTGAATTTATCGAAACGTTGGAATTGCGTCAAGGCGATCTTTTATCCTCTCTTGCCAAGACGAAAGAACTTGGAAAAGATATTGAAGAGAAGCTGCATACTTTTGCAAAAGAATTTCTTCAAAAATTTAAAACGGCGGTGAAATAACTCGTGGCTACGTTACGTGAAATTCGCCGGCGCATCGTCGGTGTAAAAAGTACACAGAAAATTACGCGCGCCATGAAGTTAGTGGCCGCGGCAAAACTGCGCCGTGCTCAAGAATCGTTGCTGGCAACACGGCCGTATGCGCGGAAGATGCATGAACTCTTGCGTCATCTTGTGACGAAAGTCGATGTCGGTATTCATCCGTTGTTGCAGGTTCGTCCGGTCAAACGAGTGGCGATTGTTGTCGTTTCCGGTGACCGCGGAATGTGCGGCGCCTTCAACGGCAATGTTATCAAAGCAGCCATGGAACATGTCCAAACGACCTATTCTGATTTGGAACCGCATGCCGTACAATTTATCACCATCGGAAAAAAATGTACGGACTTTTTTGCTAAACGTGATGTCGAAGTGTATGCAAAACATCCCGGTGTGTTTGCCAATCTTCATTTTGGCATTGCGCGCAGCATTATGGATGAATTGGTGAACGGCTATTTGAAGGGCGACTTCGACAAAGTGGAGATCGTCTATAACGAATTCAAATCCGTTATCCAGCAACGGTTGACGATAGAACAACTGCTTCCTATTCTTCCTGAACAACTTGAGCCGGAGAAAAATCTTCATCCTCATTCGTTGATCGATTATATCTACGAGCCATCCAGCAAAGAAATTATGGATGTGTTGCTTCCGAAGCAATTAAACTTCCAGCTCTGGAGAATTTTGTTAGAATCCAGCACAGCAGAAGAAGGCGCTCGTATGACGGCAATGAATAATGCAACGGGAAATGCCGAAGAACTTGTTCGCACGCTGACGCTGTCGTACAACAAAGCGCGGCAAGCAGGTATTACGACGGAATTGCTGGAAATAGTCAGCGGCGCCGAAGCGTTGAAAAAAGCCAGTTGACAAAACGACGAGGGTTTAAGGCGAAAAACCGCTGTCGGCTTTATGTTGGCAGCGGTTTTTTGTTGAAGTATTGCGGAAAGAATCGTATCCTTAGAACAAATTCTTGTCTCATTGCTGGAGGAACTTATGGCCGTTACACCGCAACAACCTGTAGGAACACGATCTGCAACGCCGGGGCAACAAGCTGCTGTTCGTGTTGCACTTGAGCAGTTGGATGTAAAAATTCTTTCAAAAGATAAACTGCGAGAATTATTCCGGGGCGGAAAACTTCCGACGGCCGACCAAATTGTTGAAGAGATCTTTTATCGTGCAATTCAAAGTGGAGCTAACGACATTCATATTGAACCGATCGAAGGCGAACTACAAGTTCGGTTGGGACATGAAGGAACGTTGAAACGATTGGTCTCTCTTTCATCCGACATGAATGATCCCATTATCAGTGTATTGAAAACAAGAACGACCCTCAATCAATTTGAAAAAAAGAAACCGCAAGAGGGCAGATTTTCTGCAACGTATGGACAGGACCCGTACGATTTTCGTGTGAACATTATTCCGGTGATGGCAGGGGAACGTTGTTTGGTACGTATTCTTCGGAAGAGCAGTCAGATATCAAAAATCGACGATCTTGGTTTTAGCGCAGAAAATCTAGAACGACTAAAAACATTGCTTCATATACCTCGTGGATTATTTTTAGTAACGGGCCCATCGGGAAGCGGTAAATCGACGACAGTGTATGCTGCTGTGAATCAAGTGCAAACTCCAGAAAAATGTATTATCACGGTGGAAGATCCGGTAGAATATCGATTGCCGTATGCCAGTCAAGTCAATCTGCCTTCAGATAAATCCTTTAATTTTATTGATGCCTTACGTGCGATTCTGCGGCAGAACCCGAACGTGATTATGATCGGTGAAATTCGTGATGCGGAAACCGGTGTTGTTGCTGCCGAAGCCGCGTTGACTGGTAATCTTGTGTTGAGCACAATGCTTGCTGATGATGCGATAGGCGCCATTCACCGTTTGTTCAATCTTGGTGTACCGGCGTATTGGCTTGCATCTACCGTCGTCGGTATCGTTTATCAATTGCTTATCAGAAAAATTTGTCCCGATTGCCGCGAAGAATATCAGCTTTCGCGCGAAGAATTACAAATGGTCGGCGCGCCGATGGATACCTCCGATTTAAAACTTTTTCGCGGCCGTGGTTGTCCGAATTGTATGGGAACAGGATATAAAGGGCGTGTGGCAATCTGTGAAATTGTAACCATAAGCCCTGCGCTGCGCGATCTAATTTTCCAAAAAGCTTCGATTTTAAAAATGCGTGAAGAAGCGTCAAACTATGGCTTTCAGGCAATTCGTCAGGATGCTGTGCACAAAGCGCTGACCGGCGTTACGACACTGCAAGAAGTGGCGCGTATTTTAGGATGACGGGAAATACGAGTTCATAAAAAGTAATTCTTGATTACCTTCCGTTTTTTCGCTATTTTATTCTACTATAAGTCTAAACTTCCGATGATGTGGATGAAAAGAAATCGGAAGTTTTTTTGTCATAGTTGATATGCATGTTTGAAAATTTAACGCAGAAATTAGAAACCGCGTTTAAGAAACTTCGCGGGCAAGGAAAAATTACTCCTCAAAATATCGAAGAGTCCTTGCGTGAAGTTCGCCGCGCATTGCTCGATGCCGACGTCAATTACAAAGTTGCAAAACAATTTGTAGCGGATGTGCAGCAACGAGCCATGGGGCAGGATGTTCTTTCCAGCATTACGCCGGGACAGCAGATCATCAAGATCATTCAAGATGAGATGGTGAAGTTGTTGGGTGAATCGAAAGCCGATGTTGCTGTTGCACAAACGCCGCCGACGGTCATTTTGATTGCCGGTTTGCAGGGATCCGGAAAAACGACATTCTCTGCAAAGTTAGCGCTTTTATTGAAAAGCAAAGGACGGCTGCCGCTCTTAGCGGCTGCCGATATTTATCGGCCTGCTGCAATCGATCAACTCGAAGCACTCGGCAAGCAAATAGAAATGCCGGTGTATGTCGATCGTAATGCAAGTGCCGTTGCGATTGCAAAGGGCGCTATCGAGTTTGCGAGAAAAAATGTCCGCGATACGGTCATCATCGATACAGCAGGACGATTGCATATCGATGAAGAAATGATGCAAGAAGTTGAAGCGGTGCGCGAAATCGCAAAACCGCATGAAATTTTGTTCGTTGTCGATGCGATGACGGGACAGGATGCCGTCAATACCGCCAAGGCATTTCATGAGCGGTTGAACTTTGACGGCATTGTTCTTACAAAATTAGACGGCGACAGCCGCGGCGGCGCAGCGTTATCGATTCGCGCCGTGGTGCAAAAGCCGATCAAGTTTATCGGTGTCGGCGAAAAGTTAGATGCGTTAGAACCGTTTCATCCGGATCGCATTGCATCGCGCATTCTTGGTATGGGCGATATCGTTTCGCTCGTGGAAAAAGCGCAGCAGCAATTCGATGAAGAGAAGGCAGTCAAGTTAGAAGAAAAACTTCGTAAAGCGCAATTGACGTTCGACGATTTTCTTGATCAACTGTATGAAATAAAAAAAATGGGATCGTTGAGCCAGATTATGGGAATGATTCCAGGCATGAACAAACTGCCGGCGAATGCGGAGATTGATGAAAAAGGACTTGTGCGCGTCGAAGCGATTATTCATTCGATGACGAAACAAGAACGCACGCGGCCTTCCATCATCAACGGAAGCCGCCGCCGAAGAATCGCCGTCGGCAGCGGAACAACCGTGCAGGAAGTGAATCGCTTGTTGAAGCAGTTCGACGATATGCAGAAGATGATGAAGCGTTTCAGTAAAGGAAATGCGCGCCGCATGTTACGCGGCATGCAGTTTCCCATGAATTAGAAAACAACTTAATAAATCAATATCATTAAAATAAACACAGGAGTAAACCTTGGTAAGAATTCGATTGCGTCGAGAGGGAAAGAAACAACATCCCATCTACAAAATTGTGGCGACCGATATGCGTGCGCCGCGGAATGGAGGATACCTCGAAGCGCTCGGACAATACGATCCGCACACCAGCCCTGTTGTCATTACGTTCAAAGAGCCGCGCGTGGAATATTGGCTGCGCAACGGTGCGCGCCCAACCGACACCGTCCGTTCGTTGTTCAAACGAAACGGGTTTTGGCTTCGCTGGACGCTGAAGCGTCAAGGAAAAGATGAAGCAACGGTGAATACGGTGATGGAACGATGGCAAACATTGCAGGTGGATCGCCCAAAGCGTGACGCCGACCGCAAAGCGCGACGCCTTGCACGGAAAAAGAAAGCAGCCGCGCCTGCTGCTGCACCTGCACCGGCAGATACGCCAGCCGCTGAGGCCGCCGCATCGTAGCGGTACGGCTGCATTCCCGCAGCTTCAGTCGTCGATTTGCTTTCTTCATTCTGACGGTAGTACATTAATTGTCATACTTTTTAATGTGTGAAGAAACTTCCTTACGAGTATGAGCAATCACCTTAACTTAGGAGAGGAAGCATGAAAGACTTTCTTGAATTTGTTGTGAAGCAGTTAGTGGAGCATCCGGATGCTATTTCGATTGAGACTATAGAAAACGGACGGCATGTGTTGCTCCAGCTCAAAGTCGCTACAGAAGATACCGGAAAGATCATCGGTAAAAAAGGTAACAATGTTGCCGCACTTCGTGTGTTGCTGCGCGCGATTGCTGCAAGGCACGATAAACGAGTTGAACTGAAGATTCTCAGTTAAAGCGAATCGAAGATCTCGAATATTGTTTGAACAATGGAATTGATTGCGGTTGCAAAAATAATTAAGCCCATTGGCGTTCGAGGTGAAATAAAACTTCAGTTGTTGACGGATGACAGCGAGCGCTTGAAACTGCTCGCTTCTGTCTGGATTGGCAAGCGGGAGCAAGCGGTCACCGAGCACAAAGTTCTTTGTCTTCGCCAGAATGTGAAACAAGGTGTTGCCTCTGTGCGCGGCGTTGAAACTTTGGAAGCCGCAGAAGCATTGCGCGATCAGTTTATATTCGTATCAAACCATGAAATCATGCAGCCGAATGCAGGCCGATATTTTGTGGACGATATTCTTGGCTGTGCGATGGTGGCGCAAGACGGCAAGCAAATCGGAACGATTGTAGATGTGTTAGCACTTCCTGCAAATGATTTGTGGGTTGTGAAGAATGGGAAAAAAGAAATTCTCATTCCAGCTGTGAAAGCGATTGTGAAAGAAGTGGATGTAAAACAAAAACGTGTTGTCATCGATTCGCCGGAAGGGCTGATAGATTAATGCGCATCGATATCATCAGCGGCTTGCCGAAATTATTAGAAAGCCCGCTGCAAGAAAGCATCCTGAAGCGGTCGCAGGAAAAAGGTATTGTCGAAATTTTTGTGCATGACTTGCGCGATTATACGCACGATAAGCACCGTATCATCGATGACACGCCCTACGGCGGCGGCGCTGGAATGGTGCTGAAGCCGGAACCGTTCTTTGAATGTGTCGAGACCTTAAAAGCGCAGCGTTCGTATGACGACGTTGTGTTTTTGACTGCTGATGGAGAAACGTTCACGCAAAAAATTGCGACGGAATTTTCGTTAAAAAATAATGTTATGTTCTTATGCGGGCATTATAAAGGCGTCGATCAGCGTGTGCGCGATGAACTCGCGACGCGGGAAATTTCCATCGGCGATTTTGTGCTGACCGGCGGCGAACTTGCGGCGGCGATAGTTGTCGATGCCGTTGTCCGGTTGATTCCCGGCGTCATCAATGACGGCGAATCGGCGTTGACCGATTCATTTCAAGACGGATTACTCGGCGCACCACAGTACACGCGGCCGCCAGAGTTTCACGGATTGAAAGTACCCGATGTTCTGCTTTCCGGCAATCATAAAGAGGTGGACCAATGGCGGCAGGAACAGCGGGAGCAAAGGACAAAAACATTGCGCAGTGATTTGTTCAATCAAGAAGTTGAAAAATAAATATTAATAAACGATAAAGCGGAGTTAGCATTATGGATAAAATTAAATTAGTCGAAGCGACGCAGCTTCGGAACGACATTCCGGCATTTCGCGCCGGCGATACCGTGAATGTTCAGGTGAAAGTAAAAGAAGGCGACAAGGAACGCATTCAGGATTATCAGGGAATCGTTCTTGCGCGTCGTGGCTCAGGCATCAATGCCACCTTTACCGTCCGGAAAATTTCCAACGGTGTCGGTGTGGAACGAATTTTCCCGCTCAATTCGCCGCGTATTGCCAAGATTGAACGGGTAAAAGAAGGCAAGGTTCGGCGTTCTAAAATTTATTATGTACGCGAACTTGCCGCAAAAGCTGTGGCGCAAAAGACCGGCGGCACGCAAGCGTCATGAAATCTCGTCTGGCAATTTCAGACGCGCTCTATGTGCAGCCGCTGCTGTACGGATTGGATAAACCCGATGCGCCGTTTGAATTGTGTACGGATATTCCTGCTCGCAATGCATTGAAACTTCATGAGCGTTCCGACGAAATTCGGAACGCTTTTTTATCTCCGCTGGATTATGCGCGCCATGGGGGCGAGTATTGTATTCTTCCCAATATTTGTGCTGCGTCTTCCACGCCGACGGGTACCATTCAATTAATTCTCAATTCCGATCTGCGAAATATCGAACGCGTGGCTGTGGACGTTCGCTGCACATCGGAAATCATTCTCGCAAAAATTTTGCTGCTGGAAAAATATCGTAACGAACCCACAAGCACTTCGTCGCTGCAATTTCTTCCGATGATGCCGGATGTCGATGTGATGCTGGCGAAGGCAGATGCTGCGCTGATCGTCAATTTTATGCCATCCCCAAAAGTTGATGAAAAACATTTTGTGCTGGATTTAGTGGAAGAATGGTTCGACTTGACGGAATTGCCCTACGTTCATGGAGTGTGGGTGGGAAGAGAAACAGAATTATTGGAATATGAAGCTTCCGCGCTGCTCAACGCAAAACATCAGGGTGTGAAGATTCAGAGTAACATTGCCGAGGCGTATGCGCAAAAACAAAATCTTTCGCTTGCGGCCGCGCGCACTTATCTCCATGCGTTTTCTTATGACCTCGGACAACAGGAAGAAGACAGCATTGAAGAATTTTTTCATTACGCTTTTTATCATGGCGCCATCGGCGATGTTCCCGAACTTCGTTATTTTGATTTAGAGATGCCTAACATCGATAGTTCAACAGTCAATTAGAATAGTTATGAACGACTATAATCATAATCCCAAAGAATATGATCCGCGCATGCATTCCGCCGAACATTTATTGAACCAAACCATGGTGCGGATGTTCCATTGCGGGCGAGCGTTCAGCGCGCACATCGAAAAGAAAAAATCGAAATGTGATTATCATTTTGACCGCAATCTGACGGCTGATGAAACGGGAACGATTGAACAAACGATGAATGAAATGATTCAAGCCGACCTGCCGATTCAAGAATCCTTCATCGGCCGAATGGAAGCGGCGCAACGGTTCAATTTGTCTCGCTTGCCGGAAGAAGCCGGCGAAACAATTCGCGTCATTACCATCGGCGAATACGATGCATGCCCGTGCAGCGGGCCGCATGCCGTATCGACCAAAGAACTCGGCGGCTTTAAACTTGTTTCGACAGATTGGCAAGACGGCGTTTTACGTGTTCGATTCAAATTGCAATGAGCCAAGTGAATTGTCTATGCGTGTGTATTTGATTCTTAACATCGTGGTGTTTATATTTTTCAGTAGTTCGTTTTCACAAAACCAAATTATAAGCGATACATTGCGCGAAAAAAAAATAGTTCAGGACGATACCATGGCACAAAGTCTTCAACCTCCTTATATTAAAAAAATCGGGCAGCGCGGCAATATCACCATTTGGGTGGTTGACGGCGTGTATGTGCGAACCCATCTTGATGAAGAATTTACGAATTATGGACAGCATGGCGGAATTGAATGCATCCCTAGACATGAATTTTGGCTCGATCAAGAAGCTCACGAAGATGAACAACAATTTTTTATCGATCATCTTTTGGTGGAATATCGGCTGATGGAACAAGGTGTTTCCTACGACGACGCATTAGAAGCTGCCGATAAGCAAGAACGCGCAGAGCGCAAAAAAGCCGGTGATATCGAAAAATTCACAAAAGGCGACAACCTTCCGAATTCGGAAAAAACTCATGTGCGACTTTGGAAAACATTAGAATCGGGAGTGAGTGTGTGGATTGTGGACGGCAGATTTGTCCGCAGTGTCTTCGACGTGGATTATACCGAAGGCGGGCATGATTATGTGTACGAATTTGTTCCGCAGAATGAGGTCTGGATCGATGATGATGTAAGCGAAGCCGAACGCCCGTATGTTTTGCTGCACGAATTACATGAACGGAATCTTATGGCAAAAGGAATGCCGTACAGCAAAGCGCATGAAGACGCGAGCAAGGTTGAATTTTTTTGCCGCCATCATCCGGAAGAACTGCATCAAAAATTAGCTGCAGAAGGATGGGAATAGATCTTTAGCATTTGATGATTGAATGATGTACGGATAAATGATCGATGAGTGAGATAACTACTGTTTGAATATTTCGTTGATTGAATCCGTTCTGTTTTTTTTGTAAGATAGTGCAGATTTTTTTTTGGTCCCGTAGCTCAGTTGGATAGAGCAACAGCCTTCTAAGCTGTGGGTCGCGCGTTCGAGTCGCGCCGGGATCACTTTCGTCTCTCCCAGTTCCCATTCATCGTTTCTTTCTTTTACAGCTTGACATTAACGTGAAAAAAATACTAATTACCGTTCAAAATTATCGCCACTGATAAGCGAGTCATTTTGTTATGAAATAAAAAAGTCAGCAGTGCGTAAAGGGGAAAAATTCTGCCTTTAGTGTCAAAATAATTTCATTGTCCTTTGCAGCGTCGATTGGGATGGAGGAGGAACATATGTCACGAATATTGATTATTGACGATAATGACGAAGAGCGGACGATTTTGCAAACGGAATTCAATGAAGCAGGATATCAAACGATCACAGCGACGAATGGGGAGGAAGGGATTGTTATGGCGCAGCAATATCTTCCGGATTTGATTCTTTGTGATATTGTGATGCCGGGGAAAGACGGGTTCGAAACATATAATGCCTTAAAATCGAATACACTCACTCAAAAGCTGCCATTTGTGTTTCTTACAGGTAATGCCGACGCGATAAACGGGAAACTGGGAAGAGAATTAAGCGGCGAAGAATATATCGAGAAGCCGTTTTCTTTTTCTAAACTGCTGGCAGTGGTACAATCGCGATTGGACAATTAACCATCCCGTTTCCTGCCGGTGCAAGAAACGAGATGGTGTTTCCTTGTCGATGAAAATGAATTTACCAGATCAAGGCGCGTTTATCCGGTGCAAGATATAATGCATCCGACGGCTGCACGTTGAACGCATCGTAAAATTCCTGCACGTTCGGCAGCGTACCGTTCACGCGATATTCTGCAGGAGAATGAAAATCTGTTTTCACTTGCAGGCGCAGCCGCTCCGGACGAACATTTCTGCGCCAGACCTGCGCAAACGATAAAAAGAATCGCTGCTCAGGCGTAAAGCCGTCGATTGTCTCTACGGATTTTCCTTTCAACGCATTTTGCAGCGCGGTCAACGCAAGCGCAACACCGCCAAGATCGGCAATGTTTTCACCGAGTGTCTGCAAACCGTTAATGTGCAGAGAATCGATGGGCACATACTCATCGAATTGTTTCTGAAGCACCATGGTACGCGCATCGAAATTTTTCCGCGTATCGTCGGTCCACCACGATTTCAAATTTCCGTCCGCATCGAATTTGCTTCCTTCATCGTCGAAGCCATGTGTAATTTCATGCCCGATCACAACACCGATGCCGCCGTAGTTCACAGCATCATCGGCGTTAAAATCGAAGAAGGGCGGTTGAAGAATTCCGGCGGGAAAAACAATCTCGTTGAGCGACGGATTGTAATACGCATTGACCGTTGGCGGCGTCATGCCCCATTCGGTTTTATCCACCGGCTTGCCGATTTTGTTCAACTCAAATTGAAAAGCGAATCGCGCCGAGCTACGAATGTTTTCCACAAAAGAAGCGCGGTCGATTTTCAAGGAAGAATAATCACGCCACTTATCGGGATAGCCGATTTTGACCGTGATCGCATCGAGTTTTTTCAGCGCGGCTTGCTTGGTTGCATCGTCCATCCATGTGAGGTGTTCGATGTGCTGATGCAATGCAAGGCGAATGTTGTTGACTAATTTCAGCGCGCGCGCCTTTGCTTCGGGTGGAAATGCTTTGGCAACATACACTTCGCCGAGCGCCTCGCCGAGCATACCATCGATCACACCGCGAATGCGTTTCCAGCGCGGCTGCATTTCTTTGGTGCCTGTTAAAATTGTTCCGCGGAAATGGAAATTTTCGTTAACGAACGGCGAACTTAAAGAGCTTGCGGCGCTGCTCAATACATGCCAGCGCAAATAATTTTTCCAATCGGCAATCGTTGCGGTTTTTACCAGCGTATCGATTTGCTGGAAGAATTCCGGCTGACCGACATCCACACTACCCGGCGCGGCCCAGCCGATTTCGACAAAAAACCGTTTCCAGTTGAAGGAAGGAGCAAGCTTTGCCAATTCTTCTTGTGTCATTTTGTTGTAATTCTTGTCGGGATCGCGCAAGGCGGCGCGTGTGCGGGATGCTTTTGCAAGCTGCGTCTCGAACGAAAGAATCGATTGCGCGGCTGCTGACGCTGTTGCTTCGTCTTCGCCGATCAATTTGAACATCGCAACGATATGCTTTACATATTCTTCGCGGATGGCTGTGGAACGCGCATCATGTGCAAAATAGTAATCACGATCTGGCAACCCCAATCCGCCTTGATGAATTTCACCAATGACTTCCGTACTGTTTTTCGGATCTTGTTCCGAACCGAAGCCGAACAACACCTGATCGTATTCGGCATGCGACGATGCAATTTCTTTTTGGACGCCGTTCATATCTTGAATGGCAGTGACACGATTCAAATCGCCTTCAATCGGTTTATACCCCAGTGCTTCGATAGCGGCAGAATCCATGCCGGTCGCAAAGAAGTCGCCGATTTTTTTCTTATTACTTCCCGCGGCGGCGGATTTATCGTTGGCAGCATCATCCAATATTTCGTGCAGCACATCGTTATTGTGGTCTGCAAGAATATTGAAGCTGCCCCATTGATCGAACGCTGCCGGAATCGAATTCCGTTTCAGCCATGCGCCGTTGGCATAATGGAAAAAATCGTTGCCCGGTTTGACCGACACATCGAGATTGGCAGGATCGATGGGTTTGGTTGGCGGTGCAGCGTTTTGTCCCAAAGCGATGCTCAGCGTCAACACAACGAAGGAGAATATTGAAAAGATTTTCATGAACTGTGTTCCTTAATGTGGAAGTGATGTGGATTATTTTCATCAGTCTTCAAAATATAAAAACCCGCGGCGTGAATGTCAAGCCGTCATTCATGCCGTACCGTTTCATGTTGGGTGTTCTTA
>DATKMP010000258.1:0-25491 GCA_035541775.1 Bacteroidota bacterium | reverse complement strand
TGTCGGAAACTCCGGCGGAATATTTCTTTCAACCGATGAAGGCAGCACATGGAACACCGCCAATACTGGTTTGCAGGGGGCTATTCAGGTTGATCGTTTTTTAATTAAAGACACTAATATCTTTGTGATGACAAGCGGAACATTCGGCGTATATCTTTCCACCAACAACGGAGGAAGCTGGAGTCCGGCAAAGTCCGGCCTACCCATGAACAGTTCGACCTGTGCTCTTGCGTTCGATCCTACGGTGATGGACAATACTACCCTATTTGCCGGAACATATAATGGCCTTTATCATACAACAAATAAAGGAACCAGCTGGACGTCAGCAGGATTTACAGGCATTCCAGTCTACGATTTGGCTTTCAAAGGGAAAACTTTTATTGCATCGACCTATCAAGATATTTTTCTTTCCACTGACGACGGCAGCACTTGGAATTCACTCAACGCCAATAGCGCCGACACAATTGCCGGTTCTCTTGTCTGGGTCGGTCCATATCTCTATGTCGCGACATACATAGATGGTATATACCGATCGACTCTCTTCAATGCTTCCGTGCAATCGCCACTGCCGACAATTGCACCCGGAGATTCTGCCAGAATATCCATTCGCCTCAATGCAGTACCAGCCGGAGATATACTTGGAAAATTACTTATAAGCAGCAATGCCGCTTCTTCACCCGATACGCTTTCGATAACCGGATACGGCCGGTCCTATGAAGTATCGGTAAGTTCAAATAATATTGTAATGAACAATACCGCACTGAAAAAAGACACGATCATTATGATCACCAACACCGGCAATCAACCGATCAATATCACTATGACATCGACTTCCTCGGCATTTAGTGCCTCGCCCGCACAATTCAGCATTCCGGTGAACGGCAGCATCCGGGATACCATTCATTATACATATATGGCATCGAGCAATACGAGCGCAAAAATTTTCATTTCCAACGGAGCATTTACTCTAGAAACAATTAACATCTTAGCCAATGGTACTACGCCAGTAGGCGTCGATAAAGAAACGGCGATACCGACGGCTTTCATGCTTTCTCAGAATTATCCCAATCCATTCAATCCTTCCACAATCATTCACTATGATATTCCTGCAGGGACGCATGGCACTGTGTCCATAAAAGTGTATGATGTGCTCGGAAGAGAAGTGGCCACACTTGTGAATGAGACGAAGAATGTAGGAAGTTATACCGTAACATTCAACGCATCCAAGTTAACAAGTGGTGTCTATCTCTATCGGATGCAAGCAGGTAGTTTTATACAGACAAGGAAATTGGTCCTCCTGCGCTAATGCTCGGGCGGATAAATGTTGATGAAATAAATTTATGAGTAATCGAGTTGTAAGTCTTTGAATCGTTGAGTTAAAGGGCGTGTCGCAAGATGCGCCTTTTTTATTGCACAGAAACGTGATAATCCATTCTATGTTCGTGGAAGAGTTGTTGTGGTTGTAACAAAAAATCGATGCCGGTCAATCCGGTACGCCGATGGAATGAAAAGACATTGCAACAAACATCCGCGAGAATTCCGTTCGTGTCTTAACGGATCACATCATCGATGATAAAATCGTACCCATCACCAGCAGCGAGATGAGCCAGAAAGCATTGTCTAAAAACCAAAGTCCCCATCGTTTCTTCTCATACAGTTTGGTCATCAAAGTCACAGGAGCAATATATCCCAGCCAGCCGAAGAACCCGCCCATCAATCCGCCGGCGACGCCGCCAATTTTCATGTAAGCGTTGCCGAAAGCAATGGCGTGATACAAAACGAAACTGAGCACTAATGAGCCGATCAACGACAGCAGAATATTTATTGGCGCGGGCTTCATCTCGGTAATGCCGGTGAGCTTTTGCCATGCTTTTCCGAAAAGCGCCGCATACCAGAGAGTGGCGATGATGTAGTTTGCAATCGCGGCAACGAGTACCGCTAAGAAATGAACATGAACTTCCATAATGTTATTCTCCAAAAATAATTTTTGTGCATCGGTTCGTTCAAATATTTTACCGTTGGGGAAAAATTATTGCGGCAGCTTGCCCGCAAAGTTCAGACCGCACGTGATGCTGCAAAGCGCAATGCCGAGAAAGAACAGAATGACGGTAACGATTTTCTGATTGGAAATTTTTCCGCCGCGATACAACCAGTAGCCGATAACGAGGTTCAGCAATCCCCAGAGCACATTGACAAGCGGCGACGACAATCCTTTGCCGGGCGGATTTGCAAACGGCGTGGGGAACGGATTGCCGCAAATGCCCTGCACAAAGTGCGGCACAACATTCGCGAGAACAAATCCCGCAAAAAAACATGAAAGATAATTATACCATTTGAGTTGCATAGTGGGGTACTCCGCAATTATAAAGTTGGGGAATGAGAAAAAAGCCCTTTCCATAATGTATGATTATGAAAGGTAAGTAAATAATTTATTTGATCGTTCGTTTACAATATCTGCCAATTGCAGGTTGTTTTGAATATCATTTTTAAAGTTTTCAATGGAATTAATAAGTGTTTTGAATAAAACATCAACTTGGATAACCACGGCATTACAACCAACCGAGTCCACATCGTTTTGTAACCGCTGAGCGTCTTTATTGCCAATTGTATAATAGATTGAACGTGCACCTCCATCTCTACTAAGTTTAGATTCGGCAGTACCTGAGTGAATTAATGCACACCTCGCACCATATAAATCCTGTGCTGTACAATTAAAATTATTTACTGAAAGAAGATACTTATTTACCCAATTAATGAAATCACTTCTCGTTACATCATCTTGTTCACTGGGGCGAGATAACCATGCCATTATATCAATCAATGAATAGAGTAATGTTAATCCTGGAAGAAGAAATTGATTTTTAAAACAGAGATCAATTGAATATATAAGTTCGTTTAAACTTTTATCATATGATTCTTTGTCTTTCATAGAGATTTCACCGGAAAGGTGCTGCTAAAAGTTTTTTCTCCTCGCTCTCAATCTCTGGTTGGGAGCGTAGCTGCCGAAGCTCTGCTTCGATGATATTCGTGAAGCAACACTTCAACTAATATCCGTTCCCAAGCAGAGCTTGGGAACGAGAATTCACACATAAGTAACCTAACCTTGGCATAACATATCGCTTTCTATGAAGAAAAGCAATTGTGAAGAAGAGAGAGAAATAAAGAGAATTTATTTGGTACGAATAAACCGATGCCGGTCAATCCAGTACGCCCACGGAATGAAGAGCCATTGCATCAGCGAACCCATCGCCATCGTGCGGCTATCGACAGGAATATTGGCAAAAATATTTCCCGCATACATCATCAACTGCAAGCCGATAAACGACCAGAAGATAATCGAACCGAGTTTATCTGCGGGCGTTGTTGTGCGAAGATACAAATAGACGCCGATGGCAAACAGAAGCACTTCGACTATCACCGTCCACATAACAGAATTCCATAAACCCAATCCGACGACTGTATGCAAGCCGGGAACAAGCGGCATATCGGGGCGATGAGAAATAAAATCCAACAGCCAATGGCTTAGTACTGCAAGAGATAAAATCACTGCGCCGCTCCACTCGCGATATTTGAGAAAAAATATTCCCGCAAAGATATATGCAAATGCCGCATCGGTTAATAAACTGTGCGAGATGGGATAATCGTAAAAATCGTACGGCGTTACAGCGGTGATGCCAGGCGCGGGCATTACGTGCTCAATACCGAGGAGAATCAGAACGGGAAATAATAAATCGGCAAAGAGCGCCGCGAACAGCAATGTGCCGAAGCGAACTTGCGGCGCTGCTTTTTTTGCTGCGAGGGCAACGGCTGTGTGGCCAATGAACATGGTTTCTTTCTATGACCCCATCCCGGCCTTCCCCTGTAAGGGGAAGGTGTGAGATGGAGATTAAATTTTACATTCCAATATTCAAATACCAAACAACAAACAAATCACAAACATGAAATCTCAAAAAGGACTTTGAAATTTGTTTGTGATTTGTCTATTGTCATTTGATATTTAAAAATTTATTCTCCCATCTTCGTCAAAATCTCTTCCATCTCATCCATCACGCGATTCATTTTCTTCATCGTGAGGTCGAACGGAGCGGAGGTGGTCATATCGACGCCGGCTTTTTTCAGCAGCTCGATCGGATAATCCGAACCGCCGGCAGAAAGGAATTCCAAATATTTCTTTGTCGCATCTTTATCGCCGGACATCACCTGCTCGGATAATGCCGCCGAAGCGGTGAACGACGTTGCATACTGGAAGACATAAAAATTATAATAGAAGTGCGGAATGAACATCCACTCTGCCTGAATTTCGTCATCCACAATACAAACTTTTTGATCGTGGCCGTAATATTTTTTCACAATCTCATCGTATGTTTTATTCAGCACATCGCCGGTGAGCGGCTCGCCTTTTTCTGCCATTTCATGAATGCGCAGTTCAAATTCCGCAAACTGTGTCTGCCGGAAGACAGTTCCTTTAATTCCTTCCAGATAACTGCCGAGCAGCGACAATCGTGCCGCATCATCTTTCGTATTCTTCAGCACATAATCGATGAGCAACGCTTCGTTGAACGTGGAAGCGACTTCGGCAACGAAAATCGGATACTGCGATGTTGCGTACGGTTGTGTTTTATTGGAAAGATAACTTTGCATCGAGTGGCCGAATTCATGCGCCACGGTGCTCATATCGTCGTACTTGCCATTGTAGTTCAAGAGCATATACGGATGCACATCGTACGCGGAGCCGTTGGAGTACGCGCCGGAACGTTTGCCTTCCGTCGGATAGACATCGAGCCAGCGATGAGCGAAACCGTTTTTCAAAACATCCGTGTAATCAGAACCAAGCGGTTTGAGTGCGGCAAGAATTTCTTTCTGTGCTTCTTCGTAGGAATATTTCAGATCGACTTCTTTCAACAGCGGCGCATACAAATCATAATAATGCAGCGTATCGACGCCGAGAATGCGGCGGCGCAGTTTTAAGTACCGATGAAAGGTGGAAAGATTTTTATCCACGTTCTCGATTAAGTTATAATATACTTTGGTGGGAATATTATTTGCATCGAGAGAACTTTCCAGACACGAAGAATAATTGCGCGCGTTTTTATAGAACATATCTTTTTTCACTTCGGCGTTCAATTGCGTGCCGTACGTGCGGCGAAAATCGTTCAGCTTGCTGAAGAATGTTTCAAAAACTTTTTTGCGGTCTTCGCGATTCGTGGAAGCACGATACAAACTGTATCCCGCTTGATTCAGTTTCACGGTTTTCCCGTCACTCAAGGTAATTTCCGGATAGGGGAAATCAGCATTGGAAAAAATTCCATAAATATTATCCGGCGCATCGGCCATCAAGCCCGCATCGGCGATAATTTTTTCTTCGCCTGCGGTTCCGGTGTGTGCTTTGCGGCGGAGAATGTCATCTAAATAATGCTGATACACGGCAAGCGTTGGTTCGCTCTTCACAAACTCCTGAACTTTCGCCGGATCGATTTTTAAAATTTCCGGTTCAATGTACGCCGCTTCGGCAGAAAATGTCGAACCAATTTGACTGATCTCCTGCTGCATGCCGAGATATTGAGATACGCGCGTATCTTGATCGGAACTCATGCTGGCGTAGGAAGAAAGTTTGGAAAAATCTTTATTCAGTTGAAATGTTAAATCGAGACAGCCGAGCAATTGTTTTGCCGATGAGCCGAGTGTTCCTTTAAATTGTTTTAACGAAGGAAGTTCAGAAACCAATTTTTCTTTTTCCTGCTTCCATGCACTATCGGATGGAAACAGATCGGCGAGATTCCATTTATACTGATCGGGAATGGAAATGCGTTCTGTGGTTTGTGCTGCGGAAAAATCCGGAGCGGCAAGCGTCAACCCGAGTAACGGCAACGCGAATTTTGCGAATGGATGCATAGGATCACCTTGTATGGTATGAGACATAAAAAATTTTAACCTTCTTCTACGTAGTTCAGAACAAATTGTTTCATCAATCGTTTTCTTGTAAGATACGGCATGGAAAGAAACGAGACAAGCTGTGTCCGAAATTTTTTGTATTATGATCGTATGAATATGTATTTTCTTCTCCGTAATGCCTTCCGAAACAAGCGAAATCTGTGTATCTTCCCTAAATGAATATTTTAGATTGTTAGGAGAGTAGTATGAATCAACTGATGAAAAAGTTTCTTGCAGGGCTTGTTGCAATATTGTTATTCGCCCTTCCGCTTTCGGCGCAGCCGAAACAGATTACCATTTTGCACACCAACGATATGCATGCGAGTTTTATTCCGCACGAAGCGACGTGGATACGTTCAACGCCGAAACCGCTTGTCGGCGGCATGGTCGAACTTCAATATATTGTCGATAGCATTCGCCACGCCGTTCCCAATACGTTGTTGTTGGATGCGGGCGATGTGATGACGGGAAATCCGATTACCGAATATCCCTATCGAGAAGCAGAAGGCGGGGCGCTCTTTGAAATGATGAATCAGATCGGGTACGAAGCGTGGACACTCGGCAATCATGATTTCGATATTTCCGTCGCCAATCTCAACACGCTTACGCACATTGCGAATTTCCCGACGGTCTCGGCAAATATTCAAGACCTTGCGGGACAATTTCCGGTCAACAACAAACCGTACATCATCATCAATAAAAACGGATTGCGCATCGGCATCATCGGATTAATGTCCGGAGATTTTTATAATTTAGTCAATCATAAAAGCGGAGAAAGCATTAAGCTGCTGCCGCCGATTGAGACGATGCAAACGTATGTTACGGAATTACAGCCGCAAACAGATTTATTGATCGCCCTTACGCACGAAGGCGTGCAGGACGATTCGGTTCTCGCAGTGAACGTTCACGGCCTCGATGTCATTGTCGGCGGACATTCTCATACACGCTTGAAGGCGCCGAAAGTTGTCAACAACGTCATCATCGTTCAAACGGGATCGAATTGTGAAAATCTCGGCGAACTAACATTAACAGTCGATCATCATAAAATTATTTCTTACAACGGAAAATTGATTGCGCTCTGGTTTCACGCAGATCGGCCGAAGACAAAACTTTCGCTCTTCATCGATTCCATCCAGACCGTGATAAAACATGATTACGCCGAAGTGATCGGGACACTGAAAACCGATTGGACACGCGGCAGCGGAATCGCCGAAAGCGGCATCGGCGATTATATTGCTGATGCGCAGCGCGAGGCGGTTCACGCCGATGTCGGATTTATGAATTCCCATGGCATGCGCGCCGATAAATCCGCAGGTCCGTTGACGAAACAGGATTTGTTCGAAGTGCTGCCGTTCCGCAATCTGCTGGCAACATTCGAAGTGAGCGGAAAGCAATTGAAAGAAATCGTTATCTATTATATAACGCAGCATTCGTCCATTCAAGTATCCGGTTTGCGAGTGGAATGGAAAACCGCAGCAAACGGCGGCGTGGATTTTATTAAATTTCTTGTGAACGGCGAACCCGTGAACGACGAGAAAATCTATACTGCAGCGGCGAGCGATTATATGGCCGGTACATCGAAAGAATATTTCGGCATCGACAAACTCAAAACTACCTATCTGGATCAAACAGTGTTTTCGGCGGTCGAGGAAAAAATCCGTGCAGAGAAAAATATTTCTTCCGTCATTGAAAATCGTATTAAAAAAGTCCAATAAATATTTGAAGAAAGAAAAAATATGAGCAGCCATTTTCCGATTCTCATCATCACCGGCAGGCCGGCGGCAGGCAAATCAGAAGTGATCGATTATTTAAAAAAATGCGACCCGATTATTCGCTTAGAAAAATTCCACATCGCCAACTTTGAAGAGTTAGACGATTTTGTGTACGTGTGGGAAACATTCGAGCTTGACGATTTACTGACGAAGATGGGCAAGCCGCGTATCTGGAGCGATGAAAAATATTGGTTCAAGGATCAATCTATCTGGGATTTGTATATGGAACGCCTCGCATTAGATTACCGGAAGAAAATTTTGAAAGATCCGGCGTATCACGACAAAATGACGACGCTGGTGGAATTTGCGCGCGGCGGAGGCGATGCAATTCATCATGCGCTGACATTTTTTACGGATGAAATGCTGAAACGAACTTCGTTGATGTATATCAACGTGCCGTATGAAGAATCTGTCCGCAAAAACCGGCGGCGTGCGCGCCCGGGACAGGAAGATTCCATTCTCTATCATTCTTTGCCGGATGAAAAAATGGAGTTCTATTATAAAACGAACGACTGGGAAGTATTGGAAAAGAAAGACCCGAACTTCATCGATGTGCGCGGCATAAAAATTCCCTACGTTGCATTCGAAAACATGCCGGAGAAAACGCACGATCCCAAACTTATTGGCGAGGAGTTGGAACGCATTACGGCAAAGCTGTGGAGCCTCGCCGCTGCGAAATAACCCCAGATCATGCCGCAGCGTGAGTTTGAACAAATCGGATTGGAATTTCGCAACGCCAGCCCGCTGAAAAAGCTGATGTACATCTATCGCGGGCAGTACGGAAAAATTTTTCTTTCCGTCGTCCTGTTTGCCGTTAAACATTCTCCCGTCTGGATTCTTCCCGTCATCATCGCGCGGATGATCACCATCATCAGCGATCCTGCAAAATATTCCATCCACGACTTGTGGATGGTCGGCGGCGTATTTTTCATTATCATTATGCAAAACATTCCGGTGCACACGCTCTATGTGCGCGTGTTCAGCGGCGCGCTGATGGCGATGCAGGTGCAATTGCGTTCTTCCATCGTCCGCCGGCTGCAGGAACTTTCCATTTCTTTTCACGATACGTTTCAATCCGGAAAACTCCAGACAAAAATTTTACGCGATGTGGAAACGCTGGAAATTCTTTCCCGCAATGTCATGAATTCTGTCTTTCCCGCTATCCTCACGATTCTCGTGGCGTTTTCCTTCACCGTCTTGAGTCAGCCGCTCGTGGCAGTCTTTTATCTTGTTTCGGTTCCCGTTTCATCCAGTCTCGTCTTTCTCTTCTCGAAAAAAATGAATGCCCGCAATCGCGAGTACCGTACGGAAATCGAATCCCTTTCGGCAAGCGTTGTCGAAATGATACAAATGATTCCCATTACCCGCGCACACGGCGTGGAAGAATTGGAAGTTTCCAAAATGGATACGCGGCTGGAAACGGTAAAGCGGAAAGGCATCCGGCTGGAAGTTCTCGGCGCAATCTTCGGCGCAAGCTCGTGGACATCGTTTCAAATCGTGATGCTGCTCTGCCTGATGTTCACATCGATTCTCGCATACAAAAAAATGATCAACGTCGGCGATGTAGTGCTGTTCCAGAGTTTCTTCGCCATGATTGTCGGCGCGGTGAATATGATTCTCAATGCTTATCCCGAACTTTCGCGCGGCTTCGAATCCATCAGTTCCATCGGAGAAATTTTAGAATCGCCGGACGTTGAACAGAATGAAAGCAAACAAAACGTGGAGCATGTCAAAGGGCATTTTGTTTTTCAATCCGTGCGCTACACGTACGAAAAAACGACGCAGCCGGCGGTCAGAGATTTTTCTCTCGATGTCAAAGCGGGAGAGTCCGTTGCCTTCGTGGGCGAATCCGGTTCGGGAAAATCCACGCTGATGAGTTTGGTGATCGGATTTCGCCGCCCGACCTCGGGCAGCATTCTGTTGGATGGGCAGGACATGCAGAATTTAGATTTGCGGCAGTATCGACGATTTCTTGCCGTTGTTCCGCAAACCACCTTGCTGTTCAGCGGTTCGGTGCGCGAAAATATCGCTTACGGCGCCGAAGCCGTGGATGATAAAAAAATCTGGAAAATTTTAGAAGTTGCAAACGCTGCAGAATTTGTTTCCAAAATGCCGCAGGGATTGGCAACAAAACTCGGCGAACGCGGCGCACGTCTTTCCGGAGGGCAGCGCCAGCGCATTGCGATTGCCCGCGCATTGATTCGCGACCCGCGGATTATCGTTTTGGATGAAGCGACCTCCGCGCTCGATGTGGTTTCGGAATCGCTCATTCAGGAAGCCATTCAGCGGCTTGTGAAAGGAAGAACGACGTTTATTGTAGCGCACCGCCTTTCCACCATCCGCAATGCCGACCGCATCGTTGTGATGAAGCATGGCATGTGTGTCGAAGCCGGCACGCACGAACAACTGATGAAAGCCAAAGGCGAATTTTATAAATTTAAAAAGTTGCAGCAGTAGCCATGAAATGACCATGATAGAAAGTTCGGAGACTCATCGAACGATTTACAAAACAAAAAAAAGTACATAGTCTATTATATATGTATGGAATGAAAAAGATCACGAAGTTCGTCTAAAAAAGGTTCGATGAGAATGGGCGGACATCCTGTTGTTGTGAAGATGTGAGAACGGCGCAGATTTTTTGTCTGCTTTACTCATTCAGCCATGTTTTAAATTCGGGAGCTTTTTCGCGGCTGATGAGAATTTCGATGTCGGTGGGTGGAATCAATTCTACTTTCAACTTGTGGTTGAAATAATTATGCAGTTTCACAATCGCGTTGACGGATGCGACGAATTGCCGGTTCAACCGGAAAAATATTTTCGGGTCGAGCTGGTCTTCCAATTCTTCCAGCGTCTGGTCGATGAGATGTTTTTTCCCTTCGCGGGTCACAAGATACACAAGTTTATGGTCGGCAAAAAAATAGGCAATATCCTGCGTAAAGATGGTGATGAACGTTTGTCCCGTTTTTACTAAAAAGCGCGTTTTGTAATTTGGTTTTGCTTCTTGCAGCGATTTAATGATTTGTGAAACGTCAGGATTGATCGGCGGCGCAGGATGCTGATTCAGGCGATTGAATTTTTCCAGACTTCGCGCCAGTTCCGATCGATCGATCGGCTTCAGCAGATAATCGATACTGTTGACCTTGAATGCCTGCAGCGCATATTCATCGTACGCGGTGATAAAAATGACCGGTGAAGCGACAGTCGTTTTATCGAATATTTCAAAACTGGATCCGTCCGAAAGTTGAATATCCATAAATATCAAATCCGGCGCCGGATGTTCGGATAACCAGCGGACGCTTTGCGCAACGCTTTCGAGCAATGCAAGAATGTGAAGTTCGGGCGCCAACTCGTTCAACATTTTTTCAAGCCGCCGCGCGGAATACAATTCGTCTTCAATTACCAATACGTTCATAATGCATCTTTCCCAATCAGCGGAATGCGTACGATAAATTCCGATGCCGTTTCTTCAATCGATATTTGGCGTTGCTCTAAAAACCGGTACCGCCGGTAAATATTTTGCAAGCCCACATTCGTCGAAGCGGCTTCGCGAGATTGTTTTTTTTGGATGTTGTTCGCGATCATCAAATATCCGCTTTTATGATACGTAATGTTCACGGATAACGGATGTTCTGCCGAAATGATATTGTGTTTCACGGCGTTCTCGATCAAAATTTGCAGCGTGAGCGGCGCAATAGAATAGTGCAAGACATTTTCCGGAACGGAAGTGGTAACGCTCAAACCATGTTGAAAGCGCATCTTCAATAAATACACATAGGCATCTAAAAAATTTAATTCCGTTTCCAGATCGACCAATCGTTTGTCCATCGCCTGCAGAACATAACGGTACACATTGGCAAGTTTTTGCACAAAGTCGGTTGCCGTTGCCGGATTTTCCGTTATCAACCCGCTGAGCGTATTCAAATTGTTGAACAGGAAGTGGGGATTGATCTGCGATTTAAGCGCGTTGAACTGCGATTGTAAATTTTCGTTTTTCAAATCTTCCGATTCACGCCACGACCGTTCCCATTGCATGAAATAAAAAAAGACCGTGTACGCTGAACTTAATAATATGGAAATGGTGCAGCTCAAGACCAGCGTCAATTGCATATATCCCGGGGATAAGGTATGCTCGGTAAAAAAAAACGAAGAGAGATGAACAGAATAAATTCCCAGCAGTACAGAATACACGAGCGTCAGTACACCCTGAAAGGCCATTCGCTGTGCCGGTTTTTTCATCCATGCCGTATGGCGCTCAAACCATTTATTGATTGCATAGCTGCCGATGACCGTGAACATGCAGATCATGACAGCAGCGGCAATGTTGAACAGAAAAAGATTGTGCGGTATAATGATGGCGGGGCGAGGAAGCATGAATGATGATTCAACCGTGTATTCGATGCCGTACGTTAAAAGGACGCCAAGAATAAACACCCACATTCCGAACCGTTTTTCATGCATACGTCATCATACGCTATTGTGAACCTGTGCCTCTAATATAAAAACAATTACGATAAGCCGGCAATAAAATATCGAAGAAAAAATTCCCAAAGAGAACGCAATGCCTCTTCGGGAATAATTTCATACGATCGCAACGAAAAAGCTGATTATGAATATAACATCTGTTCAATGCTCACAGAATCAGTTTCTACTTCTTCCAGATGTGTCACAATTTCCTCTCCCATCAAATGACGAAGCGTGTTTTTGAGTTTCATCAATTGAATAAAAAGGTCATGCTCCGGCGTCCGCTCTGCGGTGTGGATCGGACTCTTGAAGTAGAACGAAAGCCACTCCTGAATGCCCTTCATTCTGCAGCGCTGTGCAAGGTCCATAAAGATAATTAAATCCAACGCAACGGGCGCTGCGAGAATAGAATCGCGGCATAGGAAATTGATTTTCAACTGCATCGGATATCCAAGCCAGCCGAAAATATCGATGTTGTCCCAGCCCTCTTTGTTGTCGCCGCGCGGGATATAATAATTGATTCGCACTTTGTGGTCGAATTTTCCGTACAGTACCGGATATAAACCCGGTTGAAGAATGCCATCCAGAACGGAGAGTTTGCTTTCTTCTTTTGTCTTGAAGGATTCCGGATCGTCCAAGACTTCGCCGTCGCGATTGCCGAGAATGTTGGCGGAGAACCAGCCGTTCAAACCGAGCATCCGTGCTTTCAACATCGGCGCGATCACGGTCTTGAGCAATGTTTGCCCTGTTTTGAAATCTTTGCCGGCAATCGGAACGCCGGAGGAAGTTGCAAGTTTTTCTAATGCCGGGCAATCGTTCGCAAGATTCGGCGCGCCGTTGATGTACGGAACGTGTTCGGAAATTGCCGCATACGCGTACAGCATGCTCGGAGAAATTGCATCGTGATTGGATTTCATACCCGCTTCAAAACTCTTGATGTCTTTGTGTACATCTTGCACCGGAATGAATGTTTCCGTACTGCCGCACCACAACACGATAACGCGGTCGAGATTGTTTTTTAATTTGAAGCTGCGAATATCGTCCCGCAATTGCATAGCAAGTTCGTATTTGGTTTTTCCGGTTTTCACCCACGTTCCTTCCAGGCGCTTCACGTAACGCTGGTCGAACACAGCTTTCATCGGGCGTAACGATTTCAATTCATCGGCAATTCGAACAAGGTCTTTATCCTGCAACACGCTTGCATATTGTGCCGATGTGTAACAATCTTCATTGCGAATATCCCATCCGCCGAACACGATATCGTTAAGATCGGCGAGCGGAACGAATTCTTTGATTTTGGGAAAACGATTTTCACTTCGTTTGCCGAGGCGAATCGTTCCCATTTGCGTCAACGAACCGACGGGCTGCGCTAATCCGCGGCGCACCGCAAGCGTGCCGGCAATCAAGGTCGTCGCGACTGCGCCGTTGATGCCGGGAATAAGGACGCCCAAGTTTCCCGATGCGGATTGTATCTGGGTTTTGTTTTTCATAAAAGTTCCTTTCGTATTACTGAAACGTAATAGTAGTTAGTTAAATCCTGACCAATGATGATAATTCTTGTAAAGAGAGAATGATATAATCTGCTTTGGATGTTTCCATCGTTTCTTTCCAGCTTCGGCCGCGCAGCCAAACGGTAACGCAGCCGAGCTGTTTTGCCGGAACGATGTCGCGTTCGTACGAATCGCCAACAGCATACGCTGCGTCGGCGCGGACGTGAAGTTTATCTAATGCCGTCTGAAATATTTTTGGATCGGGTTTTGAAATGCCGACGACGGTTGAATCGATGGCAGTGTGAATGAACGGAGCGAATCCCAACTCCTTCAACGATGCCTGCAGGTTCCCATAAAAATTTGAAACGACGCCGAGCGCGTATCGCTGCGATAATTTTTTGATGAACGGCAATTGCTGTGCAACGTTCGCTTTTACTTTTTCAGAACAGGAATGTGCGAGTTCAACAAGCAGTGATGAACTGAGCGCCGAACCTGTTTCAGACAAAAATTCAAATTGTGCTTGAAGTTGTGCGGTAAGGGCGGTAGAAAAATTATCGTCGTGCCGGATGCGATTGCCGGGCAATATTTTTTCAGCGGCAACGTACGCTTGCTCAAACAACTTTTTGGAAATGGGAACATGCATTTGTTGATACGCATCCCAAAAAAATTCACTCCAGTGAACGCCGTTGGTGTCTAACGTTCCGCCAAAATCAAAAAGAATCGCTTTCATTGTTTCTGCTCATCCTCCATCATTTTGATAAACGATGCTGTGGAGGGCTGTTTCTCTGTTTTGAGCATCAAGGCCATGCCGATCAAGGTCCACACCAATTCTCGCAGCCGATTGACAAGACTGATAAAAATTCCGATGCCTTGTGCATAGCCGACGCTTTGCATCACAAAATATAATCCGCCTTCGCGTGTGCCGAGTTCGAACGGGACGAAGAACAGCATGTTGAGAATGAACGACGTTGCCGCATTGATGTAAAACGCTTCCATAAAGGTGGGCGCGAAGCCCAGCGCTTTCAGAATAAAGAAAAATTCAAACGATGCGGCGATGCGCGACAGATATTCGAAAAAGATGGATGTATAAAATGTTTTTTGTTGATGTTGATAGAGTTGTTTGATCTGTTCGTCAATCGAAAGCAATGCGGCGCGGTGGGGATCTAATTTTTTGAGGAAGCGTTGAAGAACTCGTTTGCGCGACATCCAAGAAAACAGCGCTTCAAAAATTCCATATTTGTGCCGCGACACGAAGAAACCAATAGAAAGTATCAGCACGCAGCCGATGATCACCAGAGAAATGACAGCTGCCGGCGCCAGTGTTACGGTGATGAGCGCGATGACGATGGCAGAAAGCCAAAACGAAAAATGCGCCATCCACCGAATCATGTTGTATAAAATCACAGAAGAAATGCCGCGATGTTTGTCCACCGTTTTACTCAGTGCCGCCACACGATATGGTTCGCCGCCAAGACTGAGAAACGGTGTGACATAATTGAGCGAAAATGCGGTGATCGTTAACCGATAGATGGTACTGAAACGAATGTCCGGATGATGGTCGCGAAGAATGACGAACCACGCCCACGCATTGCAGTAATACACGGCGGCCCAGACAAAAACGACGGGGAGAAACCACCAGCCGGTGCGAAGCAGGTTTTGCCAGATGTTTGCGACGCCATAGCTGTACACCAAGTAGCTGAAAACGATAAAGCCGATTGCAAGGACAATATATTTTATTCGATTGCTCATGCTGTCATTTCACCATAATCGTTGTTCCGCGTGCCGCAGACTCGTAGCTCGTTTGGAGCATGCGAACGGATTCATATGCTTCATCGATCCAATCCTGTCGCTGTTTCTTTTGTTCGACTTGCTGTGCAAATTCTTGGAATAAGTCCGCATACATGGTTATGTAGGTGCTTTTATCCGACGCACTGGGAACTTGCAGCGCTTCAGATGCATCGTTTGTAAATCGCACCAACGAAGTTCCATCGTACTGCAAACTTTTCTTGCGCGTCATAAAACGCGCGCTGTTCGATCGGCGGTCTGCGGCCCATGTCAAATTGATTTGTGCAACGCCGCTCGGATATTCAAGAACGACATTGGCCGTGTCTTCAATCGAAGAATTTGTGTAGAGCAGCGTTTGTGTCCGTGCGGTAATGGCAAGCGGTTTCCCGAACAGCCAGTAGCAGAGATATAAATAATGAACGCCGGTATCGGCAAGAATGCCGCCGCCGCTTATCTTCTTATCGGTGCGCCAAACTTCTGAACCAATTTTCAATCCGGGATCTGCTTCTGTCCGATAAACATCGAATTGAAGAACGAACCGATCATGTTCGGAAAATGTTTTTTTGAAATCGTAAAACTGTTTCCACACCGGAGAGAAACGATATTGATGGCAGCCCATAAAAATTACATCGGAACGGCTTTTCAATAATGCCGCCAGCATCCGTGCCGACGGTTCATCGATGGCAAACGGTTTTTCGCATAAAATATTTTGTTGATGGGAAAGCAATTGTGCGATGAATGCCGAATGCGTATGGGGCGGCGTACAGATATCCACAAAATCGGCCTGTTCGTGATTGAGCGCTTGCTCGAGCGTATCGTAAAATTTTAATTGAGGAAATTGTTGAAGCGCAATGGCACGGCTTTGCAAATTGGGTTCGACAGCTGCTGCAATGGAAATACTCTGTTCCAGTGCGGCACTGTGATAAGCCGGCATGTGTCCGGTTTGTGCTATTTTTCCCATGCCGAGAATGATGCCGCGAATCATGACTGATGTTCCTTATAATCCACGTCTAAGGTATTCCATAAAAGAATGCCAATGCTTCGCTGTTTCCACAAAACATACACGAGCAACAAATTAAGCGCCGTCATTTCAAACGAAAAATACAGCCAGAGATGGTGTATGATAACGGCGATAAAGAGTACGATCATTCGTGTGTTGGTTGTCAGGATGTTATAATATTTAATTTGCTTTTGATTGTAATGGCGGTAGAGTTCGCCGAACCATGCCGGAATGGTTTGCCCGTACCATCCCGTGCAGCGAAAAAATAATTTGCGGTATGTTCCGACAAACAAATTTTGCTGGCGTGTATAATTCAGATACAGGCGTCCAACCAATTTATCGAAGAACGAATGTGTCCATGAAAGCGATTGATAGTGCGATTCCACCGCTTCTAACGATTCGATGTCGCCTTTGGTTGGATCGACGACATAATGCAAGTAACTTGTCCGGAAATAATCTGCAATGGCGCTTTGTGTGGAATGGCTGAGCCCGGAAAGCAACGCAATGCCAAACAACCACCACGCACCCGAGTTGCCCATCATACGAAGTGTGATGTGAACATAGATGCTGACGAATTTGAGATTATCGCCGATGCCATCCAGCACTCTTCCCGCTTTCGAAAATTTTCCTGTCATTCGTGCAAGCTGTCCATCGGCGCTGTCCATCGCTTCGCAAATCAACAGCAGCAAAATGCCGATGAGGTTGATCGTCCTCGATTCGTAGTACAGTAAATGTCCGCCGATGATTCCGATGAATGCACCGATGAACGTAACGGCATTCGGTGTAAGCCGCATCGAACGGCTCACGACCGCAAAGACATAACCGATGGGACGGTAGAAATAAACGTCTAAAAATTCTTCCGTCTCGCCAGATTTATATGTTGATCTGATCTGCGACATACGTAAAGACTTCATCCATAATATCGATTCCTTCTTCTGCAACTTCTTTGGTGATGACTAACGGAGGATTGATGCGGATTTCGGGATTGTATCCCATAATAATCAATCCGCGTTTCAAGCATTCCTGGAAAATTAAATTGGATGTTTGTTTGTCTAATTTTTCTTTGGAACCGTCTTTCTTTACAAGACTCAAACCGATCATCAATCCTTTGCCGCGCACATCGCCGACGAATGGAAATTTCTTTTTGAATCCTTCGAACCGTTCCAGCATATATGCGCCGACTTTTGCGGAATTATCAACAAGATTGTCTTCGATGATGGTGCGAACTGTCGCGAGCGCCGCTGCAGAAGCAAATGGATTTCCACCATAACTGGAAGAACTGCCGCTCGGATTGGCAAACGGTTTTGCGTTGATGATTTCATCGCGGGACATTAAGCCCGTCATCGGGAAGCCGCCGCCGAATCCTTTGCCGATAGTGATGATATCGGGAACGATATCGAAATGCTGCGTGCCGAACATTTTTCCGGTGCGGCCAAATCCGGTAATCATTTCATCGCAAATCAACAGTGCGCCAATTTCTTTTGTCACTTCGCGCAAATGTTTTAAAAATTCTGGCGGAGGAACGACATTGCCCGCTGTGCCTTGAATCGGCTCGACAATGATGGCGGCGATATTGTTGGTGGTTTCATTCTTGATTTTTTTCTTCAAGAAATCAATGCACTCGAATTTACAACCCGGATAGGAAGCATTGAACGGGCAATGGCGGCAATCGGCATACGGTGTTTCGTAGATGCCGGCAGGAAGAGGGCCGAGCGAAAATTTAAAATCGCCGCTCAATAATCCGAGCACGCCCATCGTTTTTCCATGAAAGCCGCCCCAGAAACCGATAAATTCATTTTTCTTGGTGTACGATTTTGCAAGACGCAACGCTGCTTCAACCGCTTCGGCGCCGGCGCTGTAGTACTGCGTTCGTTTCAAATCTCCCAGCGAATGTTCCGCGAGAAGCTGCGAAAGTTCTGCGCGCACTTTCGATGTGAAACTGCCCACATGAATTTTGGCGACTTGTTCCTGCATCATCTTCGTATATTTCGGATGATGGTATCCCAAGCTTGCAACGCCGACGCCGGCAAAGAAATCGATAAAGCGATTGCCGTCCACATCTTCCATCATACAACCCTCGCCTTTTTCCATCGTGAGCTGCGAGGAAGTGGCGATGGTTTGGATGCCGGGAGAAATATATTTTTGATCGAGATCGAAATATTTTTTTGATTGCGGACCCGGAATCGAAGTGACGACTCGGGCATACTTGCGATTGTTATTTGCCATTGGAAGTTGCCTTTCTAAAAAGAAGTTGAGCAATGTGCTGGCTTGCCATATCCCGCACGGGAGCAAAGCTGGGCCAGTCATTGATATCGATAATGGTGATCCATCCGTCCGGCGCAATGATGGCGTCGCCGCCGAAGACGAATAATCCCAGCGCTTCGGCGGATGCCTGCGCTAATTCATATAATTGCTTTTGGCGGAAAGGTGTGTGATTGACACCATTAAGATAATACCAGAAGAAAAAATCCGATTCGCGGATTGCATAAAACTTGACAACATCGCCTTCCACGTGTTCTTGTATTACCGCTTGCTTGATGCCGCGTTGTGTAAATTCTTGCAGTGTGGTAGAAAGTTCGTCGAAGTTGTAGGCAAGCGTAACATCTTCTTTGTGAACGGCGTGTACATCGCCGCGCTTGATCCAGAGTTTTTTCGGTGCAAATTGTTTGGTAATCGTGCTGATCGGCTCATTGGTCGGAATGATCGTGCTTTTCGGAAACGGAATGCCGCAGTTTGTGAGCAAGCGCGTCATATTGAATCGCCAGCAATTTTCCACGCTCTCCGGAGCGTTGATGATCATCAAAGCATGTTTTGCAACTTTTGTGAGAATGGCCGTTCCTTCCGGCCCCTGTGTCATCGAAAACACAAACGGCTGTTGAATTTGTTCCGGAGTAATCTCGCCTTCATCGTACAACGTCACGTCGCAGCCCATGGCTTTTAATGCCTGCGCCGTCAATGTAATAATTTGCAAATCATTGCTGATGTGGTTCGGCGAATAATCTGTTTTCCGTTTTATGCCTGCGAATTTTATTGCCATGGAACTCATCGCTATGGTTTATTAAAAGAAAGATAGATGAACATATTTTTTTGGATTTTCTTTGATGTCGGCAATTAAAGCGTTGATGTTGACAACTAATGCGTTGAGTTGTTGAATGGTCGCGTTGCTGTTCAGAATCGGTCCGACAGAGGAAGAATCCGAATCCATTTTCGACAACAGCACATCCATGCGATGCGAAATCGATTGCAGCGTAGCGTACAACGAATCGTTCATCAATAATTTTCCGGCAGTGCCTTTGCCGTTGTGAAGCGAATCGGTGACGGAAGATAAATTGGCGATAGTATGATCGAGTTTGGTGTACAAGCCATCGTCCTGCAGCAGCTTACCGAGCGTTCCCCTTTTTTCCGAAAGCGACGATGCAATCGAATTTAGTTTTTGCACAACACTGGAAAGTTCATTCGCAAATTGGTCATCACACAAAATTTTCCCTGCTGCGCCGTGCCCATGTTTCATCGTATCGGTTATGGCATGGACATTTTTTGCCGTTGCAGAAATGTCGGAGATCACATCGGTCATTTGATCCATCACGTCGCCCAATTCTTTATTGCTTTTGACGGCGATGAAACTGCCGTCGGCTAATGGCGGTTGTGATGCCGTACCGATACTGATATCGACATACTTATCGCCCAGCATACCGATAGTTTTAATTGTTGCCATGGATCCTTTCGTGATTTGTGGTTGGTATGCCTTGCGTAATTTCATGATCACAGTAATACCGGTTTGGCCGTTCTGCTGCCCAAATTCCATTGCTGTGAGAGAACCGATCTTTAATCCACCAAGCGAAACCATCGAACCGGTCGCCAATCCCTCGATGTTCGGCAAGAACATTTTGATGGAATACGTCGGCGTGAAAGTATTGGATTCTGACCCGACGACAAACATCAATACGATAAAAACGGCGGCGCCAACGAAAACCGTCAATCCGATTTTCAGTTTTTTGAGTGATTGAAATGTTTCTTTCATAACGTGCTCGCGCTCAATGAATGGTGAAGGGCTTGTGCTCGTGAATGTCATCTAAGAATTCGACAACGAACGGATCGCTGGAAGCGAGAATATCGTTTGCAGTTCCTGCCGCCGCAATCACGCCGTCGATAATGATGGAAAAACTATTGCCGACCGAAAACGCGTTTTTGAGATGATGTGTTACGATGATCGATGTCGTGCCCCGCTGTTGCAAACGCAAAATCAAATCCACCACTGCATTTCCGTTGATGGGATCAAGGCCGGTGGTCGGTTCATCGTACAAAATAATATCGGGATGGAAGGCGATGGCACGTGCGATTGCGACTCGTTTTTTCATGCCGCCGCTGAGTTCTTCAGGATACAACCGTTCTGTTCCTTCCAGATTGACGAACGCGAGCGATTCTCGAATGCGTTCGCGAATTTCCTGCCGGTTCAGCATGCGATGTTCGCGCAAAAAGAAAGCAATGTTTTCTGCAACCGTCATCGAATCGAACAACGCATTGCTTTGAAAAACCATCGCCATTTTGCGGCGGAACGGGAGAAGCTCTTCTTCTGTACATGCCGTTGTATCCGTTCCGTTGATAAAAACATTGCCGGCGGTCGGCCGCCATAGTCCCAAAATAATTTTTAAGACAGAACTTTTTCCGGCGCCGCTGGGACCGAGAATGACCGACGTCGTGCCCTGTTCGACAGACAAACCGATGTTCGTCAGGATGGCGTGATCGGCGAACGAAAGAGAAACATGTTGAAGATCGACGGCATTCATTTACATAATTTCCCAAACAACTTTGGTAAAAATAAAATCTAACAGCAGAACGACTAACGATGATGAAACCACTGCATCGATGGTCGAGCGTCCTAAGCCCGTCGTTCCACCGGAGGTGTTCAAACCGTAGTAACAACTGATGGTTGCAATAAAAAATCCAAAGATGACCGGCTTCACGCATCCCACAAAAAGATCTTTCATCTGCAAACCATCGATGGCAGTTTTCCAAAAGAACGAAGGATCGATGTTGAGCGATGATTGAGCAACAATAAATCCGCCCATCAGGCCCGAAGCATCGGCGATAAGAACGAGCGGCAAAAACATCATCAAGCATGCAACCGTACGCGGAAGCACCAGCGTGTGCACGGGATTAGAACCGAAGGCGCGCAGGGCATCGATTTGTTCGCTCAATTTCATTGAGCCGAGTTCCGAAGCATTCTTTGCGCCAACGCGAGCGGCAAGCAACAATCCGCTGACGACGGGGCCTAATTCTCGAATCATGCCCAGTGCGACGGTTCGGCCAACCAGCGTTTTTGCCCCGAATGTTTCAAACCGATGGCCGACTTCGAGCGAGAGAATAATTCCCATAAACAATCCGCCAATGGCAACTAATGGAAACGACTGTGCGCCGATCAAGTACATTTCTTCGATGCTTTCACGAACGTACCGATGAACCGCGCTGAAACTTCGGAACACATCGCGAACGAGCAACGTGAAATTTTGTAAAAGTTGTATAAAACGGACAAATCGTTTCATGAGCGCTCGTTATGTGAGGTGAGAAATTCTTCTGCAGCGGCGATATCTTTTGCATGATCGACGTCAATGATTTTGGAAAACGCATAACCGTGCAATGTATAATGATGCTGTAATAATAGCCGCAAAAAATTTCGCAGCCGTACGGTGTTAGCAGCCAATGCATCGGGAATGAGATTAAAGATGCGCGGCGAAAAATAATAAATGCCGCCGGTCGCCCACCGGTATCCTTCTTGAGAATCGCTGAACGTGGTGATGCGCTGCTGTTTATCTAATTTGGCGCATAATGGTTTTTCGTCATCGATAAAATCGGTAACAGCAAGAACGCCGTCGGTATGCTGTTGGTGTTGGGCGAATGCGAGATATTTTTTGAATTCTACTTCCAAAAAAATTGTATCGACGGTCGTAAGATAGAACGGCGCGTGATTGAGGTACGGCGCAAGCGCAAACAAACTGTGCATAGAACTTGGCGTTGAGCGAACGAGCAGATTGAGGGGAATCGACAGCGAAAGATTTTCGCAGTACCGCCGGACATCGGTCATCTCTTCGTTGACGATGATGGATAAACTCTCGGCGTGCGATGCAAGAGCCATACGAATCAACCGGTCGATCAGCGGAACGCCGCAGATGGGAACAAGCGGTTTCGCGACAGCGACGCCATCTGTCTGAAGCCGGGATCCTTCACCGGCAGCAATGATAGCAGCATTCATATTCTTTTTCTTGTACGCCTCTTAATAAGCAACCAGAATCAAAATACAGAATGCACGTTGCAAGCTAAATGAAAATCGGATGAGAAGGAGATTCTAATGACTGAAGCGGATAATTTGAGGGGTGAATTGTCATGCTGAAGGAATGGAAAGAAGGTGCTGTGCCCGACCGCATCTCGCCAGTTGCAGCGGATGAAATATTAAAACCCTAAAGCGCTAAAGTTCGAACACAAAGCCGTCGTTTTTCGATTTGTTGTAAATGTTCTTGTCGAACTTGTAAAGGGTGGCAGCGCGTCGTTTGCTGCTGCGGTCTGTTTCTTTCAGTTTTTTCAGCAATCCCATTTTTAAAATTTTCTTCCGGAAATTTCTTTTGTCTAATTTTTTACCGAGAATCGTTTCGTACAGCTTTTGTAAATGCGGCAGGGTAAATTTCGGGGGAAGCAATTCAAAACCGATGGGGCGGTACCGAACGCGCGTTCGTAATTTTTCAAGGGCGGTATCGATGATCTCTTGATGGTCGAAAGGAAGTTTCGGCAATTCATGAATCTTAAACCATTTGGCGGCGCTGGTATCGACACCCGGCTTCAAAGCGTAATGCTCCGGACTGACAAGAGCGAAATGGGCAATCGTGAAGACGCGCCAGTAGGGATAACGGTTCACGGTATCGAAAACGCCGACTTCTTCCAAATAAATATTTTCTAAACCCGTTGTTGCATCGAGAATTCGATAAATGGCATGTTCGACGCGTTCCTTTTTTTTGATGAAACCTCCGGGCAACGCCCACCGGCCCCGGTTCGGCTTAATATCGCGTTTGATTAATAATACTTCCAGCGCCGAACGTTCGAATCCGAAGATTACACAGTCAATGGATAAGTTACGAACAACATCTTTTAAAATATGCGACATATTGATACTCGGCGAATGTGAATCCTCTCTCTATAGTGTAAGAAAAATTCATGAAAGAGACTACCGTTATTTCTCAAAATGTTGCACGGACGGCGCGGCACTCAATAGGTGTATAAATGACACACAATCTGCTTGCATCTTATATTTTTATGGTGTATTATAGACACTAACCGGCGGTACGGCTGGTGGTACGGTTGTTCTATGATGTTCATATCTTGGAGAAAAAAGCATGTTTGCGTTAGGATTTGATATTGGAAGTTCATCGATCAAATGTTCGGTGATTGAAATTGAAAGCGGTGCGACGATTGCGCAGGGATTTTATCCATCCGAAGAAATGAAGATTGATTCACCGCAGCCCGGATTTGCGGAACAAGATCCGGAAGTGTGGTGGCAGTATGCAAAATTGTTAACGCGCCAATTAATTTCGAGCAACAAAATCGATGCGAAATCAATTCGCTCGATCGGTATTTCGTATCAGATGCATGGCTTGGTATTGGTCGATGCACAGCAGCGTGTGTTGCGTCCCTCTATTATATGGTGCGACAGTCGTGCTGTTGAACTTGGCGATCAAGCGTTCAACGCTCTCGGCACAGAATATTGCCTGCCGCATCTGTTGAATTCACCGGGAAATTTTACCGCATCCAAGCTGCGATGGGTGCAGCAGCACGAACCGGATATCTTTAAAAAAATCTACAAAGCCATGCTGCCGGGCGATTTTATTGCTATGAAACTGACCGGCGAAATTATTTCCACGATCTCCGGCTTGTCCGAAGGAATTTTTTGGGATTACCAAGAGAACGTGCTTTCCAAAGCACTGCTGGACTATTACCATATTGATGAAGCATTGCTTCCGCCCGTGCGTCCTACATTTTCCAATCAAGGAACGATTACGGCTTCCGCGGCCAACGAACTTGGTTTGAGCAAAGACGTGATCATTTCATACCGAGCAGGCGATCAACCGAACAATGCTTTTTCGTTGAATGTTTTGCAGCCGGGTGAAATTGCAGCAACGGCCGGAACTTCCGGCGTGGTGTATGGCATCATCGATCAGTATCAATATGATCCGCTTTCGCGCGTCAATCAATTTGCGCATGTCAATCATACAGTCGAACAGCCGCGGCTTGGCGTGCTCTTGTGCATCAATGGAACGGGCATTCAAAATTCATGGCTGCGAAAAAATATTGCTTCACAATTATCTTACAATGAGATCAATCAAATTGCTGGAACCGTTCCGGTCGGCTCTGATGGCGTCGTGGTGCTTCCGTTCGGCAACGGTGCCGAGCGCGTGTTGAAAAATAAAAACATCGGCAGCCGTATCGATGGATTGGATTTTAATCGCCACACAAAAGCTCACGTATTGCGTGCAGCGCAGGAAGGCATTGCGTTTGCTTTCAAATACGGTGTCGATATTATGAAAGAGATGGGGTTGCACATTAAGGTGATTCGCGCCGGACATGCCAATATGTTTTTAAGTCCAATTTTTTCCGAAACGTTATCAACCGTAACCGGTGCAGCAATCGAACTTTATAATACGGATGGAGCGGCAGGCGCAGCGCGCGGCGGCGCAGTCGGGGCCGGATATTATAAATCGTTCGAAGAAGCATTCCGCACATTAAAGAAAATTCAAGAAATCGCGCCGAACCGTACGCACGCAGCACCAGTGGAAGAAGCGTATCATCGGTGGTTGAACAAATTGAATGCGTCGTTGTAAGCCATTATTCATGAAATTATTCATTTACGTCACACAATTAGAAAGGGTATCGATATGAAATATGTTGTTGGAGAACAAGAATTTTTTAAAGGGATCGGAAAAATTGAATACGAAGGCGCGGACTCGAAAAATCCGCTGGCATTTCGTTGGTACGATGAAAATAAAACCGTTGCCGGCAAAAAAATGAA
>DATKMP010000257.1:0-6707 GCA_035541775.1 Bacteroidota bacterium | reverse complement strand
TGACAGATGCATACGGTGTCACAGGGACGGCAAGTATAAATGTTCCGGGAAATGTGGGAAATCAAAGTGTGTTACTACAAAATGAATCTGCTCAATATAAGATACAATCTATTCCTGATGATTATTTTATCAAACAAAATTATCCTAATCCGTTCAACCCGACTACAACTATTTCATTTAGTCTTCCATCAAAATCGTTCGTCACATTAAAAGTATATGATATACTAGGAAGAGAAGTATCGACGCTTATGAATCAGGAAAAAGAGGAAGGCACTTATAATGTAATGTTTAATGCAAGCAACCTGGCAAGCGGAATGTATTTTTATCGTATCGCCGCAACCTCATTAGATGGCTCTAACAAAAATTTTGTTGAGACGAAAAAGATGTTATTGTTGAAATAACTATTTGTAGGGGCGAGGTGACCTCGCCCCTACGGAGCGGTCGGAGAGGTTGGTTGCAGAGCGAAGAGGAAGCGAAAAACAAATACAACAGGTATGTAACCGTCACCTGCAACGTGTAAACCGGAGTAACCGATCCGACCTCTTGGAGAGATCGGAGCGGTTAGATAAGTTTATGAACAAAATAAAAAATAAAATATCCGCCTATGCTTCGACAAGCTCAGCATGACACGGGAAGAACACTCCTAAGAAAGAACAAGCAACCTTGTCAAAGTTCACAGAGTTTTTGCTCGGATAACTTTGACAAGGTTCTCATGTCCGATCGCTACAACCCGCCTTCGGTTTATCCGCCTATGCTTCGACCCGCCAAACACACGGTGGGCAAGTTGAAGAGATCGGAGAGGTTGGGTTCATATTTAAATTCTCCTTGACAATTCACATATCCTCATAGAGATTCACACCTTTTCCATGATCATTCACGTATCATCGTAAGGAAAAATAGTTCCGCAATAATTTCATACTTCCTGCCACATCGCCGTCTATGAAACGCGTATTATGGCAGACGAACTGACAGAATGCCGAAGCATCTTTTTGAGTGCGGCGATTTTCGTTTGAAATCAACGGTTTTTGAATTGGCACGGCGGTTGTTAAAAGTATAACAGTTAAGAAAACAAAAAGTAACATAAGTAAAGGAGAAACAACAATGTTAGTCCGATTCGATATTCCGAGAACATTCGATAATCTGCTCGATGATGCATGTGCAACAGATTATTTTCCGGGACGTGTGTTGTATCCCGCCGTGGATATTGCAGAGCAGGAAAATGAAACCGTCGTGCTCGCCGAACTGCCCGGTGTAAAAAAAGAAGATGTGAAGATCACGTTTGAAAACAATGTGCTGACAATCAGCGGCGAACGAAAGCCGTACGAAATTCCGGAGAAGGCGCGCGTGCTGTTAAATGAAATGCGTGTACAGAATTTCAGCCGGTCGATTGAATTTGAACATGCCGTCGATGCGTCGAAGATCGGTGCAGAGTTGAACAACGGCGTGCTACGGGTTGTGCTGCCGAAAGCAGAAGAAGCAAAACCGCGCACGATCGATATTAAGTAAGAAAGGAATGAAAACCATGGAGAATAATAAGTATGCGTTGATGCCGCTTTCCTCCAGTGCGATTACCAAGCATCAGCAGGAACGAACGGTAGAACCGGTTGCCGATATTTATGAAACGAACGATGCGTTTGTCGTAAAGCTCGATATGCCGGGTTCATCGAAAGAAGGAATCAAATTGAGCATCGAGCCGGATCGTCTTTCTATTCGCGGAGCAGTCGGACTGCTCTTCAATGAAAAAGCAAACGTGACGTTCAGCGAAATCGGCTGGAAGAGTTACTATCGAGAATTCAACCTCGGTAACGGCGTCAATCACGAAGGCATCGAAGCGCAATTTGAAAACGGTGTCTTAACCATCACGCTGCCGAAAGCAGAAAGTATGAAGGCGCGCGAAATTACAATTCACTAAAACAAAAACTATTTATTGAGAGGGTACGATTATGTCATTAGTACGATGGAATCCAACACGTGAACTCACCACGTGGCCCTCTGGTCTCTTCGGACTTCAGAGGGAAATGAACAAAATGTTCGACACGTTCTTCCGGGGAACGGAAGAAGATGACGCAGCATTCGCTGCGTGGTCGCCTGCGGTCGATATTACCGAGCACGAAGATGCGTATGTTGTAAAAGCAGAATTGCCCGGTGTGAACAAAGACGACGTGAAGATTACGTTAGAGTCGAACATTCTTACGATTCACGGCGAGAAGAAGCAGGAAAAAGAAACGAAGAAAGAAAACTATCACCGCGTAGAGCGGAGTTACGGTTCCTTCCAGCGTTCGTTCACGCTTCCGACCACGGTGAAGAGTGATAAAATCGAAGCGCAGTACAAAGACGGCGTGTTAACGGTTGCACTGCCGAAAGCAGAAGAAGCAAAACCGAAACAAATTGAAGTAAAAGTTAAATAAATATAAATAGAGAAGCAGTCACATTGAGCTTGTTTACCCGCCGTCTTTTGGCGGGTCGAAATGCGACTGCTTCCTTCAATGTCAGTCTTCGATCACAACGTGATCACTTTGTGATAAACTCAGACTGACACGATAAAAATTAAATAACAAAAATTCGCCGACGAAGGCGAATGATCGATCAATGTGTCGGCGGAACTGGATTGGAGTGGAATCGATCCTTTCCGCTGACACTTTATTCCACAGTGCAGCATACAGCAATGCTGCAAGAAGTAAAGGAGAAACATAATGGCTGGTAATACAGGAAAAATAATCGGCATCGACCTTGGGACCACAAACTCGGTCGTTGCAGTCATGGAAGGCAGCGATCCCGTTGTCATCGCGAACGCCGAAGGCGCGCGCACGACACCGTCCATCGTCGGATTTCCAAAATCCGGTGAGCGGTTGGTTGGTGCAGCGGCAAAGCGGCAGGCCGTGACAAATTCACAAAATACGATTTATTCGATTAAGCGGTTTATGGGACGCTTCTTCAATGAAGTTAATGAAGAAATGAAACTCGTTCCGTATAAAGTCGTTGCCGGAGATAATAATACGGCGCGCGTGGAAATTGACGGACGAAAATATTCTCCGCCGGAAATTTCATCGATGATTTTGCAGAAGATGAAACAGACAGCGGAAGATTATCTCGGAACGAAGATTACTGAAGCAGTCATTACGGTTCCCGCATACTTTAACGATGCACAGCGCCAGGCGACGAAAGAAGCCGGCGAAATTGCCGGACTCAATGTCCGCCGTATCATCAACGAGCCGACAGCAGCCGCGCTTGCTTACGGATTGGATAAGAAAAATAAAGATGCAAAAGTGGCGGTGTTCGATCTCGGCGGCGGAACGTTCGATATTTCCGTGCTGGAATTGGGCGACGGCGTGTTCGAAGTAAAATCCACCAACGGCGATACGCACCTTGGCGGCGACAACTTCGATATGCGCGTGCTCGAATACATTGCCGATGAGTTTAAGAAACAGGAAGGTATCGATCTCCGCAAAGACCCGATGGCGCTTCAGCGTTTGCGTGAAGCCGCTGAAAAAGCGAAGATGGAATTATCGCAGCTTTCACAAACGGAAATTAATTTGCCGTTCATTACCGCAACTGCGGAAGGGCCGAAGCATTTGAACTTAACACTGACACGTGCAAAGTTCGAACAGTTAGTGGATGATCTTATTCAGCGCTGTGTGCCGCCGGTACAAAAAGCCATGAGCGATGCAGGACTTTCGCCGAATCAAATCGACGAAGTAATTCTTGTCGGCGGTATGACGCGTGTTCCTTCGGTTCAGGAGTTAGTGAAAAAATTATTCGGTAAAGAAGGACACAAGGGTGTCAATCCGGATGAAGTCGTTGCTGTTGGTGCAGCTATTCAAGGCGGTGTGTTGACCGGCGAAGTAACCGATGTGTTACTGCTCGATGTGACACCGTTGACGCTCGGCATTGAAACGCTCGGTGGTGTGATGACGCAGATGATTCCGGCAAACACAACAATTCCGACCAAGAAGAGCGAAATCTTCTCGACGGCGGCGGACAGTCAGCCCTCGGTGGAAATTCATGTGCTGCAAGGCGAGCGACCGATGGCGCAGGATAACCGAACGCTCGGACAATTCCATCTCGATGGAATTCCGCCTGCACCGCGCGGTGTGCCGCAGATCGAAGTAACGTTCGATATCGATGCAAACGGTTTGCTGCATGTTTCTGCAAAAGATAAAGCGACAAACAAAGAGCAGAGCATCCGCATCACTTCTTCCAGCGGATTGAGCAAAGAAGAAGTAGAAAAAATGAAAACCGATGCGCAGGCGCATGCGGCAGAAGATAAAAAACGCAAAGACGATATCGAAGTGAAGAATCAAGCCGACAATCTTGTCTTCCAGACGCGGAAGCAGTTGAAAGATTTCGGTGAGAAGATTCCTGCGGATCTGAAAGCGAAAGTGGAAAATGCCGCGACGGCTCTTGAAGACGCAATCAAATCCGGCAACGTCACCGATATCAAAGCGAAGACGGATGCGTTGAATAATGTCTGGAGTGAAGCATCGACCAAGATGTACGAATCCGCGAAGGGCCAGACGCCTCCTCCCGGCGCTGGTGGACCGGAACAAAATCCGTTTGCTGGCCAGCAAGGCGGCGAACAACAGCAGCAACAAAGCGGCGACGGCGGCAAAAAAGTCGAGAACGCCGACTTCGAAGTTGTGGATGATAAGTAAGTCGTTGATTCGATGAGTCTTTGAGTTTTAAGTAATTGAGTGATAAGATGAATAAAATAATTTTAGAATGAAATGAAAGAACGAAAAGACTGAAAGACGATATGTAAATAAAAGGCGAGGAAAGCAACCTCGCCTTTTGTTCACTTGACATTCAAGTGTGTTTTTGGTAAGATGCCAGAAAGAAAATTGGAGTTCTTATGATAAAACTTGTTGAGATCAAACCATTACCAGATTATCGGTTGTGGCTTAAATATGCTGACGACGTCGAGGGTGTGGTAGATTTCTCCGGTGATGTCGGTAAAGGCGTATTTAAGTACTGGAATGATCCGAAGAATTTTGAAAATGTACACATAGGTGAGGATGGCGAAATAAGCTGGACAGAAACGATCGATGTGTGTGCCGATTCGTTATATCTGAAAATTACCGGAAAACAAGCAGAAGATATTTTCCCGGCAATGAAAGGGACAAAAGCCGTTGCCTGAGATCAGTCGTTTCTTTGGAATCGTGATACGAATGTTTTATGCAGACCATCAGCCAGCACATTTTCATGCAAGCTACGGTAAAAATCATGTAAAAATTCGTATAGATACGATGTCGGTCATTGATGGTGAGCTACCTTCACGTGCGCTGGGATTAGTGATCGAATGGAGTGCTCTTCATCAAAAGGAATTGCTCGAATGCTGGAACCATGCGGAAGAATCGCTTCCGTTAGATAAAATTGCGCCTTTAGAGTAAAAGGAATTGCAGCAGAAACACAAAGGCGAGGAAAACAACCTCGCCTTTTGTTTTAAAAAATCAAAAACTGTAGGTGCGTTGATAACGAAATAGAAAAATGGAAAGAAGATATGAGCGGAGAAAGGAAAGATTTAATATTTAAATTACTTTTATCTTACATTGCTTATAAACGCTTATGATTTTGCCAATCATTTAAAAAATAGGGAGATAACTAATGAAACCACCAGCTGCAAGATTGGAAGGTTTAGAATTAGAAGAAGGATGGAAGGTAATAAAGAGTATTGAAAAAAAATCAACTCAAACTGGAGGCACTTTTTCTTATGGATACATAGCAGAAAACGCCAATGGTAATAAAGGATTTCTCAAAGCTTTGGATTTTTCAATTGCACGGTTCGCACCTGATCCAGCCAGAAGAATACAAGAACTTGTAGAAGCATTCAACTATGAACGTGACTTACTGGAAAAATGTGGAGAGAAAAAATTAAAAAAAATTGTCAAAGCAATTGGTCAAGGCAAAATTACTATCGATCCTAATTCACTCGATGGAATCGTACAATATATTATATTTGAACTTGCTGATTCTGATCTCAGAGTTCAGTTGGATCAATTCAAAAAACTGGACGAGGCTTGGGCTTTAAGATCATTACACCAAGTTGCCACTGGACTAGAGGAATTGCATAGAATAGATGTCGCACATCAGGATTTGAAACCATCAAATGTTTTAATATTTAAGAAAGATGTGTCAAAATTAACAGATCTTGGGCGGGCTGCGGAAAAAGGGAAATTCATTAAATATAATGAATCAAATAATGTTGTAGGAGATTGTTCATACGCTCCACCGGAATTACTTTATGGTTACGTTGTTCCTGATTGGAATGCAAGAAGGTTCGGTTGCGACGCTTATCATTTAGGCAATTTAATTGCATTTTATTTTGGAAAGGTAAATATCACGGCCGCAGTACAAGATGAACTTGATGAATTCCAAAGATGGAGAAAATGGGGAGGAACTTTTCAAGATATTTCACCGTATCTTCGTACAGGATTTAATAAGGTTATTGATAAACTCAAATTATCATTAATGTCTGAAATAGCAGACCAGCTTATAAGAATCATTCGAGAATTATGCGATCCTGATCCGAGTTTACGTGGGCATAGAAAAAACTTATTTTCTACCAATCAGTACTCACTAGAAAGATATATTAGTGAATTGGACGTCTTAGCGAATGAAGCTGAAATTACATTATTGTTGAGAAATAGAAATGGGTAGTATTTTAGAAAATACAAATCGCAGAATGATTCCTCGTTGGAGAAGTTTTAGGA
>DATKMP010000256.1:0-4225 GCA_035541775.1 Bacteroidota bacterium | reverse complement strand
TAAATTGTGGAAGTTCCTCGCTGAAATTTCAGATCATCCAAACGGATACTGAAGCGGCAAACAATAATACCGACCATCGCTTGTCCAAAGGATTGATCGAGCGCATCGGTGCAGGACAATCCAATGTCTCACTGCAAGTTGGCGATAATCCTTCGAAAAAAGAAACGCTGCCTCTTCCCGATCACCATGTGGCACTGCAATATATTTTGAAATGGATCGTTGCACCGGAAACAAAAATTCCAGGTATCAATACGCTGCAAGATATTCACGCCGTCGGCCATCGCATCTTAAACGGCGGCGAACGATTCATCAACACGATGATTATTACCGACGAAGTGTATCACGGCATCGAAGAATGTATCGATCTTGCACCGCTGCACAATCCCGCCAACCTTAAAGGTGTTGCCGCATCGCAAGAAGCATTCGGGCCGCATGTTCCTAATGTCGCGGTTTTTGATACGGCATTTCATTCGACGATGCGCGAAGAAGCATACATCTACGCAATTCCGTACGAGTTGTATCAAAAATATAAACTCCGCCGGTACGGCGCTCATGGAACTTCGCATCGGTACGTGACACTGCGGTACCAACAGCTGACAGGAAAATCACCGCAGGATACAAACATTATTACGATGCATCTCGGCAACGGATGTTCTGCCTGTGCAGTCAAACATGGAATTTCGTACGACACTTCGATGGGACTTTCACCGTTGGAAGGATTGGTGATGGGAACGCGCAGCGGCGATATCGACCCCGCCGTGTTGACATTCCTTTCGCACAAAGAACCATTGAACATGGATGACTTTGATACATTGTTGAATAAGAAATCCGGATTGCTCGGCATTTCCGGTTTGACCAACGATTTGCGCGACCTCGAAGATGCGGCACTTAAAAATCACAAGCGTGCAAAGCTTGCAATCGATATTTTCGTGCAGCGCATTAAAAAATACCTCGGTGCGTACCTTGCCGAAATGAACGGCGCCGATGCCATCGTCTTCACCGGCGGTATCGGAGAAAATTCTTCTTACGTTCGCGAACGCGCATGTAAAAAACTCGAGCGACTCGGCATTGAAATCGATTTAGCATTGAATGAAAAAACGATTCGCGGCAAGGAAGGCGAAATCAATACGGCAAACAGTAAAGTGAAAATTTTCGTTATCCCGACAAACGAAGAATTACTGATCGCGCGCGATACCTTCACGTGCGTCGAAGCAACCAAAGCAGCACATCGAAACATCGACGCAGCATTTCTTTAATTCGACATTCAGAGAAACAATTCAAAGCCCGTTCACCAGACGGGCTTTTTTTATGAACGCACAAGAGCGTTTATAAAATCGTGTAGCTAATTCCCAGAGCCAACGTTTCTTTAATCTGCGTCCGCGGCTGCACCGTCGGATCGTTGATCAATTGCACATTAATATTCATGGAAAGAAATTTATTCACTTTCATCGAAAGCGTATTGTCGCTGCGCACGGTTATTTGTGCCATCTTCTTCAATGGCGAAAATAATTCCCACGTGGCGTTGAGCACGACATTCTCCATCACTGTCCATCCAACATCCGTAACGGATTCCAATCCGCCGTCGATGTCTGTCATTCTTCCGCCAGCATACGCATTATAATGATTCGTAAAAATTTCCCGCAGACCAATGCCGAGCCGTGTCTTGACTTGTTGAATCGGGCGATAGCCGACACCTGCCGACTGTGTCAGATATGCCGGATCAAAAAAATTCGAGACGGGTGTCCCGACATTATTTGCATCGAACGTTTCGCCTTCGGTAAATTGTGTTTTCATTGTCGCCGATGCATACGGATTGATGAGCACGCCCATTTTGTACGTCAGCACACTGCTCAAATCAATTTTATCGTCCGTTTTCCGGATACCCTGCGTTCCAAGTTTTGCCTGTCCGTACCCGAACTTATAATTATTCTCCCATAATAATGTTGTATCCGAATAAACCGATTTGCCTTCGACAAACAATGCATACGCAAGAGAATTTTCTCCGCCTTGCGCCCAATCGGTAAACGATACCTGTGTGATGCTTGCGCTGATGATCATCGTATGTTTCCATGGTCCGTGCACGGAGTCCATTTTCGTCTGTGTTATTACCGGCGGAGATAACGGCAATGCGGGTGCTTCCTGGCAGTAAAGAGTGGTACTCGACATCGTAACCACAATGAAAAACATCATGACAATTTTCATACATACATCCTGAACAAATTTTACAACTTTAAAAATATACGCAACCAAATTTTCGTTCGCAAGATAATCGGTTGTAACCGCAGAACATTCTTTCTATCTTATAAATTATAATAATGAGATGACGATGGAAAACAGCGCATTGAAAAAATATATTCAAATGATCTATCCGACATCCGATGATCGTGCTCTTGCCATAGCGAGCAATTTCCAAACATTCTCTATTCAAAAAAATTCAATTCTGATTCCCGACAAGAAAATCAACCGGCAAACATATTTTTTAGAAACAGGATATGTCCGCTCTGTTGTCGTGAACAGCGAAGGCAACGACGTAACGACCACTATTTTTTCCGCACCTTGCTTTGTGAACGACTTTATTTCTTTCTTCAAACAGCAGCCCGTTCAAGAAAATTTTGTTGCGATGACCGATTGCACCGGATGGACGATGAAGTATGATGATGTGGAAAAACAATTTCATCAATCGCCTGAGTTTCGGGAATTTGGAAGATTATTAGTCCTCCATAGTTATGAAATGCTCAAGAAGCGCATGATAGATTTACTGCAAAACACAGCCGAACAGCGCTATCTGAATATGCTCTCCCAGCATCCGGATATTTTTCAGAACATTCCGCTCAAAGTCATCGCTTCCTATCTCGGAATTACCGACACCTCGTTAAGCCGTATTCGAAAAGAACTATCCCAAAAATAATTTCTTGCCAATTGGCAATTGTCTTCTTCGGTGGAATAAAGTAATTTACTATCATCAAAAGTATTATGATGTTCCATACGAAAACCGATTTGACTTATGAATCACTTTATTACGATCAACCGCGCAACTTGCAAACAATGTTTTTTATGCTCCGAAGTTTGTCCCAATAAAATACTGACACAAAATTCTGTGCACGAACTTGCCATCCGGCAAAAACGTGTTGAAACTTGCTTTCGCTGCGGTCAATGTATGGCTGTGTGTACCTCTCAATCCATTGTTGTCGATACATTATCGTACGAAAAAGATTTTTTTCCCTTACCCAAACGTGAATACGAACATGATCGTCAATCATTCTATAATCTCATTTCTTCACGACGAGCGATCCGCAATTTTAAAGATGAACCGGTACCAAAAGAATTACTGGAACAAGTGATCGAAGCAATAACCTTTGCGCCTCCTTCGTTTCCTCCGTTAAAACCGGAACTCATCATTATTCAAGATGCACAACGCATCAAGCAAGCGCTGCCGGAAATGATTCGTGTGTACAATACTCTTCTAACGATGATGAAAAATTCGATAACGAGATTTTTTATTAAACGCGAGTTAGGAGGGAAACGATTTAAGACGCTGCAACATCATTTAGTTCCGTTGCTCCGACATCGAATGCCGTTCCTAAAAGATGGGAGCGAAGATACAATTACACGCAACGCGCCGGCAATGATTTTATTTTTAGCAGATCGGAATGGAGAAGATAACAACCAGGATATTACCATTGCGGCAACGTACGGAATACTCGCAGCCCATGCTCTCGGTCTTGGCGGATCGATCATGGACATCATTCCTCCTGCCATCAATCACAGCAAAACATTACGCCAGATATTTTCAATTCCCGATTCGCATGATGTCGAAAGCTCTATAATTCTCGGCTATCCAAAATATAAATATCAACGTGGCATTAGACGCAGTCTAAAAACTATTCGCTGGCAATAACCGATATTTGATACTTCAAATCCTCTCATTCATCCGACAAACACGCACCGGATGGTTGTAACCGCGCAGCATTTTTCGTATTTTACATGAAAAGTAGTTTGTATATGTTCACTGTCAGTATCGAAACAGAATTTTCCGCCGCACATATTATCCGGGGCCACAACGGCGCATGCTCGCGGCAGCATGGCCATAACTGGAAAGTCACCGTCGAAGTGCAATCGCAAGAACTCGATTCTCTCGGTATGAGCATCGATTTTTTTATTTTAAAAAAGATGACGGAAGATGTTCTCGCGCAGCTCGATCATCATGATCTAAATACCGTTCCTC
>DATKMP010000255.1:0-11459 GCA_035541775.1 Bacteroidota bacterium | reverse complement strand
ATTCGCTGTACGAGAGATAAATCTTTTCGCCGTATTATTTTTCCTGTCGAACCCATATCTTCTTACGAAAAAATTAACATGCCAATGCCGGTCAATAAAAAATTGATGATAGCCATCGGCAGCATGATTTTCCAGCCGAGCCGCATCAATTGATCGTATCGGAAACGCGGAATCGTCCATCGCACAACAATAAAGAAAAACATGATCCCGATCACTTTGGCAATAAACGTCAGCACGTGCAACACGCTCAACGTGAACACGGATAAACCAAGTTGTTCAACGTAGGGCAAACTCCATCCGCCCAAAAATAACGTTGCGATGACCGCGCTGGAGGTAATCATGTTGGCATATTCGGCGAGGAAGAACAATCCGAACTTCATGCCGGTATATTCCGTGTGGTAGCCGCCCACCAATTCCGGTTCTGCTTCCGGCAAATCGAACGGCAACCGGTTGGTTTCGGCAAACGACGCGATAACAAAAGTAATGAATCCTAACGGCTGTAAAAAAATATTCCACCGCGGCAGCCAACCTCCGATGTATGCCGTTTGCTGAAAAACAATCTCATTCAAGCGAAGCGTTCCGGCAATCATCAGGACACCGAGTAATGACAAGCCCATCGACAATTCATAACTAATCAATTGTGCCGACGAACGCAATCCGCCGAGCAGTGAATATTTGCTGTTGGACGACCATCCTGCTAAACTGATTCCATAGACACCAACCGACGTAAGCGCCAGCAAATACAAAATACCGATATTCACATCCGCAACGATCAAATTGATTTGCCGTCCGAATACTACAATCATATCGCCAAACGGAATGATAGCAAACGTGCTTAACGCAACGCTGATGGAAATAATCGGTGCAAGATCATGAATAAATCGGTTCGCTGCTTGGGGAACGATGTCTTCCTTCATCACTAACTTCGCAACATCGGCAAACGGCTGAAGAATGCCCCACGGCCCAACACGGTTAGGCCCGTATCGTTCTTGCATGAAGGCACAAATTTTTCTTTCAGCAAGTACGGCGATTGCCGCCCCTAAGATAAGGAAGGTGAAGAGAAAAACGATCTTCCCGAATGCAACAATAAGTTCTGCGATTATCTCATTGTTCATACAAGTTTTGCCGCTTTGTTATACCTTGTACTTGCTAATTCTTTCAGCAGAATTCCCGAGGAACCAATTTTTGTATAGGTCAATCCTTTAAAAGCTGGAACGTGTTCTGCCAAATCCTTAAACGCTTCTTCCATGGAATTATATTTCCATTTTATTCCCATCGTACTAGCGATAGAAGCAATAATGCGTACTGTTGACCGTGCATCTTTGCGAGAGCCCTTGCCCCACAAATCATTGTGCGCGGCAAATTTATCCCATCGGCTCATTTCAAAATTATTGAGTGCGCGATCCTGATCCATGGTCGCCACAGCCGGGCGAATTCGCTGTATGCGCCCTTCAAAGTTGGTAATCGTCCCGTGCTTTTCAGCATACGTAGAACACGAAAGCACAATATCGGCGCGATGTGTGGTTTCATTTTTTACAGACGAGTGAACAATGAGCAGTTCCAAATTGGCAAGAATCGATGCGAGCTTTTTATCTGCAAGAATATTGTCTTCAAGCACATAGAGCGCTTTAATTGTTCCTTTTTCAATGGCAGCAATCACTTCTTCAGCGCCTTTAGTAGTCAATCCAACGGCAGCAACGCCGAAACTGTTGGGTGTTTTATCTTGATGAATCAAAAAATTATCTTTGTCGTTTTCATCGTTATGCGGAAGAAAACCGATATTTTTAACGCCGACAACATCTCCCATCAATTTCGCAAACACATAATTATCTTCGTTCGTAGCATACGCAGAACCAAGCGCCGCTATTTCATGCTTGCGGTACGCGCGTAATTCTGAAACAACCCGGGCGATTGCTTCATCCCACCCGACTTCGACCAAGGAGCCGAATCTGCGCACCAACGGACCATTCAATCGATTCTCTCCAGAAATATGTTTAAAGGTATCCAATCGACCGTGGTCACACATCCAACAAGAATTCACTGCTTCATTTGTTCGAGGTGTAATGCGTAAAATTTCGTTATTGCGCACCCAGATGTTGGTATTGCATCCGCGCGCGCAGCCCACACAAACACTTTCGGTAGAAGACATCTCCCACACGCGTGCTTTAAATCGAAAATCAGAACTGGTCAGCGCGCCGACGGGACAAAGTTCGATCACGTTCATCGAATATGGATTATCAAGCTGGGTTCCGGGAAATGTTCGAAGAACGACATGCGTACCACGTTCGGTGAAAGTTAAAACCGGCTGGCGGGCAATTTCATCGGAGAACCGAATGCAGCGTGAACACATAATGCAGCGCTCATCATCCAAAATAACATGGGGCCCAAGTTCGATGCGTTTGGGTTTGTGGACTTTATCTTCCTCAAAACGACTGTAGCCGGTGCTGTATTTATAGCTGTAATTCTGTAACTTACATTCGCCTGCCTCATCACAAATCGGACAGTCAAGCGGATGGTTGATAAGGAGAAATTCCATCACTGCATTACGCGCTTGAACCACGCGCTCACTTTTGGTTTTCACAACCATCCCGTCGGTAACTTGTGTCGCACAGGCAATTGCTAACTTCGGCATCTTTTCAATTTCAACAAGGCACATGCGGCAGTTGCCGGCAACAGATAATTTCGGATGCCAGCAAAAATGCGGAATCTTGATTCCATATTGCTTCGCGGCTTGCATCACCGTCAGCGTTGGATCCACTTCAAATTCTGTGCCGTCTATCGTAATTCGTACCGTTGCTGACATTCTCTTTATCGTAAAATTGATTTCTCTTTATTGTTCGATGTGCATGTTGTCATCGTTCACAAACATAAACGTTAAAACCTGATCAATCCGTTCCCGTTTTTACTGTTTTGTTAGTGATGCACTGAAGGATTGGGTGTGAAGATAACGGATGCAAATCGATCTTCGTTAAACAAATCCTGGGCAACATGGAGAACATCTTCGGCTGTTACTGCATCGATATGCTGAATGATATCGTTCAGCGATGTCAAATTTCCAAAATAAAGTTCGGAATTGCCCAGCCGGATCATTCTGTTTGGAATATTTTCTAATCCCAGCATCATACTGCCCTTCAATTGCTCTTTTGTTCTCCTTAAATCTTTTTGTGTAATCGGTTTCCGCCGCAGCTCGTTCAACTCTTTCCACACAAGTTTGATGCACTGATCGATATGCTTTTTATCAGTTCCGATATAAACGCCGAACGACCCGGTATCCACCAACATATTATGATAACTATAAATGGAATATGTGAAGCCGTATTTTTCACGAATGTTTTGAAACAGCAGCGAACTCATTCCTTCGCCCAACAACGTATTCAACACCTGTAAGGTGTGCCGCCGTTCATCCCGAATACTGTAGGCAACGCCGCCCAAACAGATGTGCGCTTGTTGAATGGGCCGCTCCAACAAAATTTGATGCTTCGAGACGGAAAAATTTCCGCTCACAAGAGACGGGCGCTTCTCCGGCGATTGCTTTATCTCTGCAACATATTTATTCACAAGTTCGATGACGGTATCGTGACGAACATTTCCTGCCGCCGCAACGACAAGATTATCCGCCGTATAATGTTGACTGCAATAGTTCAGCAATTGCTTTCGGTCGAATTCTTTTACGGATTGTTCTGTACCGATGACCGGCATTCCCAGCGGATGCGATCCGTAAATTGCTTTTTCAAAATAATCATGGATAACATCGTCCGGATCGTCTTCGATCTGCTTCAACTCTTCCAGCACAACGCCTTTTTCTTTTTCTAATTCTTTCGCAGGAAATAGAGGATTCAACATGAGGTCGGAAAGTACATCGATGGCAAGTTCCACATGTTCATCTAACACGCGCGCATAGTAACATGTATGTTCTTTGCTGGTGAATGCGTTATGGTATCCGCCGACCGATTCGATGCTTTGAGCAATTTCTTTTACACTTCGCTGTTTCGTTCCCTTAAACACCATGTGTTCGATGAAATGCGATATGCCATTATTTTCCGGTGTCTCATTCCGTGAACCCGTTTCAAACCAAAATCCCACCGATGCTGACCGCACGTACGGAATTTCTTCCGTGACGACACGAACACCGTTCGGCAGCACCGTTTTTTTGTACACATCGTCCCCGCGGTGTTTTAGTTGCACCGACATCCTGTTGATGTTATTTCTTCCCTGTTTTTTATTCATCATGGTTCCTACTTCAAATTTCTATTTCTGACGATTCACGTTTAAGATCACTTGCAGGTATGGTATTGGATTTTTCATGGAGAAGCAAGATTCTGGTGCATGCCATCGTTTTGTCATTTTCCATTTCATGTCACTCGGCATTACGAGGATTCCCGAGTTGAAAACTGGCTTGTGTGTACTCCATCAACTCAATATCATTTCCATCGGGGTCTTTGATCCAAGCTTGTTTGGAGTTATCCATACCGACAGTCACCGGCGAAACAATGACGCCGGCTTTAAGAAGTTGTTCTCGAAACAACTCGACTTGTTCTACTTCAAAACACAAATGCCGGAATCGTTTATCGTGCGATAAAGTTTCAACGCTTCCGCCCCATTGTTTCACAGCACCGGCTTGATCGAAAATTTCAATAAAGCTCATCTTCCCGCATTGCATATACCAGCCGAACGGTTTTCCGTTGTCTGCATTTAACGTGAACGCGATCTTAAGTCCGAGTTTCTGTGAATAAAAATCTACCATGGCGGCAACGTCATCGGAAAAAAGACAGATGTGTGCAAGTTGTGTAATCATACGTTTCTCATTTCTTTTATTCAATAATAAATAATTCTGTGGTCCTCAATACATTTTTCTATCGTGAACATTATCAATATAAGAAAATGTTACGAGGAACATGGATCTTGAATTTTTATTTGGAGATCTTTCCCCTCTTGTAGAATTTCAGGCCTTTCGTCCCCCGTTTTTCCTTTACATCGGCCGATTTCTAAAACACCGAACCATTATTCCCAGACTGATTGTTGCATCTTACACCGTCTTCCCGCTGTGCGGAACGGTTGGGTCGGTAACTTTGATCTTCGTGGACTCTTTGGGAGATGATAAAACGACATTGGTTCGAGTATGAAGGACACCCGGCCACGATTGAATTTTCGCAAGAAGCTTTTCCAAACTTTCCGCATTCGTCGTCCGTACTTTCAACAGATGTGTGCCGTCGCCCGTGATGGCATGGCATTCGAGAACGTCTTCAAGCTTTTGTGCATGCTCCACAAACATTTGGAAGTGTTTTGATGAATCCACATTAACAAAGACAAACGCCGTGATGTCTTTGCCCAAGCGCTTATAATTTAACAATGCGGCATAACCCAGCACAATGCCGACTTCTTCAAGACGCCGAAGACGCTCACTAACGGCAGGCAGCGATAAGTTCACACGCAATGCCAATTCATTTCGTTTGATGCGACCATCATCTTGAATGATATCGATAATTTGACGATCAATTTCATCTAATGAAGACATACTGAATTCCTTACAAAAATTATCCTAAAACTTAACTTTGTTAAGTAGATAGAACTATTATTTTACTAAATTAAGTATTTATATACACCAATGTCAAGGAAGAAAAAAATCGTAAAACACCGCACTGCGAGAAATCTCGCCGATGAATGACAGTCTTAGTGCGTTTTTAAAGAGGCAAGAGCAGAACGATAATTGTTTGTATGGAAAATCGATGTGCCTGCGACAAGAACATTCGCGCCAGCATCGATCACGAGCGGCGCTGTTGCTGCATCGATTCCCCCATCGACTTCGATATTGATTTCCTTTTCCAATTTACTTACTGCTTGTCGGACTTCTTGAATTTTTCTCAAAGTGGAAGGAATAAATTTTTGTCCGCCGAATCCAGGGTTCACGGTCATAATAAGAACGATATCCACAAACTCTAAAATTTCAGTAAGCAGCGAGGTCGGCGTCGCAGGATTGATGGCAACACCGGCTTTGGCTCCGGTCTCTTTGATACTTTGAACGACTCGATGCAAGTGCGGACATGCCTCTTGCTGTACAGTGATGTGATCGGCACCGGCTGCACGAAATTCTTCTATAAATCGTTCCGGTTGTTTAATCATCAAATGCGCATCGAAAGGAAGTTTCGTGCAGGAACGAATAGATCGAATGAGGGGCGTTCCGAACGTGATATTGGGAACAAATTTCCCATCCATAATATCTAAATGAATCCAATCGGCGCCCGCTTGTTCAACACTTTGAATTTCTTCTTTTAAGCGCGAAAAATCTGAAGCAAGAATCGATGGCGCAATGATAATTTTTTTCATCTCTAATTTTGGTTTTCTAATGGCGACGGCGTTTCGCCTTTTTGTACAACGATCAAATCAATGGTTTGTCCAAAATCGGCCATACTGCCGGCATGGGGATATTGTTCAACAACGGTGTTCGGCAACAAATCAAGACTTACTTGATACGTTACTTTACCGATTTTGAATCCTTCATGAAGAATCTTTTTCTCTGCTTCGGTATAGAGTTTCAAGGTTACATCGGGAACTAATCGTTTATCGGTTGTCCTTCCCTGGCTGACGACAATATCGAGAGCAGCGCCGCCATGAACTTTAGCTCCGGGTGCAAGAGCTTGCCGGATAATGGTATTGGCAATAATATCATCGGAAGGTTCGTACGTAACATTGCCTAATCGAAGCCCGAATCTCTCCAAGCTGAACGTCGCATCTCTGATGGATTTGCCGCGAAGATTCGGAACAACGGTGAGAACTTCTCCTCCGCTGATAGTCAAATAGACGCCCCGATCGGGTTTGACAATCGTCCCCGCCGGCGGATTCTGTAATGTTATGGTACCGACGGAATACCGCTTATCCATTTTGTGTTCAAATTCTTTCGGGACTAAACCCGAGACAAGCAAAACTTTTTGTGCTTCTTCAAACTTCAATCCGACAACATCGGGAACCTGTGTGGTCTTTCCGCGTTGCACGTACCACGGCATCACAACCATATCCAGAAGAATAAAAAGGACGATCAACACACCGAGCGTATACGCTGCCGGCAAAAACCAACGCCGATTTTCTTTCCACGAAAATTTCATATAAAAAATATAAAAATATTTGATCTGATTTACAACTTCTGATCGTTAGGATTATCAAAGGGAAGGTCATATTTCACCTTGACGCGTAAATTGCTTCTCAAAGCAACATTCTCTATATTCATCAACATTTAAAAATTGGATCGTAACGAATGATTTCAAAAAAATACCGCGACCTCGTTCAACAAGCCAAACAGGCAAAACATTTTGCGTATGCTCCATACTCCAAATTTCGAGTGGGCGTAGCATTATTAGCAGCCGATGGAACCGTCTTCACCGGATGTAATATCGAAAATAGTTCTTTTGGATTAACGGTTTGTGCAGAACGAACGGCCGTCTTCAAAGCCATTTCCGAAGGAGCAACATCGTTCGCTGCCATGGCAATTGTTTCCGATAGCAAAAAATTCACGCCGCCATGCGGCGCTTGCAGGCAGGTGCTGCTGGAGCTTGCCGGCAATATCGATTTCATTATGGTTGATGGAAGTGATAAAACGAAAATCGTTAAACTCGTTTCTTTATTGCCGTCGGCATTTACAACTAATGATTTAATAACCTCGTACAAATCGAACAAATAATATATGGATACTTCTGCGTTACATCTTGTTCCGCGTAACACTGGATGGATTGAAGTTGTGTGCGGCTGTATGTTCAGTGGTAAAACGGAAGAACTGATTCGGCGCATGCGCCGTGCACAGATTGCACAACAAAAAGTTGCAATCTATAAACCAAAAATTGATAACCGTTATAGTGCAGAACATATTGTCTCGCACAGCGAGCAATCGCTTATTGCCCACGTCGTCGAAGATGCAGCAGAGATCTTGCAATCCGTGGACGATGCACAAGTTGTCGGCATCGATGAAGGACAGTTTTTCAAAGCCAATATCGTCGATGTTTGCGAAGAACTCGCAAATCGCGGTAAGCGCGTTATCGTCGCGGGATTGGATCAAGATTACCGTGGAAAACCCTTTGAACCAATGCCGCAACTCCTTGCTATAGCAGAATATATCACCAAAACCCTTGCAATTTGCGTAGTATGCGGCAACCCCGCTGATAGAACCCAGCGCAAAAGCGCTCAACACGATCTGGTTGTCGTGGGGGCAAAAGAAATTTATGAAGCCCGTTGCCGCAAGTGCCATCAACCAGTCGTAGAGTAAGTTATCGGTTTTATGAATCAACAAGATAAAGTACGTGATGCAGTAACATACATTCGGTCTCAAACCAACTTTCATCCTTTGCTTGCGCTCATTCTTGGTTCAGGCCTCGGCGAATTCGGTTGCCGTATAACGCCTGTTTGCACACTTAACGCAGCCGATATTCCGCATTATCCCATCTCATCGGTAGCAGGCCATGCCGGAAAATTGATCTTCGGATATATCAAAACGGCGCATCGACAATCTATTCCCTTGTTAGTATTTCAAGGACGCGTTCATTTCTACGAGACGAATGATTTAGAAAAAGTTGTATTCCCTGTTCACGTGGCAAAACAGCTTGGCATAAAATCGATGCTCATCACGAACGCTGCGGGCGGAGTCAATAAAAATTTTTCCGCAGGCGATCTCATGTTGATTCAGGATATTTTGAATCTTACCTTGATGGATATTACCACAGGTTCTCGATTGAAAAGAAAAAAATCAAAGACACCGCTGTTGGATCCTCATCTGGAAAATATTATTCGTTCGTGTGCTCAACAATTACACATTCCGTTACAGGAAGGCACCTACTGCTGGCTCAAGGGCCCTTCGTATGAAACGCCGGCAGAAATTCAGATGTTGCAACGTATCGGCATCGATGCCGTGGGCATGTCCACCGTTCCTGAAATACAAACAGCGCATCAATTGGGAATCAAAGTTTCCGGCATTTCTCTTATTTCAAATTTAGCGGCAGGAATTTCTGCAACAAAATTATCACATAAAGAAGTGACAGAAACGGCGAACCAAGTGAAACAAACATTTTCGGAACTTATGGAAACCGTCGTTCTTTCTATTCGGTGAAACTATGAATATGATATCCTTTAGTGAAATTGCTTCTGAAGAAACCGGCTTCTCGCGGCTTTTTGTCGATTACCTCGAAAATTTCGACCGCGTGCAACAATTTTTCGATGCGGACTATCGCAGCGAATCTGCTTGGAAACGGAAGATTCAAACGGTAAGCAACCGCAACATCCAGCGTCACGCACTTGCACAGATCTTGCTCAATCAGAATCGCGATTTTCAGTGCGGTGTTCAGACACTCGCCAACATCGATCTCTTGCTGAATGATAATACGGTTGCCGTCGTGACCGGACAACAAGTGGGATTATTCACCGGCCCTTTGTACACTCTATACAAAACATTAACCGCGATCAACCTCGCAGAAAAACTTTCCCTGCAATATCCTGATTTTCATTTTGTCCCCGTGTTCTGGTTGGAAGGTGAAGACCACGATTTCGATGAAGCGACGCATCTTCATGTGGTTACTGCTTCCAATGAGCTGCTCGGTTTGCAATACGGAAAAATCTCCGAGGAATCGCCTTCCAACGTCGGCGCAGTAGGCGAGGTTGTGATTGACGAAGCAGCCATTGCCGAAATAATGTCGTTGCTAAACCAGCAATTATTGAAAACAGAGTTCACGCCCAAAGTCCTTGAGCTCTTCACCACCGCCTATCAAAAAGGAATGACGTTCACGCGCGCCTTTGTTCATTTGATGAATGTGCTGCTGGAAAATTCCGGGCTTATTTTTGTCAATCCTCACGATACCGCGTTAAAGCAATTACTCAAGCCCGTCTTTGCGCAAGAGTTGCAAAATGTTTCGCAAACATGCCAATTAGTGATTCATCAAAGCGAATCGCTAGAGCAGCAATATCACGCGCAAGTGAAACCGCGTCCTGTGAACCTTTTTATGTTTCAGCGCGGCGGACGCTACGGCATTGAACCCCATCCCGATGGTTTTTCGCTCAAAGGGATTCGGCAACATTATAGACAGGAAGAATTACTCAAGATCCTTGATGAGTCACCCGAGCTGTTCAGCCCCAACGTCGTGCTGCGCCCAATTTGTCAGGATTTTCTATTTCCCACCGTTGCATACATCGCTGGCCCGGGCGAAATTGCATACTTTGCTCAATTTAAAACGGTGTACGAATCGTTTGGAATTCCCGAGCCGATTATTTATCCACGCGCGAGCATCACCATCGTGGAAGATCGGGTACAAAAAGTTTTGACCAAATTCGGGTTGAGCAGTAAAGATTTTTTCTCGGATGTCGAACTCATTAAACGGCGCGTTGCAGAACAAATATCGGATTTCAAAGTGGATGAATTGTTCGCGAACACTTCAGGCGCTATTTCAGAGAACCTTACAAGTCTTCGGGGCGGATTAGAATCAATCGATGCAACCTTAGTTCCAGCCATGGAAACAACGCTGAATAAAATTCAAATTGCGGTGAACGTCCTCAAAGAAAAAACGATCGCGGCGCAAAAGCGCCAGCACGAAGTGTATTTACGGCAATTAGATAAAACCGCATTGCACCTTTTTCCAAACTCCAACATGCAAGAACGCCAAATCAACATGTTGTATTTTTTGAATAAGTACGGATTGGAATTTGTGCGCTGGTTGAATACAGAAATCGTGATCGACAGTTTCAAGCATCAATTACTGCCGCTGTAACTTAGACGCCAAGAATTTGTTCCGAAAAATTTTCGCATCGAAAATTTGGTAATGTCTCACTTTGTAATGTTCGGTAGGTCAGACATTCTTATCTGACCAATAAAGACAGGCAGGTCACTAAATTCACAAAGTGATGGCTTCGCCAGATGGCGTTGCCAAATGCCTTCCCTACCAAAAATATTTTTCAAACTAAGACACTACCTTTTTTATATCTTTTACTGTTTTAAACCAGATGGTTTTTATTATGTGACCGTCACACTCTTCGCCGGCATTAGGCATGTGATGGTCACATAAAGTACCGGCGCTTGATATTGTAAGCAATACTTGATACTATTTTCCCGTGGTGTTTTTACCACGGGTAGCAGTCACAAATTTTTATTCTGTTTCTCTTGACAATAAGGAAGAGTAGGTTGAATAAAAGCAGTAAAAATTTTTTTCAATTTCAAATGGAAAGGAAGTAATAGTAATGAAACGAAAAAAACATTGTATATGAAATATGTGACATTAGGTCTCTTTTTTGCCTCGGCAATTGCTATTGCTCAATCATCCGATAGCACTACCATCGATACGAAAAATATTACTGTGAAGTTGCCCCCATATTTAGGACATCACGAAAAGGAGGTATATTACCACAGAAGGAGTCCAAATGGTGAAAGAACGTCAAAAGTTCGACAAACAATTTAAAATGGATACCGTACGCATGATCGAAGAAAGTGATCGATC
>DATKMP010000254.1:0-6731 GCA_035541775.1 Bacteroidota bacterium | reverse complement strand
GCGTGCAGGTGCGGTGAAAATGGCGTCGCTTGTGGTGGAGGGAATAAAAGAATTGCACCTGCCGTTGGAACACGAAATAGTTCAGGTGAATACTGAAAAATTAGTCGGAGAGAGAAAAGTCGTTGGCCTCGATTACTTCTTTAATAATGAATGGAGAATGAATAAAGATTCTGTCCTCGAGCGTTACCATTATATTTGGGAGGACACCGCAAACAGCGGCTTTTCGTTGCTCGGTAAACAAATCGATCTCTTAGGTGCAAATCTCGATACGCTGCAAAGTTCGCCGACGGATTCATCGTTGAATCGCTTAAGCGTTTATATTATTGTCGATCCGGATACGCCGTTAGAAACAAAATTTCCCAACTATATGTCCGAAGACGCCATCAATGTTATCGTTCCATGGGTACAACGCGGCGGAGTATTTGTGATGCTGTTGAATGATAAAGGCAATGCCGAGTTTGAGCATTTCAATAAATTAGCGGATCGTTTCGGTATCCATTTCAACGAAGATAGTTATCATCGAGTGATCGGCAGAGCGTACGAAACAGGAAGAAGTGACCATTTGCCGGCACATCCTATTTTTAAAGATGTGAAACAAATATTTTTGAAAGAGATATGTTCGATAACGATCCAAAAGCCGGCGGAAGTTGTCCTTCAAGAAAATGGGTTAGTGTTTATGGCATCGGCACGAATTGGAAAAGGATTGGTGTTTGCTGTCGGCGATCCCTGGCTGTATAATGAATATATGGATACGCGGTTTCTTTCTGCAGATTATGAAAATACAAAAGCTGGCGTAAATCTTTTTCGATGGCTTTTGGAGAATGCACAGTATGTTATGCAGGAATGAACACGAACAAATTTGATTTTATTGTGGAATTTATTTTAAGAAATGGAGTAAAAAATTATGGCATCGAACATTCAGAATGTACTTATCAAAAAAACAAATTCGGCGAACAAAGTATTTCCGCTCGCTATTTCAAAAAATATGATCGTGGATGTTTATCCGAAATCCATTCAACAAAGCGGAAACAGTTTTTTATTTATCGGAGTATATTGCAATAAAAAATCGCTGTGGATAACGAAAGGCGCAGCGCAAAATTTATTTGAAGGGACTATAAAAAACGGCATCAAACAATGCCCATTCAATCACAACAATGTGCTGGCGTTGCAAAAACTATTTTCATTTACGAAACCTTCCCTTCTTGGCCAGCAAAATTCTATTGGCTGCGGAGACCGGTTGGGACATGCAAATGCCGGCCATATCCGTGCAGTGCTCGGAAGCGGTTTAAAACCTGTGCTTGCTCAGCAATCGGTGCGGGAATTAGAACGGACAAAACGCGAAGCCGAAGATGTTATGGATGCCGCGATCTGGGCTGTGTATCAGGAAGGATATAAAGATGGTTTCGGTGCAGACGCCGATCATTTAAAAACACCGGAGGACATCGATCGTTATGCCAAGGCGGGCTTTACGATGTTCACGCTTGATATCGGTTTGTATGTTGTGAACGAAGCAGCGCGTTTGCCGATTGCAGAAGTTCGAACTCGTGCCGCGGCACTTCCATGGAATGATCTTCAAGATACGTTGGATTCGGCAATCGCACGCTACAACAATCAACAATTCAAAATTGCTGAAGGGTTTGTTATTCAACCATCGGAAGAAGATACTCTTCGCTCGTTCGTAAAGTACGGCGCCGGAATTGCACAAACCGTGAAGTTGGTCAATCACCTCAAAACAAAATGGTCGCATCAGCCCGTGGAGATTGAACTCTCGGTTGATGAAACGGATACGCCGACGTCGCCCTTGGAGCACTTTGTTATTGCGAATGAACTCAAGCGGCTCGGAATCACATTGATGAGTTTGGCTCCGCGGTTCATCGGTGATTTTGAAAAAGGAGTCGAATACAAAGGCGATCTAAAAATATTTAAAGATGAATATACCAAGCATGTCCAGATCGCAGAAAAGCTTGGGCCGTATAAGATCAGCATTCATTCCGGCAGCGACAAGTTTGATGTGTATCGAGTTGTCGGATCGATCGGATTCGGACACGTGCATGTGAAAACAGCGGGAACAAGCTGGTTGGAAGCGCTTCGCGCCATCGGTGATTCCAATCCGGCACTGTTCAGAAAAATTCTCGATTGTGCGCGCGAGAATTATGACAATGATCGCAAGTCGTACCATGTCACTGCCGATACAAATAAATTGCGTCCATCGAAAAAATATTCCGACAAAGAATTGTTAAATCTTCTTTCGGATGACAATGCGCGGCAAATTTTGCATGTCACCTTTGGATCGATTCTTTCCAAGAAAGATGAAAGCGGCAAGTATGTATTCAAGGATAAAATTATGAAGACGCTTGAGGATCATGAAGACGTGCATAATAAATATATCGTGAAGCATTTCAGACGTCACATCGAGCCGATCATTCGTTAGAAAGAATTTGTGAAGATGCTTTTCATCAACCGCAAATATTTACTGAGTATCGCATTGTTGATTTTTTGCGCTGCTCAAATTGCATCGGTTGTTGCGCAGCCGGTTCCAGCAGCGTACACAACTGGATTGCCGTTTCCGATGCCCGATGTTCAAGTGCCAACCTTTCCAGATCGAACGGTGAATATCAAAAATTATGGCGCTGTTGGCGATGGACAAACGATGAATACCGAATCCATCAACACTGCCATCCATGCGTGTGCAACGGCAGGCGGCGGAACCGTTCTTGTTCCCGCCGGCACATGGCTTACCGGCCCCATTTATCTTGAAAGCAATATCAATCTTCATCTTGAAAAAGGAGCACTCGTTCAGTTCAGCAGCAATATTCATGACTATCCATTTGTTGAAACGCACGAAGGCAAACAAAACAGATTCAGAAGAGCACAATTGATTTCTGCTTATAAAGAAAAAAATATTGCGATTACCGGCGAAGGAATATTCGATGGCGCTGGAGAAATCTGGCGTTATGTACGAAAAGAAGATTTGACGGAAAAGCAGTGGAAAACATTTGTGGAATCGGGAGGCGTTGTTTCAGCAGACGGAGAAGAGTGGTGGCCTTCCAAAGAAGCGATGGAAGCCGAAACATTTTTAAAAGAACGTGCTGAAACAAAAAAAACGTTGACGAAAGAGGATTACGAATGGACGAAAGAATATTTCCGTCCCCATCTTGTCAGTCTGGTTCAGTGTCAAAACATTTTATTAGATGGGCCCACATTCGAGAATTCACCTAAATACAATATCATTCCACAGCAGTGCGAAAACGTGGTGATTCGCAATGTGAAAGTGCTTGCACCGGCATCAGGAAAAAATACGGATGCAATTGATCCAGCGTCGTGCCGCAATGTCATTATCTATAATTGTACGATCGATGTTGGTGATGATGGAATTTGTCTCAAGCCGGGAACGATTGCTCAAAATCAAACTCCCGGTCCGGCTTGCGAGAATATTGTCATAGCCGATTGTGTTGTCTACCATGCACACGGCGGTTTTGTGATCGGCAGCGAAAGTTACGGAGGTGCGCGGAATGTTTTTGTTCGTAACTGTAATTTTATCGGTACCGATGTGGGGCTTCGTTTCAAATCATCGCGTGGAAGAGGCGGAGTGATTGAAAAAATATTCATCGATGGAATTCAGATGCGTGGGATTGCAACCGATGCCATTCTGTTCGATATGTACTATTCCGGCGGTTCACCCGATGTAGAAGCGCAAAAAGATTTGACGATTCGAAAAGCAGAACCATTGACGGAGCGAACGCCGCAGTTCAAAGACTTCTCCGTTAAAAATATTATTTGCAACGGTGCAGACCGCGCTGTGGTTATCAATGGCCTTCCTGAATTATCGATAAAAAATATGATGCTTGATCATGTTTCCATTACGTCAAAACGGGGCGCTTACATCGCTGATGCGGACGGGGTTCAATTCAATAACTGCAGGATCGTTCCACAATCAGGAAATGTATTCACTGTTATTCAAAGCCGAAATGTTACCATCAACAACGGAACGTATCCTGCGCCCGCGGATGTATTTCTGAAAGTCTTTGGCGAGAAATCGGAAAATATCCGCTTGATCGGTATCGACCTCGAGCAGGCGAAGAAAGGAATTGAATTGGAGAAGGATGTAAAAATTGATGCAGTAAAGAAAGAATAAAGAGGATTGAAAGAGAACCTGTAGCGATCTGCCCCCGATGGGTGTATCTCCAATCAATCGCAATTCTACAGGAAATTTAAAAATGATATGAATAAAAAAAACTGTTCGCTCGCCGTACTGTTATATATTCTTGCATTTCCTTTCTGTACGTTTGCCAAAGAAACGGCAAACATTATTGTCGCGCAAGATGGAAGTGGGCAGTACACCAGCATTCAAGCGGCAATCAACTCTGTGCCGCTTGATAATAATAAAAACATCATTATCCTGATCCGCCATGGGGTCTATCATGAAAAAATATACATCACGAGAAGTTTTATAACTCTTGTCGGCGAGAACCGCGACAGTACACAGATTGTCTTTGCTGAGTTGCGGAAAAATTGGGTGAAGGATCACAACGGCTCCGATTATGGATCGGCGACAATCAACATCGATTCTTTGGTTTCAGATATCACACTTGCCAATCTGACCGTGCACAATAATTACGGCAGCTTATACGGCGATCACGATCATCAATTTGCAATTCGCGGCGGCGGTACGCGTATCATTATTCTCGACTGCAACATCATTGCTGACGGCGGAGACACCATCAGTTTGTGGAATAGAGTGAACGGAATGTACTACCACTCCAATTGTTATTTCGAAGGATGGGTGGATTTCGTCTGCCCACGCGGATGGTGTTATATTACCGATAGTAAGTTCTATGGACATAACCTCAGTGCAAGCCTCTGGCATGACGGCAGCGCAGACAAAGACCAAAAATTTGTGATTCGATATTCAGAGTTCGATGGTGTGCAGGATTTTTCTTTAGGTCGTCATCATCGTGATGCGCAAATCTATCTTCTTGATTGTATTTTTTCGCGAGTGATGGCAGATCGCCCGATCTATCATCCTGTGTCGCCATCTTCCCTTCCGTGGCAATGGGGATCACGCCATTATTATTACAATTGTCATCGTGTTGGCGGCGACTATGATTGGTTTCGTAATAATTTGGAAACGGCTGAAGGACATCCAAACGCAAACGATGTTACTGCTGCATGGACATTTGCCGGAAAATGGAATCCCGAAGAAACAATGCCGCCGGTGTTGTCGACTGTCTCACAGCCAATGCCAAGAGATGGCGCTTATGATTTGACGACAGATGGCATACAATTGAAATGGCTGCCATCACGAAATGCAACATCACACAATATTTATTTTGGAAAATCAGAAAATCCGGATTATAAATCGAACCAAACGAATAACAAGTTTGATACAGGAAAGCTGGAAGTGAATACGAGATATTATTGGCGGGTTGATGAAGTCACAGAAACCGATACCATCAAAGGTGCCCTTTGGCATTTTACAACGAAGAAATATTGATGTCTTGCGTACGAAATTTGAAGCGACGACTGCTTGCAAAGAATTGGTCGGTGATGTAGCAAAAATGGAAGGAACAAAGAAATCGCGATGCCATCGCATCTTTCCCCCAAAGTTATATCATGTTGCCTTGTTTGCGTATGCTTTAACCTTTTTTTTACATTATTGCGAGTCTTTTTTAATTGCTCTTCATGTTGACTATTATCTCTACATCTCTTATCTTATACTTCGTATAGCCAAGCAGAGTGCTATGCCACGAGGCATGAAGTGATGATAAAAAATATGTCGTCTCAAAAATGCAGTGTTATAATTAATAAGTTTTTTTGTGATCTGATATCGGGATTGAATAAAGTCGGCGGAGCTAATGGCGGACGCATGATTCGCAATGAAAAAATCGTCGAGGCGGTCCCGAACAGTATTGCACTTGGATTGGTTCACAGATTCTGGAAAGCCGGAAAATCTGTACCGCCAGTGGAATAAACTATTGGAGAAAGTATTAGTGAGTTTGGGGTCAAGTCCTGCGCAACAAAGCATTGCCCAACCCCGCGAGGTCCGGAAGGAAGCAACGGTCAGCAACTCGTTTTGTGTGACGCAGGGAAGCTTGACCTCAATTTTAAGTTTGGGTGGCGGAGAAGAATTTAAAAGCCGGCTCCGCGGCTTTTGTCTTGGAAGACAAGACACAAAACGGAGAAAATAACCCATGAGTCTTTCTTGGAACATAATGCTGCTGGTTGTATGCATAGTGATTACAGGAAAACTCTGCGCACAGCGCGCGTATGCATCGTATTTCCATCGATTGGGATTGAGAAACAAACGAATGTTGTTTCGCTTCGATCAATTTCTGAATTCAAGCGAAATCGCTCCTTCTCGATACGAAACGCTGATTGCATGTTGGTATCAACCATTAGCAGTAGTAGAGATAAGGATTCCAGATGAAAAAAGAAATTATCATCAATTCAACCGCGAATGAACATCGCATTGCAATTCTCGAAGATAGCAAACTCGCCGAACTGTTTGTAGAAATTCCCGGAAAAGAACGCAACGTCGGAGACGTGTACCTCGGCCGTGTCGCTAAAGTGATGCCCGGTATTCGAGCCGCCTTTATCGATGTCGGTATGGCGCAAGATGCGTTCCTTCATTTTTCCGATATTGGATCGATGGATGATTATAACGCATTGTTTGATGAAGACGACGATGAAGACGAGGAGGGGAAGAAAGAAGAATCTTCTTCGGAAGGATC
>DATKMP010000253.1:0-3550 GCA_035541775.1 Bacteroidota bacterium | reverse complement strand
AATTAGAAAAAGAACGGTACCCAGTAAAATTTGAAATCAATATGGTACGTTGTATCTTCTGCGGTTTTTGCGAAGAAGTTTGTCCGGAAGAAGCCATCATTATGAGCGATGAATATTTGCTTGCATTTTCGAGTCAAGAAGAAGCATTGTTCAAAAAAGACAAGCTCCTCAAGCCCGCCGAACAAATGCGGAAACGGCTCGATTATTTGCGCCAACATCGTTAAGAAATTTTTATTCTTGGCATAATTTTCTCTTTGAGATGTAAAAGATTTTTCGTAGGTTTTGACGTGATCGGTACACACGTTGTGCGGAACAAAGAACTCAATATCGTGCAAAGGGAAATATGAACGTTCGACGAGAACATGATTTGTTGGGCGAGTGCGATGTGCCCGCCGACCGGTACTACGGCATTCAAACACTTCGTGCAGTACAAAATTTCTCCATTACCGGAATTTCTATTTCGCATTATCCCCGATTGATTCAATCGCTGGCTTACATCAAAAAAGCAGCAGCACAAACAAATCAAGAATTAGGATTGTTGTCCGCACGTCTTGCGAATGTCATCGTCGCAGCGTGCGATGAATTGCTCGAGGGCAAGCTGCATGAAGAATTTGTCGTGGATATGATTCAAGGCGGCGCCGGAACATCGACCAATATGAATGCCAACGAAGTGATTGCCAATCGCGCGCTCGAACTGCTGGGCTATCTAAAAGGGCGATACGATATCATCCATCCGTTGAATCATGTGAATATGTCGCAATCGACGAACGATGTGTATCCAACAGCGCTGCGATTGACGCTGAGCAAAAAAATGGATGGGCTTGTACTTGAAATGACGGAATTGCAGCAAGCATTGTTTGCCAAGAGTAAAGATTTTTCCGACGTCATCAAAATGGGACGCACACAATTGCAAGATGCGGTGCCGATGACGCTCGGACAAGAATTTGGCGCGTATGCCGTGATGATCGGCGAAGACATACAACGTGTCCATGAAGCGCAACGGCTGGTGCACGAAATCAATATGGGCGGTACCGCAATCGGAACGGGGTTGAATGCGCATCCGGAGTATGCGCGCGTTGTCACAGAGAAACTCCGAACGCTGACAGGAATTTCCATCATTCAATCCGAAAATTTGGTGGAAGCAACGCAGGATGCCGGCGCGTATGTGCAGCTTTCCGGTGTACTGAAGCGTGTCGCTGTTAAACTTTCTAAAATCTGTAACGACCTGCGATTGTTGTCGTCAGGTCCGCGTGCGGGATTGAACGAAATTAATTTACCGCCGATGGCTCCCGGTTCTTCCATCATGCCGGGCAAAGTCAATCCGATTATTCCTGAAGTCGTCAATCAAGTTGCGTTTGAAGTTATCGGCAACGATTTAACAGTAACCATGGCGGCCGAAGCAGGGCAATTGGAATTGAACGTGATGGAACCGGTGATTGCGTACAATCTTTTTAACTCTTCCGACATGCTCGGGCGCGCATGCAGAACGCTGACACAGCGCTGTGTCGTTGGGATTACGGCCAATAAAGAACGCTGCCGTGAAATGGTCGAACACAGTATCGGGTTGGTAACGGCGCTGAATCCTGTGCTCGGATACGAAAAATCGACGGAGATTGCTCACGAGGCGCTGAAGACGGGGCGCTCGGTTTATGAAATTGTGCTGGAAAAAAAATACATTACCAAAGAAGAACTGGACGAATTGCTGTTGCCGGAAAATATGACGCAACCGCGATATATTCCGGGAAGTCATAGATTATAATTTGATACATTAAACTCGAAAGGGGGTTGTATGTTTTCATTAGTCTATAGCGCTGCAACGCTGGGTGTTCATGCGTACACGGTCGAGGTGGAAACACATATCGATACCGGCCTGGCAAATTTCTTCATCGTGGGCCTGCCGGATAATGCGGTGAAGGAAAGCAATCACCGTGTTACGTCTGCAATAAAAAATTCGGGTTTTTCGTTTCCCTATCGTAAACTCACGATCAACCTTGCGCCAGCCGATGTGAAGAAAGAAGGTTCGTCGTACGATCTTCCCATTGCGATCGGCGTCATCGCTGCCTCGGAACAAATTCAGTCTGAAATTCTTCATGAATTTTTCATCCTCGGCGAACTCGCGCTGGATGGAACGGTACGGCCGATTCACGGAGCTTTAGTCATTGCCATGGAAGCAAAACGGCAAGGCATGCGCGGAATTTTAGTTCCGGAAGAGAATGCACACGAAGCTGCCATGGTGGATGGAATCGAAGTGTATCCCATTAAATCTCTTCGTGAAGCAGTCGAATTTCTGAATGGCGAGTATCAACTTCTCCAACCATTTCATGTCGATATGCAGGAAGTGTTTTCGGTGGAACAGCATTATGCGCTCGATTTTGCCGATGTGAAAGGGCAGGAGAGTGTCAAACGTTCGATGGAAGTTGCGGCCGCAGGCGGGCATAATATTTTGCTGATCGGTCCGCCGGGTTCGGGAAAAACTATGTTAGCGAAACGTCTTCCGACAATTTTGCCTCCGATGGTGTTGGAAGAAGCGCTGGAGACGACGAAGATTCATTCCATTGCCGGGCTGCTGCCGTCGCACACGGCATTGGTTGCGACACGTCCGTTTCGTTCTCCGCATCACACCATTTCCGATTCTGCGTTAGTCGGCGGCGGAACGATTCCGCGCCCGGGAGAAATTTCGCTCGCGCACCATGGGGTTTTGTTTTTGGATGAGCTGCCGGAGTTTGCCCGGAATGTTTTGGAAGTATTACGTCAACCGTTGGAAGATGACCAAGTAACCATCAGCCGTTCCAAAATGTCGGTCGATTATCCCGCAAACTTTATGCTTGTGTGTGCGATGAATCCTTGCCCGTGCGGCAACTATGGCAATCCACAGCAGGAATGCACTTGCAATCCGCTGCAGATCCAAAAATATGTCGGAAAAATTTCAGGACCTCTTTTGGATCGGATCGATATTCATGTGGAAGTGCCGGCAGTAAAATATGAAGAACTTTCATCCAAACGCAGCGGCGAGCGATCATCAGCAATTAGAGAGCGCGTGGTAAAGGCGCGATCCATTCAAGCAAAAAGATTTTCTGGCGCTGCGGGTGTGTATTCTAATGCCGATATGGAATCCAACGAGATCAAAGAATATTGCCAGATCGATTCTGCTGGAACGGAATTATTGAAATTGGCGATGAGCCGGCTGGGACTTTCTGCGCGGGCGTATGACCGCATTCTTAAAGTCAGCAGGACGATTGCAGACTTAGCGGGGAGCGCGGAGATTTTTCCTGAACACCTGAGTGAAGCAATTCAATATCGGAGTTTAGACCGATCGTTTTACTCAGGAGTTTAAAAATACAAGGGCGCTGCGGTGGGTGACTACGAATGTTGTATCCGTGTGCGCCGCAATTGAAGTGCTTGTGCAATCGAAACACATTCGGGAAGTTTGATCATCTTTCGATTTTCATTTTGGCGTTACTTGTTGATGAATTGGTTATCGGTCGTTGTTCATGAAAGTCATACGTTGATGAGTGATAAAAGAAAACAACGATGAACAAAAAGCAGCGGA
>DATKMP010000252.1:0-6756 GCA_035541775.1 Bacteroidota bacterium | reverse complement strand
AGTTTTTGTTTCGACCACAAAACCGGTGATGCCGCGTTCAGTCCGCGCAAACACCGAAAGGACATCGGCAAGTCCGCCGTTGGTAATCCATAATTTTTCGCCGTTGATAATCCAATCATCGCCGTCGCGATGAGCGCGCGTCCGTAAGTTGAATGAATCCGAACCGGCAAGCGCTTCGGTCAGCGCAAAGCCGCCGATATATTTTCCTTCCGCCAGCGGTACTAAATATTTTTTCTTCAAGGCCTCTGAACCGCCGAGATAAATTGCGTTTGCGCCAATGGATTGGTGTGCGCCAATAAACGTGGAGACAGAAAGATCGGCACGACCAAATTCTTCCTGCATAAGACAGTAACCGATTTCACCGAAACCGCCGCCGCCGTACTCCGACGGAAACGAAGCTCCGAGAAATCCAAGTTCAGCAATCTTGTTTATTAATTCTTTGGGAATTTTTTCTTCTTCATCGATTGTTCTCGACAGCGGTTTAATTTCTGCCTTGGCAAAATCACGCGCCATCTCGCGCAACATTTTTTGTTCTTCTGTTAATTCGTATTCAAACATAGTTTCTTAACCGTTCTTTGTTATAGTGATTTATTTTGACTGACAAATTCAACAATGTCTTCGGCACCATCGACACCAATCACACTGCCGGACACCCAGCCCGCTTCGTCCAACGAAAGCAGCGTAATGACTTTCGCAATATCATCCGGCGTTGTGAGACGGCCGGTAGGATTTTTAATTTTGGCTGCTTCGATCATACCTGCACTGCCAGGAATTTTTCGCAGCGCAGGCGTATCCGTAACGCCTGCTAAGATAGCATTTGCAGTAATGCCTAACGGTCCCAATTCCATCGCCAGTTGACGAATGTGCGATTGCAACGCCGCCTTTGCTGCAGACACCGCACCGTAGTACGGAAATGCTCGGTGCCCGCCGGAACTTGTCATTCCAAAGATTCTCCCTCCCTTTTTCATCAATTGGCGGCTCACAAGTCCTTGCACCCAATAGACCAAACTATTTGCCATCACATCGAGTGTCATTTCCATTTGCGCCTGCGTCAACGATTCTTCGGAATTTTTTGCGATGAACGGCTTTAACGATCCGAATGCCAACGAATGCATCAGCACTTTAATGGTGGCACTGGTATCGGCTTCAAATTGCTCCTTAATATCATCCAGCGTTTCATTGCGCCGGATTTCATCCGCAGCATTGATATTATAGAAGACAGAATGAACGTTGGTGCGTTTAATTTCTTTTTGAAGATTTTGAACTAACGGCATCGTGGTTTGGCGATCCAAGTGAATACCGATAATATTCATGCCGTGCCGTGCCAATTCAAGCGCCGTGGCGCCGCCGAATCCGCTGGAAGCGCCTAAAATAATTGCCCATTCGTTTGGACGAAATCTAATCTCTTGTTTCATAACATCCTTTTTTCTTATATGAATAAGATAGAAAGAATTTTCAGAAAATTCATTACCTCATTCAACGGTAACGCTCTTTGCCAAATTCCTCGGTTGATCGACATTGCATCCGCGCAGCACCGCAATGTGATACGCCAGTAATTGCAATGGAATAATCGTCAGTATCGGCGCCAGTAAATCCATTGTTGGCGGGACAACGATCAGATAATCGGCAAGTTGCTTCACGTGCGGTTCTTCTTCATTCACAATCGCGATGATGCGCCCGCGGCGTGCTTTTACTTCTTGCATATTACTCAAAATTTTTTCATAGGTGCTATCCTGCGGAGCAATAAAAACCACTGGCATGTTTTGATCGATGAGCGCAATCGGCCCGTGCTTCATTTCTGCTGCGGGATATCCTTCAGCATGGATATACGAAATTTCTTTGAGTTTCAACGCGCCTTCCAATGCCACGGGATAATTATAACCGCGGCCTAGATATAGGAAATTTTGAACGCCGCTAAATTCCTTCGCGATAGAAAATATCGTTTCATCATGTTCAAGGATCGATGAAAGTTTCTGAGGCAACGCTTCTAACGCTTTGACAAATGCAATACCGTCATCGCTGGTCATCTCGCCTTTTTTGCGCGCTAAGAGAAGTGTCAACAATGCCAACGCCGTTAATTGCGATGTGAAGGCTTTCGTGGATGCAACGCCGATTTCCGGGCCGGCATGCACATACACACCGGCATGGCTTTCTCGTGCAATCGAACTGCCGACAACATTACAAATGCCGATGACGGTCGCACCCTGAGCTTTCGCTTCGCGCAACGCTTCAAGCGTATCTAAGGTTTCTCCGCTCTGGCTGATAAAGATGACTACATCATCTTTTCTCATTACCGGATTTCGGTACCGAAATTCAGAAGCGTATTCAACTTCCACAGGAATGCGTGCATATTGTTCCAGCATGTATTCGCCGATCAATGCAGCATGCCACGATGTGCCACACGCTGCAAGAATAAGACGCGGCGCACGTTCTAACGCTTCCTGGACTCCCGCTAAACCGCCAAGCTTTGCATCGCCTTCTTCCGGCAGCAATCGCCCGCGCATGGAATTGCTGATCGTTTCGTGCTGTTCGTGAATTTCCTTAAGCATGAAATGCGCATAACCGCCTTTTTCAATCTGCTCAAGATCAAATGTCAATTCTTCAACGTCTTTGTGAATTTCAACATCGGCAAGCGTTTTTATGACGACCGCCGTCGGTGTCACCACCGCCATTTCGCCGTCTTCCAAATATGTGACCTTGCGTGTATGTTGTATCAATGCAGATGCATCGGAAGCTACAACAGTTTCATGCTCGCCGTAGCCGATCACTAACGGACTTCCTTTGCGTGCAACCACAAGCTTGTCGGGTTCGTCGGCACAAAGAATGATCAATCCGTACGTCCCCACGACTTCTTTCAATGCTGCCCGAACAGCTTTTTCAAGATCGTGAAGACGGGAATAAAATTCTTCAACCAAATGTACCAGCACTTCTGTATCCGTTTCGGATTTAAAAATGTGACCCTGTCGTAACAGTTTAGTTTTGATGGACGTGAAATTTTCGATGACGCCATTATGAATAAGCGCTATTCGTTCTTTACAATCCGTATGCGGATGGGCGTTCACATCGTTCGGAATGCCGTGTGTTGCCCAACGTGTATGACCGATTCCGATGGTAGAAGGAATCGAAACATCTGAAAGAGCTTGTTCGAGATTCGCAACCTTGCCCGCTTTTTTGCGAACGATCAGTTTGCCTTTTGAAAACAACGCCACGCCGGCAGAATCATACCCGCGATATTCTAATCGTTTCAACCCCTCAATAATTAACGGCAACGCATTCCTATTCCCAATATATCCGACGATACCACACATACTTAGATCTCCAGTTGTTTATGCTTCCGCATTACGATGGTCGCCATCATTCGTCCAGACCGAGTTTTATCGCGCCGATAGGAATGAAATATTTCTGGCTCACAAATCGTACAATGCCGACATAGTTCAATATGCTGTTTTTGTACTCCGATTTCAAGGAGTTGATGAAAATTTATTTTTTTTAAATCAAGAAACCGCTTTCCATGACGAAGAACAACGAATTGATGTTGAACTTGCGATACAACTTCGTCGCCAACTTCATAACAACAGTTGCCGGCACCGGGTCCGATAAATGCAAGCACATCCTTCGGATGCGATCCATACGTTTTGACTAACTGCTCAACGGCATTCATCGCAATTTGAGCAACCGTTCCCCTCCATCCTGCATGAACGGCCGCAAGAACATCGTGCTGTGGATCGAACAATAAAATGGGAAGACAATCCGCCACCGTGATGACTAACGCAACATCGGTCGATCGTGTGATCAATCCATCGCAATCAGGATAAATTGCCGGAGCTTCGATAATTTGAATATTCTTCGAATGAATTTGTTGAGGAATTGCCAACGAGGCTGCATCGATGCCGAGCGAAGAAAAAAATTGCCTGCGGCTTCTTTCAACATTCTCATAAGAATCACCGACGGTGTAACTCATATTCATCCCGAATGGACGAGCAGGCGAAACCTCGCCGCGTGTGCTGACTGCTGCACGAATATGCGGAAATGATTGGAATATTTCTGGAATAATCATTCGGCACCACGAATTAACGGCAGCCGCAAAATAAAGGTGGTGCCTTTTCCTTGTTCGCTCTCACAGAGAATCGTACCGCCCGCATCTTCAATAATTTTTTTCGTAATTGCCAATCCCATTCCCATTCCTTCTGATTTTGTGGAAAAGTTTGGCTCGAATATTTTTTGAAGCAATTCGCGTGGAATACCGGAACCGGAGTCACTGATTCGCACAACGACCGTATCGCCTTGAATCGATATCGCGACGTCGATACTACCTTTTCCTTTCATTGCCTGGGCGGCGTTGCGAAAGAGATTGATAAACACTCGACGCATTTGTTCTGCATCGGCAAGAATCCGGCTGTTATCGCCGGAAGAGGAACATTGAAAATGAATATCGGTCAGCGGCTTAAATAATTCCATCGCTTCTTGAATAACCGAATGCAGAAGTATCCATTCAACTTTCTTTTCAGGCATTTTTGCGAAATCGGAAAATTCTCCGGCGATCAGCGATAAGGATTCGATTTGTTCCAACAGCATATGAGTGACTCGATCAAGAATATCTTCCCGTGTCTCGACGTGATCTTTAAACGCCTGCCGCACATGCTGCACGGAAAGTTTCATCGGCGTCAACGGATTTTTAATTTCGTGAGCAACTTGTTTTGCCATTTCGCGCCATGCGTTTTCACGTTCCTGTTTTGCAAGTTCCTGCCGGCTTTGCCGTAATCGTTGTGTCATTTCATTAAACGAACGAGCCAAATCTCCGATTTCGTCATCAGAATTAATTTTTACCGATACATCAAGATTGCCGGCGCCGATCGCCCGTGTAGCAGCAGAAAGCTGTTTCAACGGACGTGCAAGCCGCGATGCCAAATATCCACCGCCCACAATCACCAATCCAAAAACAATCGCATACGGGCCGAAGATGGATGCATTGCGCTGGGCAAATTCATGTTCAATTTCATGCTGGCGGTTGAGCGTTGGAACAGCGAGCACGCCGACAAGATGCCCGTTGATGTTTATCGGCGCATAGCCCACTAAATATTCCACACTGCCGACATTTTCTTTCAGCAACACATAGTTCTTATGTTCCAAGACAATGTTCGCATAGGCCTCGCAATTCAATCGAGAATCCAAAATCGATGCACGGTACAATTCCGACTGAGTACTTGCAAGCAAGGCCGTCGTTCCATAGACTGAAAAATCGGTACCATATTCATTCGCAATCGCATCACAAAATTCATCGGTGACGCCCTGTTGAAAATCTTGTTCATCGGCGACGTAAGATTCAATGCGAACTGTCAAGGTATTTAATTCTCGCTGAACCGATTGCGACAAATCAATCATAACTTTTTCATCGGCGAATAACCGGTTGTAATATCCAACAATGATGAGCGGCAGCAACGCAACAACTAAAAAGGCCACAAACAATCGTTCCCGGAATCCATTGAAATGTACCACAGCATTGCGCCTGTTGCGTATAACATAGATGGAGAATATCACCGTGCCAACGAGAAGATAAATCAACACGATTTTGAGAAAACTAAACAAGACCGATTGTACGCCCGGTTCAACATAACTTACTGCAACGACACGCGACGCATCCGACGGATCGCTTGCATAGATGCTATGATAATGAACGCCATCGATAGCAAAGCGAAGATTGATTGTTCCCGACTGTAATCGATTGATCATTTCCGAAGAAAGCTGCTGCGCAAACGGCGACGACCAGCCGGAGCTATTCACAAGTACTGCATGGGAATATGCTGCAATAGAAAGACCTTGCAATTTTTCATTCTGGCTTGAATTGGTGAACTGACGCAGCGGCTCCCACTCTTCGCTGTTGAATACTGAAGAGCGTGCATCATTCACAAGCAAGGCAACGCTTGCAAGGACAGCATTCCCGGAATCCCGAACTGTCATCCACGCTCCATATTGATTGCCCGACGACACCGAGCCGTTCGATGAAACGACTTGCACTGCTTCTTCTTCCCCCTCAAAAACTTTTGCAAGAATAGTGCGCTGTTCATTATTATCAAGACCGACGATAAATCGATCGACTTCATTACCTTGTGCATCATACAACACCACGGCAGAATTGTATCCTTCGCGCCCAAACATTGTTTTGGTCCATAATGCGAAGGCAAGATGCTGTTCGCGCGCGCGTTCCAGAAAATGTGTTTCCGTTTCCTGTAACAATGTTTGCGAAACAGCATGTAAGCCATCAATTAAAAGATAGGATAACCAATTATCCGCCGGCTGTGCAAGATGAGAAACGATGCTGGAAAGCTGCTGATCACGTTTTTCATTGATTGTTTGGTTCAACAAAGGCACAGCGATTATGAACGACGCCGCCAACATTCCCCAGGCAAACCAAAGATGCTGCGGCATAGACGCCGAAGTTTTTTTGTGATATGCAAAAAAGACAGAGAACGCAATCACCAGCAATAGAACATACCACGGTACTGTGAGGAAGCCATCGAACCAATAAAAAATTGCAATCGAACAGACGATAACCAATATATGCATCAACCGCTGTTTCCACTTTGCCGATTGGGAAAAAATTGCTTCGATGGTGTGCCAAGTCAATTGTGTAAGGGAAATACCGATCCACAACACTGCAATCGTTAATCCTATGATATCGAGATACATGAAAATCGCAGGGAACGACGGAATCACTTCCGCGGGGTTATGAAAGTTAATGGTAGAATCAAAGACGAA
>DATKMP010000251.1:0-5105 GCA_035541775.1 Bacteroidota bacterium | reverse complement strand
CGAATCGTTTGGACTTCTTTGTAATTGCTCATATGCTTCTACTACCTTCTTTGAGTCAGGATTGAGCGCAACCTCTTGGCTCAACATGTTGCCGAACAAGATAATTGGCAAAAGTAATATTGTGAGATATTTTATTTTCATAAACACTTTAAATTGCTGCCTAACGGAACGCAACTAAGCTGCGGCACACTGAACTTTCCATTACCACAACCATCGCGCGCAATCCGATTTTTATTTTATCCATAAACTTGTTCGCGCGGTAAAATGTACCAACGCTATTACCGTCAGCTTGAGTTGCTGGTTAGGGCGCATTTAATTTTGTTCCATAGTCAGCATACCTTGTTGCTCACTAATAAGAACATCCATTGTATCTATTGAACCCAACGATTCAACGACGACTTGCGTTCGACCTGGCAGAAGTGGAATTAGTCTTTTTCCTTCACGACGAACGTACTTTTTGTTGTACGCAAGTCGGCAATCGTTTCCTACACTGTCATAACCGCAGGAATACTTTATTGTCAATAAAGTGTCCCCAAACCACGTTATGAATTCTCGTCGGCTATGATTGCTCACAAGGAATTCAAGACAATATGAGCCATCTTCTTGTTGGCTTGTAGTAAGCATTCGTATTTTATCAGTGACATGCCAATCGGTTATCTTCTTGTATTTCAAAAATGACAGAAATGATTCGCTCGACTCAATATAGAGAATAAGAAGAATGCAAAGAACAACAACGATGGATAATATAATTTTTCTTTTATGTTTCATTTGCCAGAATGCGCCCTAACTACGTATTAGATAGACGTACGCTATGTTTGTGCATGCAACATAGACATGTGAATAAAAATGAAACTCGTTTGCTAACTCATCTGCCTCAACCACTCTTACAACTTTTTCCACCATAACCACCATCCGCAAAATGAGTGAAAACAAAATTTGTAATTGGTTCATCCTGTGAGATAATAAAAAAATATTATTGCAATGTATCATTATGCAATATCTCACAGGATAAAAAAGTTAAAACTGAAATAAATATGTATGTACTTTTTTAAATAAGCAAGCGCGCCGCTCGTTTGGAATTTTCTCGTTATTTTATTGTCCACCACCCCTGCCTACCGGCAGGCAGGCCAATGCCTTCGGCATTTTCCCCTCCTCAATTGAGGAGGAGCGTACCATTATATGTGCGAAGCACATATTGAGAAAACGCACAAAGGGGTGGTTAAAATATTTTCCGGTCGCCGCAGGATTGACTCCTGCGCTTTCACGTCTCGAAACCGTATCCCGAAGGGATCACTTCGTGAAAGGTTGCGGCTACCATTGATTTTTTCTCCCCTTAATCTAAAGGGAACCGATTCGACGCTGTCGGAACAGATGTGCTCCAGATAAACCCACCGTTTCAATCTCTTGAAGAGGTGGAACCGGTTAACCCTGTCAATGTTTTCCTCGCCTAATCTCTAATAACTTTGACAGGGATTTATTTAATTTTAAAAAACAAAGATATCCCATTGCCTCAGTCTGGCGAAATCCCGGCAGGTAACTCAGTCCCAAAAGGAAATACATTATAAACAAATCAGGAGCATGACGAACAAATACATAACGCTACAGCCACTAATCATAGTGCTTGTCGCTTGACGCACGTATTGATTTCGCCAAAGGTTTCTTTGATTACTTTCTTTACCATTAAAGAAAGTAATACTCATAAAGGTTGAAAATATTCAACCCCTACCGCGGGCTGCATTGCTGCAAAAACCTCTAAAATCACACTAAAAACGCCAAGCGCCGTTCTCCCAACGAGTACCGCCATCTTCCCAATGAGTACCGCCGTGTTCCGAACGACACGCGCCGTCTTCCCAACGAGTACTGCCACTCGCCCGGTCATCGGCACCATCTGCCGGATCAGTACCGCCGTCTTCCGGATGAATAAAGCCGGCCTCCCGGTGTTCGGCGCCGTGCTCCCATCGAGTACCGCCTTGTGCCGGATGAGTACCGCCGCCTTCCCGAACACCAATGCAAACTGGCTTAACATTGAAACCGTAGGGACGTTCAATTGAACGTCCGTACAAATGAATGATGAAACAAAATAAATTTATTTGGTAGGGGCGAGCCTGCCTGCCGTCAGGCAGGGTCACCTCGCCCTTACAGAAAATTGTTACGCTTTCAACAACGAACGCAACACGAACTGCAAAATGCCGCCGTGGCGGTAATAATCCACCTCGTTAGGCGTATCGATGCGGCAGGTAACGACGAATGTTTTTTCAATGCCGTTCGGTGCAATGGATTTTACCGTCAACTGTTTGCCGGGTTTCAAATCTGCGGCAATGCCGTCGATCTCGAAAGTTTCAAATCCGGTTAACCCGAGAATCTTTGTGTTTTGTCCTTCTAAGAATTGCAGCGGCAGAACGCCCATGCCCACAAGGTTGCTGCGATGGATGCGTTCAAAACTTTCCGCAATCACCGCGCGAACGCCGAGAAGCGCAGGGCCTTTTGCTGCCCAGTCCCGCGAAGAACCGGAGCCGTATTCTTTGCCGGCAAGAATAATAAGCGGCGTGTTTTCCTGTTTGTATTTCATCGCCGCATCGTAAATCGAAACCGGTGTGGAAGGAGATGAAGGATGAATCGTTACGCCGCCTTCGGTACCGGGCACGAGAAGATTTTTTAAGCGGATGTTGGCAAACGTACCGCGCATCATAATTTCGTGATTGCCGCGCCGCGCACCGTACTGGTTGAAATCTTTTTTCTGCACGCCGAGTGAAAGCAAAAATTGTCCCGCAGGACTTTTCTCATTGAACGAACCCGCAGGCGAAATGTGGTCGGTGGTAACGGAGTCGCCGAGCATCGCAAGTACACGCGCACCATGAATATTCGTAAGCGGCTTCGGTTCTTTCGGCAATTGATCGAAGTACGGAGCAGCTTTGATATACGTGGACGCTGCATCCCATGAAAATTGTGCGCCCTTCGGTGTCGGCAAATTCTTCCATGTTGCTTCACCTTCGAACACGTTGGCATATTGTTTCGTGAACATTTCTGCTTTTACAAACGAAGCAACCGCTTGTTCCACTTCCTGCGGCGTCGGCCAGATATCTTTTAAGAAAATCGGTTCGCCGTTATTGTTGTGGCCGATGGCGTTCTTGGCAAAGTCGATGTCCATCGTTCCGGCAAGCGCATACGCAACGACGAGCGGAGGCGAGGCGAGATAATTTGCACGTGCGTGCGGATTGACTCTGCCTTCAAAATTTCTGTTGCCCGAAAGGACGGAGACGGCGACAAGTTCATGTTCCTGAATTGCTTTTGCCACAGCATCCGGCAGCGGGCCGCTGTTGCCAATGCACGTCATACATCCGTAACCAGTTAAGTGGAAGCCGAGTGTCTCCAGCGGCTTGGTTACACCTGCGGCATTTAAATATTCCGTAACAACTTTGGAGCCGGGAGAAAGACTCGTCTTGACCCACGGCTTTGTCGTTAATCCTTTTTCCACTGCTTTCTTTGCAACCAATCCCGCCGCAATTAAAACAGATGGATTGGAAGTGTTGGTGCAGCTGGTGATTGCTGCAATCACGACGGAACCGTGATGCAATGTGTAAGCAGTTCTATCTTTTATTTCCACGGATTTTAAAAAAGATGGAAGCACTTCGGTTTCTTCGTTGTTCAGCCACGGAGCGATTGCTTCTTTATCGATCTTTGCGCCTTTGGCCTCCAATAATTCAACAAGTGAAGAGCGGAATGTAGTTTTGGATTTTGAAAGTGCAATGCGGTCCTGCGGACGTTTCGGTCCGGCAATGCTTGGCTCGATTGTGGAAAGGTCGAGTTCCAGTGTGTCGGTGAATTCCGGCTGCGGCGTTTCTGTCGTGAGGAATAATCCCTGCGCTTTAATATATGCTTCCACCAATGCAACTTGTTCTTCGCTGCGTCCGGTGAAGCGTAAAAAGTTGATCGTCTGTTGATCGACAGGGAAGAAGCCCATCGTTGCGCCGTACTCGGGAGACATATTCGCAATCGTTGCGCGGTCGGCAAGTGAAAGCGAGGAAACGCCTTCGCCAAAATATTCTACAAACTTTCCAACGACGCCTTTCTTGCGCAGCATTTGTGTGATGGTAAGAACCAAATCCGTTGCCGTTGCGTCGGGTTTCAATTTGCCGTAGAGTTTGAAACCAACAACTTGCGGAATGAGCATCGAGACCGGTTGGCCGAGCATTGCGGCTTCTGCTTCAAGCCCGCCGACGCCCCAGCCGAGCACGCCGAGTCCGTTAATCATCGTTGTGTGTGAATCCGTTCCCACAAGCGTATCGGGATAGGCAATTGTCTCGCCGTTCATCGTAGTGTTGAACACGACATTCGCGAGATATTCTAAATTTACCTGATGCACGATGCCGGTATCCGGCGGAACTACGCGAAAGTTTTTAAACGCCTGCTGTCCCCAGCGTAAAAAAGAGTAGCGCTCTTTGTTGCGTTCGAATTCCAGAGCGGAGTTATTGCGAAATGCATCCGGCGTTCCGAATTCATCCACCTGCACGGAGTGGTCGATCACCAAATCCACCGGCTGCAACGGATTGATTTTATTTGGATCGCCGCCCATCGCAATCATCGCATCGCGCATCACAGCAAGATCGACCACGCATGGCACGCCGGTAAAATCCTGCAAGAGCACGCGCGCAGGCATAAAAGCAATTTCTTTTTCCGGCACGGCTTTGGAATTCCAGTTTGCAATGGCTTCAATATCTTCCTTACGGACGATGCTGCCGTCTTCGCGGCGCAATAAATTTTCTAAAAGAATTCTGAGCGAGATAGGCAAGCGGTTGAGTGGAACGCCGAGTTTCTCTTCCAGCACCTTTAAAGAATAATAGGAATATGTTTTTGATCCGACTTTTAGTGTCTGCTTACTGTTAAAACTGTTGACCGTGCTCATAAGAATTCTCCTTGTATCACAATATAAGAAAAAATGTTGGGTGAAGAAGGTTCCTGAAATGGAGACGTTTGAAAAACTGTTTTTATTTGAATGTATTCTGATTTACATTATGTCATGATTCATCTATTCGATAACTTTTATATTGGTTGGAAGTTTCCCAAGTGTACGATGTTGCCGGGACTTATTTCTAACGTAGATTAGC
>DATKMP010000250.1:0-10176 GCA_035541775.1 Bacteroidota bacterium | reverse complement strand
GCCGGCAATGCCGAGAATAAAAATGCTGACGCTGTGAAAGTTGAAGTGGAACAAGTAAAGGCAGTTAATGCCAGTCAGACATTCGCATATAGTGGTACGATAGAAGAATCAGAAATGATTCCTCTGAGTTTTTCATCACTCGGCACTGTATCGCAGGTATTTATCTCAGAAGGATCCATTGTAAAAAAGGGGCAATTGCTTGCCACCTTAGATAACACAACCTATCGGAACGCATACGCAATGGCACATGCGACCGAGCAGCAAGCAGTAGATGCGTACGATCGACTCACACCGATGCACAAGAATGGTAATCTTTCGGAAGTCAAATATGTCGAAGTGGAAACCGGTTTGCACCAGGCGAAAGCTGCTGCAGCAATCGCAAAGAAGAGTTTGGACGATTGCAATCTGTACGCAACAACGGACGGTGTTGTTGGCAAGCGCGCCATTGATGTCGGTATGGTGGCAATGCCGAACCTTACTTCCATTACTATTGTGAAGATCGCCAAAGTATTTGCCAGAGTCTCTGTCTCGGAAAACGAGATAGCATCGATCAAGAAAGGTCAAATTGCAACGATAAAGGTCGGTGCGCTGGAAGATACCGAATATAAAGGCAAAGTAGAAGAAATCGGCGTTATGGCGGATCCGATTGCACATACCTATAAAATTAAAATCGGTATCGTCAACACGAATCACGAAATAAAACCGGGCATGATTTGCACCGTGCAAATCAATACCGCGGTCGGGAAACGGGGCGTTGTTGTCCCGAGCCAGTCGGTGATGGTCGATGAGACCGGAAAAACATTTGTTTTTATGCTCGATGCTTCCGGTAAACAGGCGTTCCGAAAATATATCAAGACCGGAAAACTGTTGAATAATGGCGTTGAGGTGACCGAAGGAATCGAATACGGCGCCACCGTCGTAACAGCCGGTCAACACAAACTCGCCGATCATTCATTTGTATCCATTATCGGGCGTTAGGATATACACTATGGAACAGAAAAAAACGAAACGAACATTAATAGAGCTTGTCCTGCGTTACAAACAATTTTTAATCGTATCGACTGCTATTCTGGTTGTACTTGGAGTCGTTGCATTAATTCTGATGCCCCGTGATGAGTTTCCGGAATTTAAAATTCGTCAGGGAATCATTATCGGTGTCTATCCAGGCGCATCGTCGCAGCAGGTGGAAGAACAGTTGACCAAAAAGGTCGAACAATATTTATTCCAGTACGAAGAAGTGGACAAAGCAAAAACTCACTCGATTTCAAAAGAAAATGTGATGGTGATATACGTCGAAGTGAGGAAATCAGAAAATAATCCAAAACCATTCTGGGCAAAACTCCGACTTGGATTGAATGAATTGAAGGAATCGCTGCCCTCGGGCGTTATGTCGTTGACGGCAGATGATGATTTCGGAAATACTTCTGCGATTCTTTTAGCGGTGGAGTCCGAGACAAAAACATATAAAGAACTTGAACGCTACATCGAAAAATTTGAAGATGATGTTCGGAAAATACAGGCGACATCAAGAGTCAAACATTTTGGTCTACAAAAAGAAGAGATCAATGTTTATATCGACGATGCAAAGTTGACGCAATACGGCATTAAGCCGTTGATGGTGCTTGCAGCGCTGAAACCGCAGGGCATGGTGAATTATTCGGGCGAAATAGACGACGGTAAATTCATCCGGCCTATCCATATTCCGTCCGGCTATAAAACAGAAAGCGATATTGCAAATCAAATCATCTATTCCGATCCGACAGGGAATGTGATTCGTGTGAAGGACGTGGCAAAAGTGCTGCGGGAATATGCAGAGCCGGATTCCTATATCCGCCTGAAGGGAAAAAAATGCCTCCTCATCTCGCTGGAAATGCTTCCCGGCAATAATATCGTACAATACGGCGGCGACGTAAAAAAAGAAATCGATAAATTTACACTTGATGTTCCGCCGGATGTACATGTCGGTATTATTTCCGACATGCCGGAATTCGTCTCTCACGCAATCTATAATTTTCTGAAAGAATTCGGTCTGGCAATCCTTTCGGTCATTCTCGTGACTGTTCTTCTATTGCCGCGAAGGGTTGCGTTGGTCGCCGCTTCCGCTATTCCGATTTCGATCCTTATTACTATCGGTATTTTGTGGGCGACCGGAATATCTTTACAAACGGTTTCTCTTGCCGGTTTAATTATCGTTCTGGGAATGGTGGTGGATAATGCCATTGTTATTGTCGACAATTATGTCGAGAAACTTGATCACGGCATTACGCCGCACGATGCTGCGTCGCAAAGTGTGACTGATCTTTTCGGATCTGTATTTTCCGCAACGCTGATTATTATCATTTGCTTCGTGCCCCTGGCGATCTTTATGACCGGAGAGGCCGGCGATTTTGTCAAATCCTTGCCCATGACCGTTGGGTTTGCGCTGATGATTTCACTCCTTGTTTCCGTTCTCTTGGTGCCGATGATGTGTTACACATTCATAAAGCAGGGTATCCAGGGAGAGGAGAGTAAGGGCAAAAAAGGCGCTTTTCTCAATTGGCTGCAGGCGTTTTATGACAAAGCTTTGGAAACATCTTTCAAAAACAAAAAAAAGGTGGTACTGATCGGCGGAGCATCATTTGTGCTCGGATTGTTGATTCTGGCTATTAGCCCGCAGCAGTCATTTCCGCCTTTTGAACGTAATCAATTTGCGGTCGAAGTGTATCTTCCAGAGGGGAGTTCGCTGCAGCAAACCGACAGCGTGATGAAGGAAATTGAGGATAAATTAAAAGACGACAGCCGTGTAAAGGAAGTTGCCACATTTGTCGGCACGAGCTCGCCGAGATTTAATACGCTGTATGCGCCGAATTTTCCAGCAAAACACTACGGTCAACTATTGGTGATTACGGAATCCGATAAAGCGACAAAAGCGATATTGAATCAATACAGTAAAACATGCAGCAATACAAATCCGCATGCATACGTCAAATGGAAACAGTTAGACATGATGGTTGCGCCAGCTCCCATTGAAGTTCGGATTTCAGGCGACAGCATTGCGACGATCAAAAAAGTGGCTGCGCAGGTAGAAGAAATTGCCCGAGGGATGAAAGGCGCGCAATGGGTCAGAACTGATTATGATCAGCCGCTCCAGGCCGTGCAGTTAAACCTGAAGCAGGATGAAGCCAATCGGCTCGGGTATTCAAAGACGATATTGGATTATTCTTTGATGGTCGGGACAAAAGGTTTTCCCGTCTCGACAGTCTGGGAAGGCGATTATCCTGTGAATGTGAATCTCAAAGTCGATAAAAAATCGAAATCGTCCGTTGATGAAATAGCGAACCAATATGTCACGTCGCCGTTTTTAGTCTCTGCTGTACAGGTACGGCAGCTTGCCAATCTCAAGCAAGAATGGACGGAAGGTGAAATTGCACGCCGGAACGGCGTCCGCACGATCACAGTCAGGGTCGATGTTGAAAGAGGTCTGTATGCCGCCAACGTTTTCAGCAAACTCAAACCAATCGTTGATAAAATGAAATTGCCGGATGGCGTTTCCATCAGCTACGGCGGTGAGTATGAAATGGGAATCGATGAAATGACGCCGATGTATTATGCGCTGGCGGTCAGTATTGCCATCATCTTTATCATCCTTCTCTTCCAGTTCAGAAAAACGAAGACAGCGATCCTTATTATGATGACGATGCCGTTAAGTATTTTCGGAGCGGCATTGGGAGTACTGATCATGGGATATCCCTTCGGTATTACCGCGTTCATCGGTGTGATAGGCCTTATCGGTATTATTGCGCGTAACGGAATTATTTATGTGTCGTATACGGAGGAACTTCGAAGGGAACATGGGCTTGGTTTACAGGAAGCGGCAATAGCGGCGGCTAAGAGAAGGATGCGCCCGATTTTTCTAACCTCAGCAGCCGCTGCGGTCGGTGTCATACCGATGATTATCAGCCGTTCACCGCTGTGGGGACCGCTTGGTTCGGTTATCTGCGTCGGACTGATTTTCGGTTTAGTATTATCGCTGGTAGTTTTGCCGGTGCTCTATTATTTATTCCATAGAAAAGATTTTGATAAAGTTGAAGAGAGTGAAGTAGCATGAAAAAATATATTTTAGCATTTGTCATTTTGTTCTGCGCCAATGCAGTATCCGCACAAAAACTTCTGACGCTGGAAGAAAGCAAACAGCTTGCATTACAAAATAATTGCAAGATCAAAAACAGTGCATTGGAAACGGAAGCGGCGGAGCAGACCAAAAAAGCGGCGTTCACAAATTTCTTCCCATCTATCAGTGCAAGCGGAACGAAGTTTGAAGCGCAGAAGGATTTGATGGAGATGTCTGCTTTTGGTGCGACCATAGGGCTGTTGAAATCAGGAACTTTTGGTACGGTTACAGCCATTCAGCCGATCTTTGCCGGTGGAAGAATATGGAACGGCAATAAGCTTGCTTCATTGGGTGAAGACGTTAGTGAATACAAAAATCGTCTTTCACAGAATGAAGTAACTCTAAAGACGGAAGAGCAATATTGGCTTGTTGTTTCATTGAACGAAAAATTCAAAACCATTCAACGTTATGAAGAACTATTAAACGGTGTATTGGCACAAGTCGAAGATGCCTACAAATCCGGTGTGGTGATGAAAAACGATCTACTCAAAGTAAAAGTAAAGCGCAGCGAAGTTCTTCTCAATAAATCAAAATTAGAGAATGGGAAAAAACTTGCGACAATGGCGTTTTGTCAGTATATCGGCATTCCATACGATTCAACGTTGGTGTTGAAGGACACATTAACCGTCACCGATCTTCCACAAACATATTTTGTCGATCATGCAGCGGCACTCAATAGTAGATCAGAATATCGTCTATTACAGGCGTCTGTAAGAGCGGAGGAGTTACAAACCAATATGAAACTTGGCGAATATTTACCGCAAGCCGGTATCGGTGTAAGTGGAATTTACATGAAGCTTGATGAAGGGAAAGACCGAACTATCGGCATGGTCTTCGGCACCATTTCCATTCCGATTTCCGATTGGTGGGGCGCATCGCATACTTTGCAAGAACGAAACATTAAAGAAAAAATTGCAAATAACTCTTTAAAAGATAATTCTGAATTGCTGATGCTGCAAATGCAAAAGGCATGGCAGGATTTAAGCGATGCGTACAAACAGGTCTTGTTGAGCGAAGAAGCAAAAACGCAGGCAGAAGAAAATCTGAATGTCAATCAGGATAGCTATACAAACGGCATGAACAACCTTACCGATTTATTAGAAGCACAGGCAATGGCACAGCAAGCCAATGACCAACTGACAGATGCCAAAGCAAGTTACCGAAGCAAACAAATTACGTATTTACAGGTAACCGGAAGATAGTTCATAATTCTTTCATAGATAAAATTATTCAAGATGGATTGATGAAGCCGATGAAAATAATGATGAATTGGATAATAGAGGCTTCTGAAAAACAATTTTATGAAGTCATTGCGAGAAGCAACGAAGCAATCTTGTTTTCTTTACAAAAACTTCATTGAGATTGCTTCGCTTCATTTGCAATGACAGTATAGACGACTTTTTCAGATGCCTCAGATAAAGATATCGATTATATTGACAGCGATACCGTATAACTTTGCGAGTATCACATAGGATCGATTTCAATTATTTTCATAGAAAGAAGCATGAGATGTCTTTACATAAAAAACATATTGCATTAGTTCTCGGCAGCGGCGAAGAACAGCTTGTGCAAAACGTGGCGGCGCAAATTGGCGAGCATGCCGTCATCGGGCATTCGCCCACCATCGGCGATCTTGCCGCTCTCATTCAGCACAGCAAATTATTTCTTTCCAACTGCACGGGACCGATGAACGTTGCCGTTGCAGCACGCACTCCTGTTGTTGCATCGCTCGGTTCCTCCGACCCGACGGATTGGGGCGCGTATGGCAATATGCATGTCAACATCAAATCCCCTATCGTTTTGCCGCATTATACGGATGAACAGGAGCGTGAGGCGTTCGACGCAATTACCATCGAGCGTGTGTGGGAAACGATTTCCAAACGGTGGATCGAGTTAAGCAAATAATTTTTCGGGGAGATGGTAGAAGGCGAAACGGGGAAAAGCGAAAATTCGTTGACTGACACTTGCAATCTTCTTTCCCATGCAACCAATCCGATCGCTTAAAGCGGTCGGATTGGTAGTGGACATATTTTCTTCTCGTATTTCGATTTTGGATTTACAATATTATAGCAACAAGTGGTCACAAGCCGAAGCACGTGAGTGTGTTTTTAACAGCACTGGATGAATTGGTTTACATGAGTTTTTTCTGTAATTCCCGCTTGGAGTTTTCGGTGGGAAAAAAGATGATAAGAATTTCAATTACACTCAACCATATCCGCCGCAGGTGGATGGGCAAGTATGGTGTATGTGACCATCACCTGCAAAGTTTAAGCCGAGTTGGTGATGGTCACAAGCCGTAAAGTTCTCAGAGGAACCGCAGAGAGCCATTCATCATTTAAAATTCAGCAGCAAACATTTTGCAGGTACCCGGTACGTTCGGGCACAGAATTATCGTACACAGGTGTTTTCTATCGAATATCAACATTAAAATAATTTAATCATTGTTTTAAAAATAGTTCTTGCTTTTAGCATAAATAACACCATAGTTGATTTCAACATATTTCACAAAATAGCATTTTAAGACATTGAATTCGGGTTAGGTGGTTATGGGTAAATCGATGTGCTATGCCGGGTCTCTAAATCCAGTATGGGGATTGAAGAAGAAAGATTCCGCCGTGCAAATGAATTCGGGAACGGTCCAATGATGAACTCCCCTGCTTCATATCTATCCGTTCACGGGAACAACAGATTTCTGCTGCAGTACAATCCGCTTCCGATGAAGCATAATGGACTCCCGACAGCAAAATATACACTTCCAACGATGCATGATGAACATCCGACGGCTTTTGATGCATATCCGATGACGCATGATAGACTCCCGATAGCAAAATATACACTTCCTATAAGGCATGATGAACACCCGACGGCTCATGATGCACTTCCGATGACGCACGATAGACTCCCTATAGCAAAATATACACTTCCTATAAGTCATGATGAACATCCGACGGGTCTTGATGCATATCCGATGACGCATGATAGACTCCCGATAGCAAAAAATACACTGCCGATGAAGCATGATGAATATCCGACAGCTCAAAATGGACTTCTGATGAGGGATAATGGACTTCCTACAACATAGAACGGGCTTGAAAACATATATATTGCCTTTTTTGGAACATAACAAGGCGTTTTTTGAGTATAAATTACACATTAAAATAAAGGATGATTCTTCCATCACTAATCCATTAAAGACATCTGAAAACCTATTTAATAGCGTCTTTGCGAGGAGCGGAGCGACGAAGCAATCTTCGTTTTGTTTGAAAATCAATGCTGAGATTGCTTCTCCCGACTCCCACCCAAAAAAGGGCGAGCAAGTCGTCGGGATCGCAATGACCCTTTTTCAGATGTCTCTATTAATCACTATATAAGGAGTAATATTATGCTTCAATATTTTGTAAACGAGCGCCTTATGTACGGGGGCGTGAAAACATTTCTCGATGAGAAAAAAGACATCATCGCTACGGTGCCGGTGCTGGCGGTTGATGTGAACAAGTTTAACGGACTGCTTGCCGATCTGGAGACACGATCGGAAGTATATGAACTCGGCACCAGTCCGACAACCAAAACCAAAAAGAATGCAAAGATCGCATTCGCTCAGGGACTGTTCCCTCTCGCTTCTGCACTTGCCTCCTACGGCCACAAAAATAATAACGTGACATTGCAGGATTTTGGAAAACTGACAGAGCGCAAACTGATTTGTATGAACGACAAAGTACTGGAAACTTTGGGCGGAACGGTGATAGGCGAAGCGGCAAAAGTTTTAACCGACCTTGCGCCGTACAATATTACCGCAGAGAGTTTTGCGGCGATACAAAAACTGCTGACCGATTATTCTGCATCGCTCGGCAAAAGCACCAATGCACCGGGCGAACACAAAGGCGCAGGCGTTTCGATTGAAGAAGAAATCGGCGCCATCAACGACTTGTTAGAAAACCATATCGACCACGAAATGGCGCTGTTGAAAGCGACGAATCCGGATACCTACACGGCGTATTTCGATATACGGCGCGTGAAGAATCTCGGCGTGCGGCATGAGAAGAAAGACGATACAGAGGCGGCAGCCGCGGCGAGCACCACAACGGTAAAGTGAAGTGAGAAGCTGTTAGCAGTTAGCGGTTAGATGATGAGTCGTTGAGCGATGAGACGTTATCTGTTAATCGTTATTCGATAACCAATAACTATAGAACCAGTTCTCTCCGTTGAGTCGGAGTTTTCGACATCCCACCCTTGGAAAACTAAGGCGAGATGGAGAGAACGATTGATTGTTATATTATGAAAGATTTACAAAATAATTCACTAATGTCGACAATACATGCATTTAAAGCGCAAAGAGTCGACCTTGTCGACCTAATTACATGTTAGGTGCAATTGTCAAATAGCTACTTTCAAAGGAAATGCAATTATGCATCCAATACGATCTCTTCTATTTATTTTTCTATCCGTTATTTTGTGTCTCCATTTTGCCAATGGTCAATGGACGCAAATCAATGGACCGGGTATTTTTGTCCGAAATCTCACAACAATTTCTAATGGACTCGGTGACACAAGTCTTTTCGCCAGTGGCAGCGGTGTTTATTTCTCCACTAACGGGGGTACGACCTGGACTGCTGCCAACAATGGTTTAACTGACACTGATGTCCGTGCTTTCTTTACTAATGGATTGAATATTTATGCTGGAACAATGACGGGAGGTGTGTTTCTTTCCACTAATAATGGATCAAACTGGACAGCGATCAACAATGGGATTCCGACAGGGACATTCATCACCGCTCTCACGTTTACAGGTACAAACATATTTGCTGGTACTGCTGCCCCGGGCGGAGTCTTTCGATCTTCCAACAATGGATCTAGTTGGAGCCAAGCCAACAACGGTATGACGTATACAAATATTACGGCAATGACTAAAAATAGCGTCGGAGTCTTTGTCGCAAACAGTGGAGGTGTTTTTATTTCTACAGATCAAGGTTCAAGTTGGACTGGAGGCTACAATGGACTGCAAGGAGGTTTGATTCAAAGTCTTGCCGCCAACAGTAATTATCTTTATGCTGGAACCACATTCAGTAATGTTTTTATATCGACAAATAATGGAGCAAATTGGACAGCTATCCACAATGGCATGCCTGATTCCGCTTATGTCAATTCTCTCTATGCGACAGGGACAATTGTTCTCGCTGGCACTTCTCGTGGTGTATATCTTTCATTTGATAATGGCAACAATTGGAGTAATGTAAATGCCGGTTTATCCAATAATAACATCTATTCCTTCATCTTAATTGGCTCTAGTGTTTTCGCGGCTGCTGGGTATGGGGGCATTTGGCATCGCCCACTTTCAGAAATGGTAACCGCTGTAGATAATGACCAGAATCTTGTTCGTTCTTATATTTTAGCACAGAACTATCCCAACCCATTTAATCCTTCAACAAAAATCCAATATAGTTTGCCTGTACGAAGCAGCGTACGGCTTGTCATTTATAACGTTCTGGGTCAGGTTGTGAAAGAACTGATAAATACCGAGCAGCAAGCAGGATATCAAACAGTAGCCTGGAATGCAAATGTTGCATCGGGAATGTATTTTTATCGCATCATCGCAACTTCAGTAGATGGCTCTAACAAAAATTTTGTTGAGACAAAGAAGATGTTATTGTTAAAATGAGTCAATGAGTCGTTAAGTCTTTGAGTAATAAGTAATAAACATCAGAGCACAAGACATTGCCAAGATAAACGCTGGACTGGATTTTCCGCCATGAAGATTGGCGGGAGTTGCAATCCGTTAGAACACACGAAGTTTCTGTTGCGGAGATGCACGAGTTAGCTATCAACCCTGAACCAACATGAAAGTTTTTCCATATCACACACTATTTAAATCATAAGGAGGCAGATATGCCTACAAGAAAAAGCAATGCGGATTTTGTGACAGAAGAACTCCGACCTGCGAAGCCTCTTACAAAGTTAATCTTAATCAGTTATTTGATAATAGCTAACTGTATCTCGCTAGTGCTGCTAATTTGTCTTTGGCCTGAAGC
>DATKMP010000249.1:0-4859 GCA_035541775.1 Bacteroidota bacterium | reverse complement strand
ATTAAGTAATTGAGTAGAGAAGAAGAAACGGATTAGTAAAAACATGATTGTGATGAAATTCGGCGGCACGTCGGTTGGCGATGCACGCGCGATGCAGAGAGTAATTGATATTGTAAAAAAAGAACAACACCGTTCGCCGGTCGTGGTTCTTTCCGCAGTTTCCGGTGCAACCAATGCGCTGTTGAAAGCGGCACATTTTGCCCAGAACGGAAAACTTGACGATGCAATTCAAACGCTCAACGATTTACTCGAACGTCACGTAACGATTGCCGAAAATTTAATCGACGACCGTTCCACCGTACAGCAGCTTATCGTTACTTTCAAACATCGTATTGAAGAATTGCGCAACCTATGCAGCGGCATTGCAATCCTTGGCGAATTGACAAACCGTTCATTAGATGTCATCGCATCGACGGGCGAACAGCTTTCATCACAAATTGTGAGCGAAGCATTTCGTGCACAGGGAATTCCTGTAGAATTGGTTAGCTCGCAGACATTTATGATCACCGACGATCAATTTGCATGCGCGGCTCCGCAGTTCGATCAAATCAATGAATTCGTTCCGAAGATAGTAAATCCGATTTTACATTCCGGAAAGATTGTCGTCACGCAGGGATTTGTCGGCGCAACTACATCCGGCAAAGTTACTACTCTCGGACGCGGCGGATCGGATTATTCTGCCGCCATTATCGGTGCAGCATTAGATGCAGAAGAAATTCAAATCTGGACGGATGTGGACGGCATTCTTACCACCGATCCGCGTATTGTTCCGAATGCACAAAAACTCAGCGTTGTATCGTTCCGCGAAGCAGCAGAACTTGCATACTTCGGTGCAAAAGTTTTGCATCCGAGTACGATTTCGCCTGCCGTGCAAAAAAATATTCCTGTCATCGTGTTGAATTCAATGCGCCCGGAATCTACCGGCACGCACATTATTTCTAATCCGCCGAAAGCAGATGTACCGGTCAAATCCATCGCTTTCAAACGCGGCATCACCATCGTCAAAGTACAATCGATGCGGATGTTGATGGCATACGGTTTTCTGGAACACATTTTTTCGGTCTTCAGTAAATTTGAAACGGCTGTCGACCTTGTTAGTACGTCGGAAGTTGCTGTTTCATTAACAATCGATAATACCACTCGCCTTCCGGAAATTATCGAAGCGCTGTCACAGTTTGCCGAAGTATCAATTCTTGAAAACAAAGCGATCATTTGTACTGTCGGCGATCAAATGGAATCGACTGCCGGCGTCGCCAACAAAATTTTTAAAGCGCTTGCCAACATCAATGTCTTGATGATAACACAAGGCGCATCCGACATTAATATGAGTTTGGTCGTTGAAGATGCGGATGTCACCGAAGCAGTAAAACGGTTACATAAAGAATTGTTCGACAAAGTGAAAGACAGCGAAATACTTGAACCGGTTGGAGGCACTGCGAAATGAACATAGCATTAATCGGTTACGGTAAAATGGGAAAAACCATCGAGCAGCTTGCGCTTGATCGCGGCTGGTCGGTTCCGATAAAACTTGATATCGGAATTCCCTTGCCGGAGAATTCTCAGAGAAAGACTGTCGATGCTGCAATTCATTTTGCAACAGCAAAGACATTAGTAGAAGATTTAACGCCATGGGCAGAATCCGGCGTTCCAGTCGTCATCGGTACAACCGGATGGAATGATAAACTTGCGGACATTCAGCACCTCGCACAAGAATATAACATCGGTGTTGTGCATGCCGCAAACTTTTCGCTGGGTGTCAACGTTTTCTTTCGCATTGCGAAAGAAGCATCGAAGATGATGAACAAGTTTGCCGATTACGATGTTTCGATACACGAAGTTCATCACAAAGAAAAAATCGACAGCCCCAGCGGCACTGCATTGCAACTTGGAAAAATTGTTTTAACCGAAATAGATCGGAAGAAAGAATTACTCACTGCACCGCCGGACGGAAAAATTAAACCGGAACAATTACATGTTTCATCCTCACGCACTGGCTGGGTCATCGGCGAGCATTCGCTTGAATTCGATTCCATTGCCGATGCGATTGAAATTAAACATACTGCTAAAAACAGAAATGGATTGGCTCTCGGCGCTCTTGTCGCTGCCGAATGGGTTCAGCACAAGCACGGCATCTTTACAATGGATGATGTGCTGGAAGATTTATTTACATAAGTAAGGATCATTATGTCTTCGCGAAAAAAATTCCAGGGAACAGGAACCGCTATTGTCACACCGTTTACAAAAAACGGTTCCATTGATGAACCGGCATTGAAACGATTGATCGAGTTTCAAATTAAAGGCGGTGTCGAGGCGATTGTTTCGATGGGAACGACCGGTGAAAATACAACCCTGAGCCATCATGAACAAGAACGTGTGATCGCATTAACGATCGAACAAGCGAACGGACGTGTAAAAATATTTGCGGGTGCCGGAAGCTATAACACCGCCGAAGCAATTGAAAAAGCAAAATTTGCAAAACGCGCAGGCGCGGACGCCGCACTCGTCGTCGGGCCGTACTACAACCGTCCGACACAAGCCGGATATACTGCACATTACAGTGCCATTGCTGACGCGGTCGATATTCCCATTATTGTCTATAATGTTCCGGGAAGAACCGGCGGAAATATTACAGCAGAAACCATGCTGCAAATGGCAGAAGAAATTCCGAATGTTGTGATGGATAAAGAAGCTTGCGGCAATCTCGGCCAGATCATGGAAATTGCACGCAACAAACCAAAAGATTTTTCTTTACTCTCCGGCGATGATGCATTCACGCTCGCTCTTATGGTCTGCGGCGGCGACGGATGTATTTCCGTTATCTCGAATGAAATGCCGAAAGAATTCTCACAGTTTGTCCGGTTGTGCCTTGCCAATAAATGGGAAGCTGCACGCACGATGCACAACAAACTGTTGCCGCTGATGAATGCGAACTTCATTGAATCCAGTCCGATCCCGGTAAAAACGGCGCTTGCCGAAATGGGATTGATTGAAGAAGTGCTCCGCCTGCCGATGGTTCCAATTTCCAAAAACGGACGTGAAAAACTCAACGCTGTTCTCAAAGAATTGAAACTGATCTGATGGCAGAGCAACCTTCTATCGCTATCTTGTTGTGGTCGTGCCCTGATCAAAAAGGATTAGTGGCACGCATCACACATTTTATTTTCGAACGCGGCGGCAACATTATCGACCTCGACGAACATGTCGATGCGCAGGAGCAGCGATTCTTTTTACGCATTGCGTGGGCCATCAGCAATAACAATTTCGGCAAAGAAGATTTATTAAAACAATTTGCTCCGCTCGCACAAGAATTTCAAGCAACGTATAATATCCGCCTTGTAAAACACAAAAGGAATCTTGCACTGCTCGTTTCCAAGTACGATCACTGCTTGCAGGAAATTTTATGGCGGTATGAAATCGGTGAGTTCAACACCAACATTGCGCTCATTATTTCCAATCATCCCGATCTTGAACCGCTCGCACAGCGGTACCACATTCCGTACTACCTCTTCCCCATCACTAAAGAAAATAAACAGGATGTCGAAGCAAAAGAGTTGCAACTGTTGAAACAGCAAAATGTCGATTCGATTGTTCTTGCGCGGTACATGCAGGTGCTCTCATCGGATTTTATCAAACAATATCCGCAGCGCATCATCAACATTCATCATTCGTTTCTTCCGGCGTTTGCCGGAGGCAATCCGTACCGGCAGGCATTCGATCGCGGTGTAAAAATCGTCGGCGCTACGAGCCATTATGTGACGGAAGTATTGGATGAAGGACCGATTATCGAACAGGACATTATCCGCATCTCGCATAAAGATTCGTTGGAAGATTTAATTCGGAAAGGCCGCGACCTTGAACGCCTTGTGCTTGCACGTGCGTTACGATTGCATCTGCAAGATCGTGTGCTGGTGCATGGAAATAAAACGGTCGTCTTCGACTAACCTCTTTTATAAATTCCAACAAACAAAATATAATTCACAAACAAGTTCCAAATTAAACTTAGTCACTTTGGATTTAGTGATTCGTTTTTGTTTGCAACTTGTTTTTTGATTTTTGTAATTTATTTGGGAATTGTAAATGTATACACCGGATCGATTCCTGAAAAATCTTTCCGAATCATCATCACCGAGATTTGAATTTGTTGGCGAGTAATTTCACAGCGCAGGTAGTGAAACATCCGTTTTTCTGTTTGCAAAGGAAACAAATCTTTTTCACGCTGCTGATCACCCAGTAATAATGTATGCTGAATTCCTCCGCCGCCGCCAAGAACTAAAAAATCTTTCCCGAATTTTTTAAAATGTTCGAACGCATGCGCATGACCGCTGAGAAAGAGCTTGCATTTATTGTGCTGAATAAACGGCGGTACATAGAGATTCCGCACATCGGCTGAACCGGAGACCATGGTATTATTTGTATACGGCGGATGATGACATCCGACAAAAACATTAATCACCGTGGAATCGCGTTCCAACGAGTCCAGTGTTGTTTTGTACCACGCAAGCTGTGTTTGCTGTTCGGTTTTTGACAGCCTGGTAAAATTAGAATTGAATAGCACAAATGCGCTGTTTTTTATTTTCACAACATTTCCCGTCCGGCGAAAATCCGGAAATCGCTTTTTGAAGTTTCGTTCTCCTTCTTCCGCAGAAAAGAAATAATCATGATTTCCGATGGCAGCATACATCGACAGCCGACGCTGTTCCGCACGAGTCATCACTGAATCCATAAACTCCCATGCTTTCTCGCTCGCACTGTGCGCCGTCACATCGCCGAAATTAAATACCGCTTTGTAGGTTGAATCCGCGAGAATATGATCGAACAGCATCCGTGTCGCTCGCTCGTTTTGATTTCGCTTTAACGCA
>DATKMP010000248.1:0-10093 GCA_035541775.1 Bacteroidota bacterium | reverse complement strand
TGAATCTCAAAGTGTTGTCCAGTACTTTAACGACAGCCATAACCCCGGCAGCATCGGTAATAATTCTATTTTAAATTTTTTGCAGGATGATCAAGGAAGAATGTGGCTTGGCACTTTATCGGGATTAGATATGTGCGATGGCTCCAAGAACCGTAATCAAAAAACTTTTATTCACTTTAAAAATAATCCCAAACAAGTCAACAGCGTTTCCGGTGGAATGATTTTATCGTTATTGGAAGACCATAAACATCGCCTTTGGATTGGAGTGGAAAACAGCGGACTGGATATGCTCGACCTTGCTACCTTCCAAGCAGATAAAGCGAATTTTCAGCATCACAGAAACAGCTCGAATAAAGAAACAAGTCTCAGCAGTAATTCCGTACATTCATTGTTTCTCGATAAGCAGGAAAATATTTGGATTGGCACGCTCAATAAAGGGATCAATATTATTACCCCAGTCGGTGATAAGTTTGAACTTGTTCAAAACGAACCTGAAAATCCTCATTCACTGAAAAAATCACAGGTCAATGTTTTTTTAGACGACAATGAATACTTATGGATTGGTACCGAAGCCGGCTTGGAGCGATACAATAAAAAAGATAGAACAGTGAAGCACTTTATTCATGATCCATTGAAACCATCAAGCATTGGCGCAAATGCTGTCTGGGCTTTGTGCAAAGACAGAAATGGAACCATTTGGGTCGGTACTTGGGGAGGCGGACTCAATCAATATAACGACAAAACAGAAACATTCAATCACTTTTTTAATGACCCCAAGAATACCAATAGCATTGGAAGAAACGATATTTTTTCGATTATCGAAGATTCGAAAGGATATTTATGGCTCGGAACAATGGGCGGCGGACTAAATTTATTTGATCCACAAAAAAAACTTTTCACTCGATATTTAAGCAATGATTCAAGTGTTAGAACGCAAAAAGGATTGAGATCGAATTATGTTCAGCAAGTGATTGAAACAAGAGATGGTGATCTTTGGTTTTCAAACACCACAGCATTTGTCCATTATAACCGAATGAACGGATCCTTTGAACAAATTGTCCACGATGAAAACGATAACGCAACCATTAGCAGCACTAAAGTCATTTGTTTATTTGAAGATAGCCGTTGCAATCTTTGGTTTGGAACCGATGATGGGCTGAATTTATATGACCGAAAGACAAAAGCGGCGAAGGTGTATCGAATAGCTGATGGATTACCGAACAACTCTATCAACAGCATTTTGGAAGATAACCATGGAAATCTCTGGATAAGTTCCAACGGAGGCATTTCGAAGTTTGTGGATGCAATTCATCTTCCGTCATTCCCGAAATTCAGAAATTATTCCATTGAAGACGGACTGCAAAACAATCAATTTACACGACGGTCGGCGTTCAAATGTAAAGATGGAAAAATGTATTTCGGCGGCATCGATGGATTCAACGCTTTTTATCCAGATAAAATCGTCGATAATACATATGTTCCTCCCATCGTTATTACCGAATTCAGAATTTTCAATCAACCGGTTTTACCGTCAGAAATAAAATCGATCTTAAAACAGGATATTAGTATTGCCGATCAAATTAATCTAACCTATAAACAATCCGTATTCTCATTCGAGTTTGCTGCACTCAATTACATATCATCTTCGAAAAACCAATACGCGTACAAAATGGAAGGATTTGATGACGATTGGAATTATGTCGGCAACAAACATTCAGCTGTGTATACGAATCTCAATCCGGGCGACTATACTTTTTACGTGAAAGGATCGAACAACGACGGTGTGTGGAATACTACAGGAGCATCGATTCGCATCAATATTGCTCCGCCGTTTTGGCAAACAACATGGTTTCGACTTCTTGCTGCCGGGCTGTTTTCTGGGATTATTTATTGGATTATTCGACGACGTAAACAAATGCAGAAAATTGCGGAACAACGCCGAATTGATAAAGTAATTTCGCAAGAACGTAATCTCCTTCGGACATTAATCGACAATGTGCCCGATTTAATTTATGTAAAAGATACTGCCGGCCGTAAAACAATTTCCAATCAGGCAGATGAACTTTTTGAAGATTCGTTAAGGAATACATCCAATCCAACCGACGATCAAGCAGAGGTCATTGTCACACACTCGTTTGATGAGCAATCTATTTTACAAGCAGGACAACCGGTTTTAAACATGGAAGAAACTCTATCAGACAATCAAGGAAAGAAACATTGGTACCTTACATCGAAAATTCCGCTGCGGGATGAGAATCGAAACATTATTGGTTTGGTGAGTATCGCAAGAGATATCACACAGCGTAAAAAAGCTGAGATTGAACGCGAACACGTCATTACAGAACTTCAGGAAGCGCTTGCCGATATTAAAAAATTAAGCGGGCTGGTGCCAATCTGTTCCAACTGCAAAAAAATTCGCGACGACAAAGGATATTGGAATCAAGTGGAAGCTTATATTCAAGATCGCTCCGAAGCGCGATTTACGCACGGTATTTGTCCGGACTGTATGAAAAAGTTATATCCCGACTTTCTTCCGAAGAAAGAACAAATCTAATCCCACACGGTTCCATCTCATTCCTTCCATCAATACATCCTTTTTGTTTTAGATTTTGAAGCCGATCAAAATTGTAAGCCAGTTTGTTTTTATAATAAGGGAGAGGTTTCATGGCTCGTGGGTGAAATATTCATGAAACATTCTATTTCTGATGCCGTATATTCAACAAACAATAATTTTAACAGAGAGGAGCGGATTATGAAAAAAATATTTATTGCATCAGTCATTTGTTTGATTTCGTTGTGTTCATGTTTTGGCCCGCGGGTTCGAGGAAATGGAACGATCAAAACGGAACCGCGCGAACTTCCCTCATTTGAATCGATCGTCTGCGACGGCGGATACGATATTCAAATTACTTGCGGTTCGTCTCAGTCGGTGGCACTAGAAACCGATGAGAACTTGCTTCCGTTCATCAGAACAGTTGTCCGCGGGAACGAATTGCATATCGACACCAAAAAGAATCTCTCTTCGACGAGTGGAATTAAGATTATTATTTCAGTTCCGCAACTCACAGCATTTACCGCAGACGGGTCGTCGAAGGGTTATATTTACAATATTCATTCCGATGCATTTCAGTTCACCGGTAATGGATCGGCGCATGTCGTTTTAAGCGGCACGGCCGAAAAAACGAAGATTGTCGTCAACGGTTCCGGTGACATTGAAGCAGATTCACTGGTGACACAAGATGCAACAATTCGCATCGAAGGAAGCGGCGATATTCGGTGTCACGTTCTTTCTTCGTTAGATGCTCGCATTGATGGAAGTGGTTCGATCAAATATCTTGGCGAACCGAAACACGTCGAGCAATCTATCCATGGTTCCGGTTCGATCCGAAAAGCAGAATAAAAAATACTTCATCAGGGGATTCTTTTGGTTATACCCGGTTCCAAAAGAATCCCTCTCATATCATCTATACGCATATTCATTTTGTCGATGTTGTTGCTTTATTCTTTCCGCGAGAATCCAGCAAGAGCAGTTTATCCGATGGCGTTTATTAAATCATATTTGTAATGATTGCCGGTTTTATATTGCACACGAATCCTTCTCATCCATATAAGGATAAACGAAATAGTGTGAACAAGACGAGTCGTTCATCATCGACGAATTTTATGCACGAAACGAAGTATATGCATCGTTCATGCAGGGACTCAATAAAGCTTTAGAGAATGGTTTTACGGATGCACAGGGTGAGCCCTGCCAAAAAAAATTTCCTCAGGTATCTCAGAAGGAATTATGTCGTTGCAAAAGGAGCGATGACAAAATAAAAATGTCGATCACTTTGAAACGATTCACGATGTTTCGGCGGAGATATGAAGCATCCGAAATTATTTTTTTTCCAAAGTACTTTTATCCGCCGATGATAAAATTCGCTCGCGATACAACGCTGGTTTGAAATTCATCCAATTCAATTTATTCATATCGTAGCGATTCTACCGGATCGAGCGAGGCTGCTTTACGTGCTGGAAATACGCCTGCTGCTAAACCGACGGCCGTGAGAATACCGATGGTCAGCAAAATTAATCCGGGGGAAAGAACCGGACGTGCAAGAAATTGCATTGCTCCTTTATCTGCAGGAAACATCCAGAAGATGTGTACGATGACCGTGCAGAAGGCAATGCCGATTGCGCCGCCGCTTAACGATAGCAACAGCGATTCAAAAATGAATTGCATTAAAATATATCTGCGTTTTGCACCCACGGCGATCTTAATTCCGATTTCTTTTGTCCGCTCTTTTACAACAACGTACATCACATTCGCTACGCCGACGCCGGCAATGACGAGTGTGAGAAACCCTATGGCAAAAAGGAAGATCGACATACCGAGACCCACCTTATTCATGATTTTTTCCGCTTCAATAAAATCCCAGAAATTAATCGTGCGTTCGTCTTTCGGATCGAAATGATATTTTCTTCCAAAAATTTCATAGATCGATTCCTTTATCTGCGGCTGCAAATTTTTATCCGACGGCTGTAGAACGATGCTGTTGACATACGTCATGCCGTACATCGTCTTCATGGTGGAATAGGGAATAACCGCGCGGCGTGTATCCGGTCCGTTGTTCATTGCCGTCTGCAATTTCTTTTGAATGATTCCAACGACTTCGAATGGAATGTTGTCGATAAACATTGTTTTGCCGATAGGATTTTCGTGCTTGAACATGTCTTCAGCGATTTTCGAACCGAGGACGACCACACGGCGTTGCTGTTTAACATCAAGCTCATCAAGGAATCGGCCATTCTCCGCCGGATACATTCTCCGCATTTCTTCAAATAACGCATTGCACCCCTCACATTCAGTTGAAGTCGCAAAAGTTCCATACGTTAATGTTACCCATTTACGATATTGAGGCGAGATCATTTTTATTCCCCGTACTTTTTTCTCAATAATCTCGACATCCTCTTCTGTGAACCGGATAGGTCTTCCTTTCGGCAATCCCTGAAAAGCCAATCCTGTTTCTCCTCCGTACATGATAATAATCCGGTTCCCTGCGTTCATCATTCCTTTCATCATTTGATTGCCCAGTCCCTGTCCGAACGAAAGAAGGAAGACGACGGTGATCGTTCCCCATGTGATGGCAAGCAGTGTGAGAGTAGCACGCAGGCGATGCGATTTTAAATCAGAAAGAAAATCTTTTAAAAGTTCGAATATCATAACAATACGCCATCGATAATGAATAAGTATCCGTGAAAACAAAAAACCGGAGCCGGAATCAACGCAGCATTCACATTGTACCGGTATCCTAAGGTTCGCATGTTGAAAGTGGGATATTGAACATTTTCATTAGTCTCGTAAACATTCAACAACGTCCAGATTCGCTGCACTGCGTGCGGGCATAAGTCCCGAAAGAAGTCCGACTGCCGTGAGAACGAAAATCGTAATGCCGACCACTTCCGCAGAAATTTCCGGCGTTCCGACGTAGTCCTGTATCGGAAGTTTGGAGACCGCTGCAACGATTCCACACGCAATGAGAAAACCGATGATCGCACCGCTTGCAACGATAAAAAATGTTTCAGAAAAAAATTGAAACAAAATATTTTTCTTTGTTGCGCCGACAGCCCGTTTAATGCCGATCTCCCGAAAGCGTTCATGAACAACGATAAACATAATATTGGCGACGCCAAGCCCTGCGACGCCAAGCGTGAAACTTCCGATCAGCCCGAGAAATATATTGATTCCCAGAAACGTATAAAATATTATTTGGTCGGATTCTGCCGTGTCCCAAATAGACGGCGCATCTTCATCGGTCGGGTCGAATTGATATTTTCGGGCAAGCACGACACGAATTTCTTTTTCGATTTCTTCCCACGCGCGTGGATCTTTGATCTTGTATATAATATTGTTGACGTGAACCGCGCCATAGAGCGACGTGTACGTTGTGAGAGGAATAAATATGCGGTCTTGATCTTGGCTGTTATAAGAAGACGGCTGAGTTTTTTTCTTCATGATGCCGATAACCGTCAGTGGAGTCTGGTCAACAAAAACAGTTCGGCCAATTGCATCTTGATCCCCGAAGAGCAGCTCTTTTACTTTATTCCCAAGTACGACGACTCTACGCCGTTGCTGGATATCAAGATCGTTGATGTAGCGTCCTCCTTGCTGGGCGATAATGTTCCGCATATCTCCGTAAGCGACATTAACCCCGGTGACGAGCGGGTTGAGAATATTCTGTCCCACTCGCGCTGTCCCGTTTTTACTGTACTCTGGGCTGATAGCCGAAATACCTGGAACCTGTTCTATGAGGAGTTTTGCATCGTCTTCCACGAGCGGTAACGGTCGTCCGACGCCGTATCCCATCCATGGTTTGGATGTATTGCCCGGCCACATAATTGCGACTGCTTCTCCCATGCCATGCATGCTGGCAATGGTTTGTTTGCGAAAGCCGACACCAAACGCGACAAGAACAACAATGGCAACCGTACCCCAGATGATGCCGAACATCGTCAGGAACGAACGTAACTTTTGCGCCCGTAAATCGACAAAAAATTCTGAAATGATCGAACGAAATTTTTCCATGGTGCTGTTTCATCCTCAATCGATCTTCTTCACCGGCTTTTCAAATACTTCATCGCCATTGTTTAAACCCGAGATGACTTCGATGTTGATGGCATCGCTCAATCCGGTCTTGATATAATGGTCTTCTTCTTTTGCAGATGAGGAGACAAGATGCACAAAAGCCGAATCGTTTCTAAACGTGACCACGCGTTCAGGAATTGTCAAGACGTTGACTTTTTTTTGGATAATGATGTTGGCAGTTGCGGAATATCCGGCACGAAGGGTTGTGTTTCGCGAAGCAGGAATCAGTATCTCGACGGGAAACACTGTCGCATTATCTTTTTTCTCGGCTTTAAGCCATATCTTACGAAGCAGCCCGCGTACCGTATCGCTCGGCAATGCTCCAACTTTAATTTCGACCGGCATTCCTTCTTTCATTTTACCAACGTCAATTTCATCGACTGTTCCCTTGAAAAGCAAACGCTCCATGTTTGCCATCTTCATCAACACCGTTCCTTCCTGATAACTTGTAAGCGGCGTCACCGGATCGCCGACTTCGACTGTCCGGTTCAGGACAAATCCGGAGATGGGCGCCTTGACAATGGATTCAATCTCCGTATCTCCGATGCGCACTTTTCCGCTTTCCATCAATTCGAGATTCTCGGAAGCGATTTTCAAATGGAGTTCAGCTTCCTGATATTGTCTCTGGAAATCTTCATAGTCTTTATCGGAGATCAATTTCTGTTTATAAAGTGCGTCTTCACGTACTCCTTCTTTCTTAAGATTGTCGAGATCGACCTGCGTCAATTGAAGCTGCCGTTTGGCATTGGCGAGATCGACTGGAGCCGGATCTGGTTTGACCTCGATCAGCGGATCACCGACTTTGACGTACACGCCGACATCGACAAAAATTCTTCCGACGACACCGCCCACTTTCGATTTGATGGAGATTTCATTTTCCGGCTCAATCGTTCCGACGGCAAGCGCTTTATCGACAATCGTTCCTTTCACAACTTTGATTTTGGGAAGAACATCGTCGCCCGTGGATTTATGCCCGCCGAAGAGAAGATATCCTGCGATGCCGGCGACAAGGATTGTGAAGGAAGAGATGATGATTTTCTTTTTCATAGTCATTCCATGAGATGATATGGTGTTAGTTCTTTCTATTACAGAAATATGTCTATTGTGTCTCTGTGTATCCATACGCAAGGTGAAGAGAGAAGGTTTCATTTGATGTTGTTCATTTCAAATTCGCATAAGATAAATACGGACAGCAAAGTCGAGTCTATCTAACGACCATCAGTGTAATGTAATAAAAAGATTCAAAAACCTTGTTGCCCAACCACGCGCTAAGGTTACCATAGTATTGCATTGCTTCTGTTTTATTATTCTTCTACTTTCTATTATGATTGTTATTCAGAATATGAAAAGCTGATGGCTATATCAACCCTCTCTTCCGAAGAACGAAATGCTCGCGTCAGCGCCCTCTTACGTCAAGTTGATGAAGATGTTAAAGCGAAGAACTTTAATCAGGCACTGACCAACATTCGCAATGTGTATGAGTATGACGTTCGAAATTTTTACGCCCGCGCGTACGAAGAGCGTATCCATGCCATGATGATGGGGCAAAACCGCGAAGAAGCGTTGCGGCATGTCAACACCCAGCCCATTGAACAAATTGATGAAAGTGCCAAGCGCTTGTTGTGGGAATATTATCATCGGCAGGAGATAGAAACACAAAAACGAAAACAGGATGAAAAAAAAGAACAGGCGTTGGAAGAACGCGCACGTCAAGCATCTGTGAACGAAGTTCGTCAGGAAACGACAGGGGATATTTCGCTCATTGAGAAAGAAGTGAGCGAACGCATTGCCGCCCTCGAAAAAAAGTTACTTATCCAAATTCAACATGCCACGCAATCGCCCGATCAGGCAGCGTCGAAACAATTTGCCGTTGTTGAATCTGAACGAAAAATAATTCAAGAAGAAGCATTCAACAAACTCAAACTTGAACAACAGCGCGCACAGGAAGAACTTGTGCAGCGTATGGAAGAGGAACGCGCTGCTGCCATAGAGCGCGGTGAGGAAAAAGCAAAACAACGAGAACTCGAAGCCTATCGGTCTTTAATGATTTTGATGATACGGCTTGCGATTCCTGCGGAATGGCAAACTTCGATTCTGCAATCGCTGAAAATTTCGTTTTCTATCAGCGATGCAGAACATATGGCGACCGAACGTGAAGTTCAGGTGAATGCGTATATCGAAACCGTCCGGACATTATGGAAAACCGGCGAACCGTCGGAAGAAGATTTCGAACAATTAAAACGGCTCCGACAATTTTATCATATTACCCATGAAGAACATGCCGATATCGAAAAACGTGTGAAAAAAGAACTTGGCATGGCAGGCGAAAGCGCTGTGATTGTCGTGATCGACGATGATCTCTCCATCCGAAAATATGTCGAACATGTTTTGCGGAAAATCTATCGCACCGTTATTATTGCAGCATCGGCAGAAAGTGTTGTACCGGAACTCGTTAAAACAACGCCATCGCTTATCATCAGTGACATTAATCTCGGCAACGGTGTGATGAACGGTTTTTCTTTTTATGAAAAGATAAAATCGGGCACATACGGCGACGGATTGAAAAATGTTCCGTATATCTTGATGAGTTCCATGGCGGACGAATTTTTTATCAACACCGCAAAACAAATGGGCGTCAGAGCATATATCGCAAAACCGTTCACGAGGGAGACGTTAGAAGCATTGGTAAAGAAAACGCTTGGATAAAAGAATCCATTGCAGATGGGTGCGCTGCCGATCAGGGTTCAGCGAGATGAAAAATGTTTGCGGCGGTTGCGGATGTAATCCACAAAAACGAAATCGCCAAGGTTGTTGAGGGAGGTATAGTAAGCGCGGCCGTGATTGACTTTCGTCAATTCTTCGACAAACTCCACGAGCGAAGGATCCTGTGCTACCATAAATGTGCTGATGGTGATATCCGCGCGACGGCATTGCATGGCTTCGTCAAGCGTTTTATTCACAATACGTGGATCCAGGCCGTAGGGATTTTTATATAATCTGCCTGCATCGTCAAAAATTGCAGACGGCTTACCGTCGGTTACCATAAATATTTGTTTGTTGATATTACCGCGGCGGCGGAGGAGATTACGTGCCAATTGGAGCCCTGCTCGCGTATTGGTATGAAACGGACCGACAGAGAGGAACGGAAGTTCGTTTATATTGACCACTTGTGCATCGTCGCCGAAAGCGACAAGTGCAAGGTAATCTTTGGGAAATTTTGTGCCGATCAATTCCGCAAGCGCTAAGGAAACCTGTTTTGCCGGTGTCATGCGGTCTTCGCCGTACAGAATCATGCTATGGCTGATGTCCAGCATAATAACTGTCGCGCAGTTCGTTAAATGTTCGGTTTCATATACTTCCAAATCCTCTTCTGTTAATCCGAAGTCGTCGATGCCGTTGCGTCTGAATGCGTTGCTGAGAGTTGCCGTTAGATCGATATTGGTCGATTGGTCGCCGAACGACCAT
>DATKMP010000247.1:0-2349 GCA_035541775.1 Bacteroidota bacterium | reverse complement strand
AGCGGTTCCGTTCTTTTTTTTGTTCGCTTTTTAAAGGACGGTATGATGTCTCTGAAGCCAATACGAGTATGCAAGCATTGCAGCTTTGTCAGGAAAGCCGCCCCGATGTGGTGTGTATCGGAGAGGGATTACCGCTGATTAAAGAAGAACTGCTGGTTCACAAACTCCGGGAACTCGATTCACAAAAAAATATTGTCATCATTTCTTGCGCCGAATGGATGCCTTCGCAGGAACGTCAGGATTCTCTTTTTACGGGATGGGTGAAAAAGACGCTGATACCGGAACGTTTTGTTGCCGAAGTGGAACAATGTATCGTCAAGAGACATTTGCATGATAATCGCCTGAAATTAGCAGCGCGGAATTTTGTCGTACCGAACTTTATGCAATTGTTAAAACAGGTCATCGATGTCGAAGAAGAACATCTCGTGGAAGATTTTGTGTTAGATACTCAAGGATTGGATTTGTTCGGCACGGTGGAGTTGTATGATCCCCGCGCACATTCAAAAATCAAAGTCGGTATCCAGGGGGTTGAACGAAAACTGCTTCGCGTTATTGCGCGTTTGATGGAAGAAGCGCCGAATAGCAAGAAATCGCGCCGGGAAATAATTGAAAATTTGGTACAGGCACAAGCAGAAAATGTCGCTTTAGCGCTGCAAACGGTCGGCATCCGGGTGGAACGAAGGCCAGTGCAATTGTCGGCGCTTACGGCACAAAGCCAGCCGGTCAATTGGTCCATCGGCTTTGCCGTAAAAACGAAAACGGAAGAAAAATATATTGCGGGATTTATATTCGAATAAAAATATGCCGGAGCATGCAACAGTCGTCGCGATGCAATGCTTTCTTGTTTTTATTTCGTGCCATTGAAATTCACTTTGTTAATTGCATCAACCGCTCGCGATCGCGGCGGTGAAGACGGAGTTTGAGTAGCACACGGTCGTCTTCATATGTGCGCTCCAACATTTCTCCTGCATCGTATAATTGCGAGATAATCTTCTGGCGGGACTGGGGAATGGAAAATTCTTCGATGATGAATTCCTGCTCCAACATTTTTCCCACTTCATCTTTCAATCCCGTCATGTTGATGCCGCGCGCTGCCGAGATAAAAATGTGCTTCGGATGTTTTTCTGATATCGTTGCTAACGCGCTGCGATCTTTTAGTAAATCGACTTTGTTGAAAACGATCAAGGTCGGTTTATCGCCGGCGCCAAGGTCTTCCAGCGTTTCCTGCACAACAGAGATTTGTTCTTCAAAATGTTTGCTGGAAACATCGACGATGTGCAACAGCAAATCGGCTTCCGTAATTTCTTCCAAAGTACTTTTGAACGATGCCACAAGATGGTGCGGCAATTTGCGAATAAAGCCGACTGTGTCTGTCATCAAAATGGAAGTTCCTGAATTGAGCTGCACAAAGCGCGTTGTCGGATCCAGCGTGGCGAATAAACGGTTCTCGACAAAAACATCGGAACCGGAAAGTAAATTGAGCAGCGTGGATTTGCCGACGTTGGTGTACCCAACCAGCGCCGCGCGCGTATGGTTATTACGCTCCTGCCGTTGCGTAAGGCGCTGCCGTGAAATGCGTTCCAATTTTTCTTTCAGATGACTGATGCGTGTGCGGACCAATCGGCGGTCGGTTTCGATTTGTGTCTCGCCGGGGCCTTTTGTACCGATGCCGCCGAATTGTTTGGACAGGTGAGTCCATTGGCCGGAAAGGCGCGGAAGCAAATATTCAAGCTGTGCAAGTTCCACCTGTGTTTTTGCTTCGTTGGTTTTTGCGCGCGAGGCAAAAATATCCAGAATCAACCCGCTGCGGTCAAGCACTTTGCACAAAATGGTTTCTTCAAGATTGCGCACTTGCGCGGGCGAAAGATCGTCATCGAAAATAACCAGCGGAATTTTTTCAGCAGCAACGCGCAGCCGCAGTTCATCCACTTTGCCTTTGCCGATGAACGTGGCGGAATCAAATCGGTCACGATCCTGCGTCATTCGCCCGACGACTTCTGCGCCGGCGGTATCGGAAAGCAGTGCGAGTTCATCCAACGATTCTTCGACATCTTCCTTCGATGCAAGTCGGGTAGAGACGCCGATGAGAATGCATTTTTCTTTTCCAGTTGGTTCTAATTCAATCATACTGCAATATAGCAAATAAATTCATTCATGGCCTGCATACAAAGAAACCAATTCCTTTTTTGTTTCCCGTGCAACAAGCAGTTCGGCAATCGCCACAAGCAATGCTAACGCCAAGAGGTGTTTCCACCATTCCGTTCCCAGCCGCACCTGCATAATAGTTTTTTCGATTGCACCAACATCGCTGATGCGGTGAATGTGATTCTGCGGAATCTTCCATCTTTG
>DATKMP010000246.1:0-6750 GCA_035541775.1 Bacteroidota bacterium | reverse complement strand
TCCGGATCAATCCGAGCATTGCTCCTTGCTCGGGACCGAGAAGATTTTGCCCGCCTTCACCGCGTGTGAGAGATACATACGCGGTTCGATAAAGCCGGCCCTTTGCCATCGTTGCGAGCAATGCCGTGTTTTCATCGTCCGGATGCGCGGCAATGTAAAGCACAGATCCTAAAACGCCCAGTTTTTTTATTTCGAGTTTAATATTACCCGGACTGTATGGATTTTCGGATTGTGCATAAATGGGTTGCGTTGCAAGAGAAAAGAGAATGAGTGTAAGAATGTGTCGAATCATATTTTTTTGTCCGATATGGAACCGTTTGTAGAACAAATTTATGATCAATATAATTTCATAGGAAAGTATTTTGCGCTACAACGTTTTGAAATACATCAATAGATAATCTTGGACAATGAACAAGGAATCATCAGCGGTTCCATGATGATTGGCTTCCGAATATGAATTTAAAATATGAAAACGTTTAAGCATCCGGGATATTTGCATCAGCGGGAAAATAGTGAGGCCAAGTTTGAGTCCGCCGCCATTGCAGCGTGAACAATGTTGGTGAGCGTTAACATACGTTGACTCCGTGATGATCCGTTATGAATCCCAATTTGTTTATTTTCATTTAATGAAAACTTTTCCATGCGATGATCAATAGTATCGAAGCAAGAAGCCATCCGAACACACCGATGAAGAGTGCCGTTGTAATATGAAAATGTTTCAAGGAAAGATTGGTCAATCCGAGAAAAGCGAGAAACGGTATGACGGCGAAGATAGCAAAATAGGTTGTGTTCCGAACGCTCATACTTCCGCGGTCAAGATACATAAAGTAATATGCCGTCATACTGAGTCCGGGAAAGCCCAGCGCAAGTGCCGCTAAATAGTAGTTTGATGTCTTCGAAATAAAATGAATGATTGCCATAATACCGGCAGCGATAAAGCATTTCAATGCTAAATATAACGTATCGCTCATGAATTATCCTTCCGTTGGAGTTTCTGGAGTTTTAAGAATGAGCTGGTAGAATGCAAGATCCAGCCATTTGCCAAATTTATAGCCGGCGTGTTCAATGGTGCCGGAATATCGGAAGCCCATCGATTCATGAAGTTTGATCGAAACGGTATTGGACGCATCGATACCGCCGACGATCACATGATAATTTTGATCTGCGGCCGCCTTGATAATTTCCTGCAAAAGAATTTTACCGATTCCTTTTCCGCGCATCGTGTTCTTGACATACAGCGAATGCTCGACCGTGTACTTGTATGCAGGCCAATTGCGGAACGAGCCGTACGAACTGAACCCAAGCAATTCTTCATTATCGGAAAAGGCGCCGATCACCGGATAACCGGCCTTGCGTTTTGCATCGAACCAGCTGTCCATCATTTGCATGGTGCGCGGTTTATAATCGTATAATGCCGTGGAATGAAGAATGGCATCGTTCAGGATTTCTAAAATCGTTTCTTTGTCGTTTTCATGACAGGGATGAATGATCATCGTATGTTCTTTCGTGCAACATATGGTCGATAGAAAAATATGTTTCGCATGTCGTATTGCCGCTGCTTATGAATCTTGGAGATGCAACGCACGACATCGACTTGAATCTATGGATCAATTATTTCAAATACCATGAAAGAATGAAGGACACGCCGGTAGAGAATCGTGTACAGAATGAAACAAATTGGTACACGAAACACCCTCTGAGGAATGGAAGAACAAAAAATTCCATTTCCGATAAAAGAAAGGAACTATCCAACTTCATTTACGGCATTGTATGAATCGGCTGCTTGCTGAATTTCTGGAAGTAGTGCAAACACGTATCGCGCCAGATGCCGGCATCGATTTTTTGTTTTTCCAATCTTGCTTTCACGTGCTGATAAATTTCGGGATCGATCGATGCTTGCAAAGAATTCCAATCTGTCAGCATCGTATCGACAAAGTCTGTTCCGGAATAATACTTCACACACAATTCATTCCAGAGTGTTCGTCCGGATTTCATTTTGAAATTCCATGGAACATGATGAAACCACAATAAATATTGTTCTGGGCAAGTCTGTATGTTGTCGTACGTTTCACGAAGCGGAGAAGCGTACTGCCCTGTGTAATTGCTGCCGGTGGAACTTCGGTCGAATCCTAAACCGATTGAATCGGCGCGATGGTAATAGGTTGATCGCCAGTCTATTCGTCCGGTGTCATGCTGCGGCATCGGTCCGTAATGAAAACCGACTTGCATAATGTGATGCAATCCGAGCGGCGTCATATAATTCACGCAAGCTTCGCGCGAGCCAAGCATCATTGCACTCACGGTTTTTATTATATTCGGATTGTTGCTGATCGACATACGAATCCAATCTTCTGCAATTTGTTCTGAACTAAGAGAATAATCCCAAGCGAGCCGGCCGTACGCAAACCAGTTGGACTGAGCAAAGAAATGTCCGCACCAATTTCGATCATCGCCGATATTGGCAACACCGGCGATGCCGGTCATCGAGTAATGCTCGAGCGATCCATCGATGATAGAGCCAAGCGTCGAACCTTTTCCGCGGGCGTATGTGTCGACGTCAAGATATTCTTTCCACATCGGCGCAAGATACACTAAGTGCGTGGAGTGGCCGAGATACTCTTGTGTCAATTGTAGTTCGAGCATCAGCGGAGTTTTTGGCATCGCGCCAAATAATGGCTGGACAGGTTCGCGCGGTTGAAAATCGATCGGTCCATTTTTTGCCTGCACAAAGACGTTCGGTAAAAATTTTCCGTCTAACGGAACAAATTCTTTATAGGCGCGTTTCGCACGGTCCGGATCTGTTTCGGCATTATACACAAACGCGCGCCACATAACAATGCCGCCGTACGGCTGCAACGCTTCCGCCAGCATATTTGCGCCGTCGGCATGCGTACGATTGTAATCCTGCGGGCCGGGCATGCCTTCGGAATTCGCTTTCACTAAGAATCCTCCGAAATCCGGAATGAAGCTGTAAATTTCCTTCACTTTATTTTTCCACCAAAGACGAACTGCAGGATCGAGCGGATCGCTTGTGCGAAGATTTCCAATGCCGCCGTTCCGATTTTCTTCAAACGCGAATGATGCTGAAATGGGCGACGCAAAATTTGCGGAAAGATACACGCGAATTCCGTATGGGCGGAAAATATTTGCAAGCGCTGCAACTTTTTTTAAATACTCCGGTGTGAGCATAATCGGATTGGCATTGACATTATTCAACACCACTCCGTTAATACCGAGAGAAGCATCGGCGCGAGCGTAATCATCATAACGATTGTCGATTTTTTCGGGAAGTTCATTCCAATGCCAGAGAGATTTTCCGGCATAACCGCGTTCGATGGAACTGTCGATGTTATCCCAATGATCCAAGATGCGATATTGAATTTTCGGGCGTGATGCAATCGATAAGTTTGTAAGAGATTGATGTGTTTGAAGAAGGCGCAAGAAATGAAATGTTCCATACAACGTTCCAATATCGGTTTGCGATGCAATCACCATACATGATTTTTTATTGATGACGGTCGAATGGATGAGATAGCCGTCCTTGCCAAGCGTGTCTAATTGGTTTTGCAATTTCAATTTTTTTATAAGCGACGAATGAGCCGGCGTGCCGATAATCAATGTACCGTTTGAAACAGATTGTTGAAAAGAGACGGACTGATCTAATAATTGCGGCAGGGCTGTTTTCAATTCATGTTGAATGATCGTACAAGTTTTCGATTTGGATTGAAGAACAACAGAAGAAATTGATTGCCGGTATTGCTCCAACAAACCAGCATCATCGACTTTTGGATATTTTAACCACAGCCGGTACCCATCGTCGGCAAAAGTTGCGCAGCTAAAGAACGACAGTGAGAAAAGAAGAAAGAGGAGCGTGCATGTTAACGATGTTGAATGTTTCATGAGCAATGTCCACAAATACGATGAACGAAATTTTTGTTAAAGATACACGGACAAAGGCGAAAATGCAACGAAATCTCTTTGCGCAGAGCGCCGAGGGAAACAAACTTTCATTTCAATCGTAAAATAGTTAAACTTCATACGCAATGGTGAAGGCATTCGATTTTAAAACTCATTCAGAAAGAACAAAAGAGAATGGATATCGAACGAAAAATTCTCAATGTAAATTCCATCGCGACGCCGTGTCTCATTGTTCGGCCTGAACGCGTGATGGGTGCAGCGCTGCTTCTTCACGGATACGGAGGCAGTAAAGATGAAATGGCGGGACTTGCCGTACGAACGGCAGAAGCAGGATTGATGTCCTTCAGTGTCGATCTGCGCGGGCATGGAAATAATCCGCTGCCGCTCGGAAATGAAATAACGTCCGATGTTGAGTCGTTGATACAACAGTTGCGGCAATATGGAAAGGTGGTAGCAATCGGTCATTCGCTTGGCGGACGGCTTGCACTTCTGAGCTCAGCAGATTTTGCTGTGGGACTTTCGCCTGCGGGAAGCAAAGAATTTGGAGACGGAACAAAAGGCATTTTAAAATCCCTCCGACAATACCGTGTGCGCCAGCCGGATGAAGAAGTGCTGTATAATATCTTGCGAAAAGCGCCGGTCTGGCACAATGCCAGCGATACAACACGCGCCATAGTGTATGCAATGCATGATGTGCCTGAGATACTGCAATATTGTAAGAACTTGAAAACCGAAGGTGCAGCGATAAAGGAAGTGGCCGCGTTCCACAGCGATATCTTTCTGAACGAAGAAATGTATGCGCACGTACAGCAATGGATCGCAAAATGGTTTTCCGTATGATGATAAAGATTGGAACAAATCATTCTGCGTCTTGAAAGAACGCGAAACAATTTGCTTTTCAACGTGTCAATATATAAACTGTAGTTGCGAGCATAAACATTTTGATGGAGTATGGTATGATGAAAAATAAAATTCTTTTTTTTGCTTTAGGTATTCTTCCGTTCGCCGTGTTCGCACAGCCGGCGCCGGATGCTGTTGTTATTGTCAATCAAAGCACCTTGAACGGATTTTTCGATGCGATCGGGCCCGTGAGCGGAACGGAACCGTATAATGTTCTGGGAATGCATGGCGATTATACGTGGACGGTGGAACATGCCCACATCGATTTAAAACCGGATCAAGCATTGTTTATGGCCGATGCACATATTAAGATCGGCGGCTTTTCGTATGGCTCGACAGCAAAAGGAGATGTGGAAGTGAAATATCATCCCGAGACGAATCGAATTTCCGTCAAAGTACTGAAAGCGACGTTCGAGGTCGCTTTGAGTATCTTTGGAAAAAAAATTCATATTGCCGATGTCGATGTATCGAAGTTTTATCGTCCGGAATTTGAATTCGCGGGTCCGCAGCCCGTTCAGGCAAAAGTAGAAGTTGCTTTGCCCGGCGATAAGAAGAAAATGGTTTATATTACGCCGTTCGGACAATTGATGAAAGTCGAAAAAGAGCGCATCGTCGTGACATCGCAATTAAAATTCTCCGATCAACCGCCGGGACAATAAGAGTGCATTCGTATGTCGAATCCAAATATCACGACGATCAATAAATTTTTTGCAGCGTACGGCAAACATGATCTTACGGCGATACGTGAAGTTATGTCCGATGATGTGACATGGTTCTTTCCGGGAAATCATCCGCTAAGCGGAACGAAAAAAGGCATCGAAGAGGTCGTCGCGTTTTTCGATTTGATGGCGGATGGCATGAAACAATCGTTTGCGCGCGCGGAACAATTAGTTGTCGGCGGCAATGACGATTATGTCGTCGAAGCGCAGCATATCCGGACAACGGTAGATGGCATAACATCCGAACATCATTGGTGCGTACTGTGGAAATTTGAAAACGGAAAAATTATCGAGGGGAAACATTTTGTGGCGGAATAGGGAAATCCGTAGTGTCTCCTTTAAAAAATAATATCGGTGGGACAGGCATTCCTGCCTGTCAGACAAGAATGTCTGACCTACCTATTAACCCTTCTTCAATACTTTTTCGTAGTATTGTTCGTACTGCTGAACAATTTTATCGGATTCAAATTCCTTTGCACGTTTGCGCGCCGCTTCGGAAAACAATTTGTGTTTTGCAGGATTGGAAAGCAGGTCGATAGCATATTTTGCCATCCGGTCGATGTCGCCGATCTCTGCAATAAATCCCGTTTCGCCGTGCACTTGTAATTCCGGCAATCCGCCGACGCTGGAAGAAATCACCGGCACTTCGCATGCCATCGCTTCCAGCGCAGATAATCCGAAACTTTCCGATTGGCTCGGCATTAAAAATAAATCGGCGGAAGATAAAATGGGAATCAATTCTATTTGCTTGCCGAGAAATCGGACGTGATCGTGGATTCCTAATTCGCGCGCGAGGATTTCGCATTGCGAACGCTCCGGCCCGTCGCCGACAAGAATCAATTCGCTGGGAATTTTTTTCTGCACTTCGTTGAAAACGCGAATCACATCCTGCACGCGCTTCACGAGGCGGAAATTGGAAATATGCAGCAGAACTTTTTTATTGTTGCAGCCGAAAGTAGCACTGCAAACACTTTTTTTAATCCGCTGAAATTTTGTTGTGTCGATAAAATTCGGAATCACTTCGATTTCTTTATTGATGCCGTAATTGGTCTGCGTTTTTTCTTTGAGGAAACGGGAAACTGCGGTCACGCCATCGCTTTGTTCGATGCTGAACTTCATAATCGGCAGAAAACTCGGTTCCAATCCCACCAAGGTAATATCCGTTCCGTGCAGTGTGGTAATTATTTTGACGTTTTGCTCTTTTAAAATTTGC
>DATKMP010000245.1:0-29251 GCA_035541775.1 Bacteroidota bacterium | reverse complement strand
GTCAGCATATTTTTCTACAGTCTTGAACTTTTGCTTCTTTTCTTTCAAGAGAAAAGAATAAATAAATATTTTGTCTTTTTAATGAACACATGAAATATTTTTATGGACATAAACCACCAAAAAGACGGCGGTTAAATGTATTGTGTCCATACGGGGGAATTTTATAATGGGCGTATTGCCATACGCCACGATGGGGAATTTATTTGATGGACGTATTGCCATATGTCCCTACGAAAATTTATGATTAAAAAATTATAAAATCTTTTTGGACATAATAAATTATGTCCCTACGGGGGATATTTTCCTTCCTCATTCCATGGTTGCTCTTCCGGAAATATTTTTCTTTCTTATCGCAAACAAATACACGAATCAAGAAAGGAAGAGTATGCAATACAGGCCATTAGGAAGAACCGGCTGGAAAGTTTCCGCCGTGAGTTTCGGATGCTGGGCAATCGGAGGAACGTGGGGAACGGTGAACGATAAAGATTCGCTCGCAGCGCTTCATTGTGCGCTCGATCTCGGCGTCAACTTTTTCGACACGGCCGATGTCTACGGCGACGGGCGCAGCGAACGCCTGCTGGCACAACTCCGGCGCGACCGGAAAGAACAATTTTATATCGCCACCAAAGCAGGCCGGCGATTGAATCCGCACGTTGCATCCGGCTATAACAAAAAAAATATCACGGCGTTTGTGGAAGACAGCCTGCGCAATCTTCAAACGGATGCCATCGATCTGCTGCAATTGCATTGTCCGCCCACAGAAGTTTTTTATATGCCGGAACTGTTCGATGCGCTGGATGAATTGGTGCGGCATGGAAAATTACGCTTCTACGGTGTGAGCGTGGAAAAAGTAGAAGAGGCTCTGAAAGCCATCGAATATCCGAATGTTCAATCCGTGCAGATTATTTATAACATCTTTCGCCAGCGTCCCGCGGATTTATTTTTTGTTCAGGCAAAGCAAAAGAAGGTCGGTGTTCTTGCGCGGTTGCCCTTGTCGTCCGGAATGTTGACAGGAAAATTGACGCGCGAATCAACATTCGAAAAAGACGATCACCGTTCGTTCAATCGCAATGGTGAAGCGTTCGATAAGGGTGAGACCTTTTCCGGCATCGATTACAACACAGCGCTGGATGCGGTAGAAAAACTTCGGCCGTTCGTTCCTGTCGGTATGACGATGGCGCAGTTTGCCATCCGCTGGATTTTGATGAACGATGCGGTAACGTGCGCCATCCCCGGTGCAAAAAATCCGAAGCAGGCAGAAGACAACATCAACGCGGCAGCAAAACCCGCTTTGACGGAATCCGAACTGCATGCCGTTGCGAAATTATATGCAGCGTATATAAAACCGCTCGTGCATCAGCGCTGGTAATCTTCCGATGCTCGAATCGATTTTTATCGGCTGCGGATTTGCGTTTGCTGCAGCGGTACAGCCCGGACCGCTGCAAGCGTTTCTTTTTTCCAGCGTAATGCAGAAAGGATGGCGGCGCACACTGCCCGCTTCCTTTGCGCCTCTGTTAAGCGACGGTCCGATTGCCGTGCTGATGATTTTTCTTCTGAATCATGTACCGACAACGATGCGCGTTGTGCTGCAGGCCGCTGGCGGAATTGTGCTGCTGTACTTTGCATACACTGGATATAAACAATGGAAGGAACATGCAGCGGTAGAAACCGATTCCGGCGCATCGCCCAAAACATTCTGGCAGGCATTCACCGTCAATATTCTGAATCCGAATGTGTACATCGGCTGGAGTTTGGTGATGGGTCCGGCGGTGATTTCTGCATGGAAGAAAGGTGTTGCGAACGCGGCGATACTTGTTCTCGCATTTTACTGCACGATGGTCGCCTCGCTTGCGTGCATGATTGTGCTGTTCGGTACTTCAAAATTTTTATCGGATCAGCACAAGCGCATGTTGATACTGGTTTCTGCTATCCTTCTTGGAGCGATCGGTGTGTACCAATTGTTTCTATTTTTTAGTAGATCGCTTGCTCAATAATATTGTGAAAGGAGACAAACCGGAAGCGTAACGCGTTCTTGGGCAGTAAAAAAAATAATTCAGGGAAATAGTTTTTTCCAAAACCGCCACCCGCGAAAGCAAGTTTTGCCGAGAGTGTCGCCCATCGCAGTGATACAATCATCCGTTATCATCCTTGAACAATGTCTCTTAAAAAGAAATTCCAAAACTTTTAAAGAAAGAATAAGGGAAAGAACTTGCTTAGCGTTCAAAAACGTTTTATTATTTTATACTTTAAAAATGCAACGGCTGAATGTTTTACAAAAGTCGAGGGAAAATATTTTTATTTCCGCACCTTGATTTATCCGGAAGCGATGAAAGAGGTTGTTAATGAACGATAAGTTCAGGATATTCATGATAAATCGAACCATTTGTCTCGCCATCGGTTTCCTGCTCTCGACGTGCGGGGGAAAAGCGCAAGATGTTTTTCATCAAGATACGGCGACGACCGGAGCTCTTCCCGGAATAGTGTATTCCGACGGAAAGGAATTTTTTGAACGAACCGTACATCATTTTCAAAAAGCAATTCCGCCCGATGAATCAACGCTTCTCACGGCAGGGATCGTCGTGGGGACAACGGCATCGCTTTTTCTGGTCGATCAGTCGGTTAAAACATTCGCTGACCGGAATCATTCATCAACGAACAATGATGTATTGAATATTGCCGAACAGTATGGGGCAACCGGAAACGCTTTAGTGTTATCCGGTTCTGTGTATGGTGTCGGCTTGCTGTTCCGATCTTACGATATTCGTCAAACAGGATCGTTACTTTTCGAATCGTTGTTTTGGACAGGAGCAGCGACATCGATCATTAAATATGCGTTCGGTCGCAGCCGGCCATATACCGACGAGGGAAATACAAAATTCCGCGGAGTTCAGTTTAATGATGATTATCTTTCATTTCCCTCCGGCCATGCTGCTGTTGCATTCGCACTTTCTTCGGTACTATCGGAGCGGATACAGAATACAGCGGCGTCGATAGGACTCTATTCTTTAGCCGGACTGACTGCTGCTGCCCGGGTTTATCATGACGACCATTGGTTTTCCGATATTTTTCTTGGTGCCGCCATCGGTACAAGTATTGGCATCGCCGTAGTCCATGCAGATGAAAAAGATTCGAATTCTTCCTCTGCACACATTTATATACTTCCATCGGGTTTTCAATTCGTTCTCGAATTTTGAGTTTGCCTCGTCATTCGGTTTTTTGTTTATCGCTTCGAAGCGCGGAGTCCTTTACTCTCTCCTCATTTTTTGTACATTAAAACAGCAACAGATGAAAGGCGTTCTATGACGGAAGAAGAATATCGGGAAAAATGGAAAGGCGCAGGTCCTGTCCAAATCAAAATGATTGAGAAGCATGGCAAATGCAAACATCAACTTGGCGATACGTTTCAATACAAAACGCCGTACGAGCGGCCGAATGAAATTTGTTTTGCATTGCTGCATGTTCTTGATCTTTATACGTGGCGCACTGTCCAAGGATTTCCATCGTGGGAAAAAGACGACCGAACGGTGTACCGCATCCACTATCCATCGAAACTCGGAACAGTTTGGGAAATGAAGAACGTAAAATAAATCATGTCTAAAGAAGAATATCCCATAACGCCTGCCGTTCGTTTTTTGCGGGAGAACAACATTGCCTTCGTGCCGTTCGTCTATCGGTACGAAGAACATGGCGGTACGCACCAATTCTCTGAAGCGTACCATGTACCGGAACACGGCGTAATAAAAACGTTGGTATTCGAAACAGACCAAAAGAAACCGCTGCTCGTGTTGATGCATGGCGATAACGAAGTTTCCACCAAACAGCTTGCACGGCTGCTCAATGTAAAACAAATTATGCCGTGCGATGCGAATACGGCAACGAAACACACCGGTTATCAATTCGGCGGCACCAGCCCGTTTGGCACAAGGCGCCCATTGCCTCTGTATGTGGAAAAAACTATATTGGAACTACCAAAAATTTACATTAACGGCGGCAAGCGCGGCTTCATCGTGGAAATGGATCCACATGAGCTGGGGCGAGTTTTTCCCTTGACGGAAGTTTCGGTTGCCATCGGCAGTTAGAAAAGGAGACACGCATGGATTTCGGTGTCATTGAATGGACGACGCAATTGCGGTTTGTCATTGCGCTTGCCCTTGGATTTTTAGTGGGGCTGGAACGAGAAAGCACGAAGGTCGATCAGAAATTAGTGTTCGGCGGCGTACGCACACATCCCATTATCAGCATGTTCGGGTTCGGCTGTGCATTGCTGTTCAAAACCGGCTCGACCTTTATGCTTCCTATCGGGCTAATCGCCGTTGCATCACTGACGGGGGTTGCCTACGTCGCAAAAATTCGCGCCGATCGATTCGGTTCAACTTCTGAATTTTCAGCACTGCTTACATTCGTCACCGGCGCACTTGCAATGCTGGTGGATGTATGGATTCCGTTGGCGCTGGGAATTGTCAACACGATTCTGCTTTCTGAAAAAGCGATGCTGGAGTCGTACGTCGATCGTTTGAGCAAAGTAGAATTTTTAGCAACCATCAAATTTTTACTGATCACCGTTATTGTCTTACCGGTACTGCCCAATCAAGACTATACGCCGTTTCATATCAATCCGGTGAATGTGTGGAAAATTGTGATCATCGTCTCCACGCTCGGATTTGTCGGCTATTTATTGGAAAAGAAATTTGGCGCCAAACGCGGCTTATGGATCTCCGGTATCTTTGGCGGAATTGTTTCGAGCACAGCCGTAACCTTATCCGTTGGGCGCCTTGCGCGCAATAATCCCCATCGTGCTGAAAGCGCTTTGCAAGCGACCCTGCTTGCGAGCAGCGTGATGTATTTTCGCGTATGGGTGCTGATCTGGTTGATCAATCCTTTTTTTATGACGGAACTGTGGTACCGATTTCTTGTGCTTGCCATCATCGGCGCCATTTTGTCGCTCAACATTATGCATAAAGAACAGCCGGCGACGGAAGATGAAACACCGGAACTTTCTAACCCGTTCGAAATTCGGCCTGCTGTGGGATTTGCATTATTATTCATGTTCCTATCCGTCATCACCGGTGTTATCAAAACAACGGTTGGTGATAACGGAATTTTAGGACTTGCTTCCATTGTCGGCCTGGCCGATGTTGTACCGTTCATTCTCTCGCTGACACAAGGTTCGCCGGCATTTACGCACACCTTTCTTGCGGCCGTGGTGCTTGCGATGCTGAGCAACACGGTGGCCAAAGGAATTTATTTCGGATTCCTTTCGCCCACGACGAGAAAAGAAACGGCCATTAAATATTCGATTTTTGCCTTGCTGCATATTCCGTTCATCGTATTTTAAGAAGAAGTACTTCGCATCGTTCTTCCTAGAGGAAAATTGCATGAAGTTCACAAGATTGGTTGTCTCGATCGCAGGGATTGCTTTATGTCTGGCATCTTGTTCCACACCTGTTTATCGAGAAGTTTATCCCATGTTGCTCGATGGAAAATACGATTCCGAATTTCCGTATCGCGATTGTTCAAAACAATTGGAAGAAATTGCATCGACGGTCAAGATGATTACGTGCGTGGCATATTACCGCAGTTTAGAATTTTCGTCGGAACGGCGTGTAACGCGCCAGGAATTACAGTCTTCCTTCACATCGGATTTAGCGAATCGATTTGTCTATTTCACGCGAACTTCTTCCGGCAGCGCTGTCATCATAACGTACCGTGACAGACATTTGGCATTATTAACATGCGCTCACATTGTCGAGTTTCCCGATACGATTTTTTCGTATTATATCGGCGCCGATAAAAAACCGACGCCGTACGTTCATTCCTTCGCCGTCAAGCAACAGCAATCGAATTATGTCGCAGGCGTGGAAGGCGCTGTGGATATGGAAATTCTTGCAAACGATAATGCAAACGATGTTGCCTTGCTCGGGAAAATTTATCAATCGGATCTTCCGTTTGGTTATTCCACATTTTCGTATCCCGTCGGCTATGCAAAAGAATTGCAGTGGGGTTCGTTTATTTATTTGCTGGGATATCCATCGGGACATGAAATTGTCACCAAGGGGATCGTCAGTAATCCGAATAAAGAAAAGAACGGTTCGTTTTATGCCGATGCAGTGTTCAGCGGCGGCTTTAGCGGAGGCATTGTGCTGGCGGTTCGTGACGGTGTTCCGAATTTCGAATTGGTCGGCATCGTCCGATTGGTTCCGGGGCGCACGGTCGCGTATCTAACGCCGGAACATAACGGCGAACAACTGGAATTAGACACACAAGTTCCGTATTCCGGCGATATCTATGTCGAACGGCGCACGGATATTGAATATGGCGTGATGCAAGCAGTTTCGAGCGAAACGATTATGGAATTTTTATCTGCGCATCGAACGGAACTTTCAGCAAAAGGATACGACTTGTCGCAGTTCATGACTCGTCGCCCCCAAAAAAACAATGAATAATCTGAACTTTTTTATTTCTCTTGCGTAATAGAGAAAACACCAAACGAGACTTGAGCGATGGCTGCACGAAAACAAAATCTTTTTCATACGCTTCATGAAATTCTTACGCGGGATCTTTCGCGGCAGGAATTCGATAAATTGTTCGGCAACGATACGCGGGGAATGTACGAATTCTATGCGGGAAACATGAAATCGATAGAAGGAGAAAAGCGACCTGTCCACCGTGCTGTAAAATTTCTCTGGAATTTCTTTGTTGCATTTTTGATGAAGCTTACGCCGGCCCGCCGATTTTTATACGCCATCGCCGTGGTGTTTTTCTTTCTCGCGCTCTTTCAAGGAAAAGTCGAATCGTCGCTGTATGCGTTTGTTATTATCAACTTTTTATTAGCGTTGGAAGTTGCCGATAAGCTGATGACGAAAGACGAGCTTGCGGTGGCGCGAGAAATTCAAGAAGGATTGCAGCCGCAAACCGCGCGTTCCGCTTCCGGCTATGATTTAATTGCCCACAGCGAGCCGGCAAGGGAAATCGGCGGCGATTATCACGATATTCTTTCTCTTCCTTCCGGCGAAACGCTTGTCGTGGTCGGCGATGTTTCCGGCAAAGGAATTTCTTCCGCATTGTACGTTATCAAAGCGCAAACCGCGCTGCATTTGTTCGTGCAGGAATGTTCCGACATCAAAACGCTGCTCGAAAAATTGAATCAACATATTTGCAGCGAAGTAAAGAAAAATTATTTTCTTACACTGGCCATGGCAAAACTGTTTCCTTCCGGCGATGTCGAACTCTGCCGCGCCGGACATTTGCCTGCGCTCTTATGGAAAAAGGAATCGCAAACAACCGAATGGCTCAAACCAAACGGCATGGCCATCGGCTTGATGGCGTGCGCGAATGGAACCGGCAAACAGGAATTTGAACGTGCATTGGAAGTACAATCGTTGAATATGCAATCGGGAGATTTGCTGGTCTTTTATTCCGACGGAATTACGGAAGCCATCGACCGAAATGGAAAAGAATATGGACAGGATCGGCTTGCAAGATTTTTTCAAACGTTTGCGACGGAGCCGTTAGAAACACTCAAACATCGCTTGCTGAACGATGTTGCGTTGTACCGAAATGGTATTGAATTGCGCGACGACCTCACCTTTGTCTTAATCCGAAAAACGTAATGACGGCAGCGTTCAATGCTGCAACAGTCCGCTCACGTTCACAAATCGAAATCCCCGTTTCTTTAATCCGGCAATAATGGACGGCAGCGCTTCCGCTGTATGCCAGCCGCGGCCATTCACATGCATAACAATAATGGAACCATTCCGCGCCGATGAAACAACGTACGGAATCATCCGCTGCGCCGTGATATTCGTATCGGGATCGCCGGAAGCAAGGTCGTACATCACAATGTGTAATCTCAAACTGTCGGCGATCGAAATCAGTGCTGCGTTCATTTCCACATACGGCGGGCGAAATAATGCCGGCATGATGCCGGTTGTTTTGAAAATACGTTGTTGTGTCTTTGTCAGTTCTTCAACAATTTTTTCGTCCGATATTTCCGTCATGTGCGGATGCGTATAGCTGTGATTCCCCAGTTCGAATAAAGGAATTGATGCAAGCCACCGCGCATCGTTCGGATGTGCGGCGACCCACCGGCCGCTGAGAAAAAATGTTGCCGATACATTGGAGTCGATCAGCGTTTGAACGATCTGTCGATCAAAACCGCCGCGCGTGGATGACGGACATGCATCGAAGGTCAAGGCAATATTTTTTTCAAGCCGCGAACCGTGAAAGAAGGCAGAACCGCGCTGCTGCTGCGCGGCTAAAAATGAAGGAAGGAACAATGCAAGGAAAAGAAAATGTTTCACGAGAAAAAGATGTTCATAACCGAGAGAATTTATTTTCCTTCTAACACCACAAACGCAACCACCGTTGTGTCGGTGTGGGAAATGGAGAGATGCACGTTGCACCGTTCCAGCGCTTGGGCAACTTCGCGGCACAATAAAATATGCGGAGCGCCCGAAGAATCGTTCACCACTTCAATATCTTTCCAGCGGAAGGCGCCGCTCCAGCCGGTACGCATGGCTTTTGCCACGGCTTCTTTCGCGGCGAACCGCGCGGCAAAATGGATATACGGCTTTTTGCGCGTTTTGCAGTACGTCATTTCCATATCGCTGAATACTTTGTTATAAAAATAGTCGCCCTGCTTTTCCAAAACGTCTTTCATGCGTGCAACATCCACCACGTCCACGCCGATGCCGATGATGTTGCCTTTTGTTACGACCATCCGTTTTCCTTTTTCACGATGCCGATGAGTTGCGAAATATCATCGATGTCATAATCGGCATGCGAAACCGTTGTGCCTTTGGTATCGCCGTAGCGTGCAAAGACGGTTTTCATGCCAACCTTTGCAGCGCCGACGACGTCGCGTTCGTGCCAATCGCCGATCATCAATGCTTCTTCCGGGTTGATAGATAATTTTTTCAGAATTTTTTTGAAGGGATCCGGATGCGGCTTGCGTTTGCCGGTGTCTTCAAACGTTACCACGGCATCGAAGAGGTGATGAAAGTTGAGGTAACACAAGCGCAGCCATGCTTCGCGTGCAGGGGCATCCGATACGACGCCGAGTTTTAATTGCAATTTAGAAAGCTGAATCAACGTCATCATCACATGCGGATACGGCACGAGCGCAGCTTCTCTTGCGCGGCGGTACGCGATCACGCCGGCAGAAAGAATTTTGTAATCGATTTTACTGAACTCGCGGTACAGCAATTCATCGAAGACATTCTGAAATTCGATTCCCTTTTCGAGATAAATTTCATCGATCCGCAATTTAATTTCTTCGTACGAAAGCATAAACCCCGCATCGCGCATCGCATGAATCGCAGCATCCACCGCCTGCTTTTTCATCAGCATAAAATCGACGAGCGTATTGTCTAAATCGAATATGACGGCGGAGATCATAAGAATTTATTTCTTTTCTATCAGGGCGCTCACCGCAAGCACATAACTTTGAAACCCGAATCCGGCGATGACACCTTTGCATGCAGGAGCGATAACGGACAGTCGGCGAAATTCTTCGCGCGCGTGAACGTTGGAAAGATGCACTTCGATGACCGGTACTTTGAGCGCGGCAACCGCATCGCGAATGGCGTACGAATAATGAGTGAAAGCGGCCGCATTCAAGACAATGCCATCGACAAAATTATCCAGCGCTTTGTGCAAGACGTCGATAATCTCGCCTTCATAATTGGATTGGTAAAATTCGAATTTTACATCGGGAAATTTTTCCTTCAACAGATTTTCAATATCCCACAACGTTGCCGTGCCGTAAATTTCCGGTTCTCGTTTGCCAAGAATGTCTAAATTGGGTCCGTTGATAATGAAGATGCGCATGGTGTTCTCCTCCATAATGTCAGCCGTTTCGCCATTCTTCTTCAAAGGAATGGCTCTTTCAATATCTACATTTCAGTATTCAAAATCCAGAAGCAGTAAAAAGAAAAATGATTTACGCTTTGGTAACTTTTGCCAATTCGTCTTCGATGTATTCACGCACGGCGGGTTTCAAATACATATCGTCGATGCCGACTTCGGCAAGTCCCTGCGCCAGGACTGCCGCGCGCCGCGCCGCCATCAATCGTTTGTTGATGACGACCATGCGTTCTGCCTTCAACACACAAAATCCGCCTTCAAAGTCGCCCTTTTCGTACCGCACGGCAATGTTGCATGCATCGGCAAGCTCTTCTAATTCCGATAAAATTTGTTCTTCTGTCATGGCTGTTGCATCAAGTGTTTACAAGAAATTTATTGGAAAATTGATTGAGGTGCAAGGAGCGTATCTTATGCTGTTTGCCACCGTTGTTGTTGTCGTTCCCACCACGATTGGATTTTTTTTCCGCTCCAAATGGCGAAGAAGAAAAAAAATGTGCCGCCGATCAAATCGATGACATAATGGTAACGCAGATAAATGGTCGAGACGATGAGAAGTGTTCCCAAAATTGTCGCGAGCCAGCGAAGTTTTAATTTATAATGATGATTGAGATACAGAACGATGAGTGTTAATTCCGTATGCCCGCTGGGAAAGACATCGCGCTGCACAAGTGCGAGAGCATTCGGCATGGAAAATGAGACCGACTCGCCGGCGTTCACGAAATCGCGCATCCATGGCGTAAAGAATAATCCGGGAAGTTCTTGATTGATGGCATAGAAATTATGCAAGGTGAACCGCGGGCCGACAGCCGGCAATAAAAAATATCCAACATACGAAAGATAAAATCCGTACACAATAAAAAACGCACTGCGATCAAATTCGGCGAGCGGAAGCCGTTTATAAATTTCCACGCCGAGCATGATGAAAAGGAGGTAGTAGGAAAAATATGCGATTTGAAAAATTTCCGTCAGAACCGGATGAGCAAATTGCGCTGCCCATTGCGTCGGATTGACGCCGAACATCCAATGATCGATGGCGATCAACAGCCAGTCAAAATCTACCGGGTGGATGGGACGAAGCATTAAATAAATTTCTTTGAACACGAACAACACAAACCAATATGCATACCAGCGGTGTACTCCGATAACAAGTTTGGTCTTTCGGGTCTTGGCAAAATGCGCAAGCAACAAGATAAAACCGACAACGAAAAAATTCACGGCAATGATGGCGATGCCGTGAGGAACGCGTCCATAAAAAATTAGATTGAGTATGGTAAGCAATCCGATAAAGAGAATCGAAATAAAATCGACAGGAGATAAAACGGAAAAGTTTTTTTTGAGCGTCATACGGTTTTGGGGTGAAGTGTTTCGATAGCTGTTGTTAAGGAAATAAAATCTGAAACGCTTAATTCTTCGGGGCGTTTTGTCAAATCGAACGGAAGGGAGTTTAATTGTGCGTTCTCGAATCCCATATATTTTAATCCGTTGTGCAGCGTTTTTCGCCGTTTGCCGAATGTCGAACGCACGACATTTCGAAATATCTGTTCGTTGCAGGGCAATGTGGAATGGTTGAACATCAATCGAATGACTGCCGAATCCACATCCGGCTTCGGGTAAAACACATTGCGTGAAACTTTGAAAAGCAATTCACATGATGAATAATAATTTGCATAGATGGTCAAAATGCCGTACTCCTTTGTTTGGGGTTTGGCAATCAATCGGCGGGCAACTTCTAATTGCACCATCAACACTGCCTCGCGAAGTTCCGCATGATGATCGAACAATTTTATCAGTATCTCACTCGTCAAATAGTACGGAATATTGCCTACCACACGCAACGGCTGTCGATACTGTTGATAGAGTTTTATGAAATCGACCGATAATACATCTTGATGCAACAATTCAAGTCGATTGCCGAACGAATCTTGCAATAACGCAACAGCGCGGTCGTCGATTTCTGCGGCGATGAGTGTGATCGGATGTGCAAGCAAATGCTTGGTCAAGGCGCCTTGCCCGGGGCCGATTTCAAAAACGACATCATTGGTTTGTAAATTCAAGCAGGATACAATTTTGCGAAGAATGTTTTCATCCTGTAAAAAGTTCTGTCCGAGCGATTTTTTGGGCTTGAGCATAAATTTTAAAAACTTGTTTCAATATAACGAACGAAGCCGGTAAGTTCAATGAATCTTGCATCTGGCTCGAAATTCCGTTACTTTGAGCACATCACAAAATCAAAATCGATTATGGCAAAAACAACATCAGGAAAAATTAAACAACAGAAAACGCCGGTTTTCTCGATCGTCGTTTCATTAAAAGACGAAGAAGAATCGCTGCGGGAATTGTATCAAAAGATCGCCGCGGTGATGCAGCGAATGGAAAAAAGTTTTGAAGTTGTTTTTGTGGACGACGGCAGCACGGATGGATCATTTGCTCTTTTAAGAGAGTTACATGCGCATCACGCCGAAGTAAAAGTGATACGCTTCCGAAAAAATTATGGCAAAGCAGCAGCGCTCTCGGCAGGATTTAAAAAGGCGGCAGGCCAGTTTATTATCACGATGGACGCCGATCTTCAGGATGATCCGGAAGAAATTCCGGAATTGCTGAAAACAATGGGTGACCAATACGATTTGGTTTCCGGATGGAAAAAGAAACGGCGTGATTCGTTCATTTTTACGTTGCCTTCGCGGGTTGCCAATAAAGTTGCCAGCAAAATGTCAGGATTGAAAATTCATGATCTCAATTGCGGATTGAAACTGTACCGCAGCGAAGTCGCCAAGGAATTAATTATCTACGGCGATTTGTATCGATACATTCCCATTCTTGCCCATCAAGCAGGATTCCGTGTCGGTGAAAAACCGGTGGAGCATCATTCCCGAAAGTACGGGCATTCCAAATACACCGTCGGAAAATTTTATCGCGGCTTTTTAGATTTGTTGACGGTATTATTCACGGCAAAATATATTCGACGCCCGCTTCATTTATTTGGTGTGTGGGGATTGTTGGCTGCTCTTCTTGGATTCGCGATCGATGGTTGGTTAATCGGAGAAAAAATATTGTATGATACTGCCTTAGGCAACCGTCCGTTATTTCTCATCGGCGTGCTGTTGCTTATTGTCGGCGTACAGTTTATTTCGATCGGATTGCTGGGAGAAATGGTTTCGCGTTCTTCGCGCAACGAACAAACGTATTCGGTACGGGAGGAACTTTTGTAATGGCGAATTTTGATGCGGCGTTTTCTTCGAGACACCAGAATCCTTTATCGTCTTTTCTTTTTTTTCTTCCGTTATGTTTTCTGAAATCAAAACAAAAGAGATGGATGGCTGCATTGGCGTTTCCGTTGGTCCTTCTGTGAAGCGTTTGGTCGATGGTTGATCTTCGAGAAAGAATACATCATGAATATAAAAACTGATTGCCGCTTTTTTCGCGGCGATGTACCTTGTCGGCCACACAAGCAACAAGGCGTGCATTGTGATCGTTGTTCACAATATGATGCGACCGACAGAAATATTCTCATCATCAAACTTGGCGCTATTGGCGATGTGATCCGCACAACGCCGCTGCTGCATCGACTCAAAAAAGAATATCCGCATGCAAAAATTTGGTGGCTGACGCGAACACCCGATATTCTTCCCGCCGAAGTTGATGTTCGCCTACCGTTTGTGCTGGAATCCGTCATCGCCCTGACTGAAACCCCGTTTGCGATTGCGATGAATTTGGATAAAGACCGTGAAGCATGTGCCTTGATGAATAAAATTCATGCAAAGAAAAAACGTGGATACGATCTGGTCAATGGTTTGTGCCACCCGTTAGACGCGCCGGCTCTTCGAAAATTTGAAACCGGCTTGTTCGATGATGTGAACAAAGCGAATACAAAAAGTTATCTGGAAGAAATTTTTGAAATTGCCGGCTATCGCTTCGAAGGCGAACGTTATTTGCTGCCGTTCAACAATTGGAGCGATACGCGCTGGAAGTTTGCAAAAGGAAAAAAAATTGTCGGATTGAATACCGGCTGCGGCGGCCGATGGACTTCGCGTCTCTGGCCGGAACCGCATTGGGTAAAACTCGCAATGAAACTCAAGAAGTTCGGGTATGAAGTCGTGCTCTTGGGCGGCGAACAAGAACATGAAAAAAATCTGCGCCTTGCGAAAAAAACCAACGCAAAATATTTCGGCCATTATCCGTTGAACGGCTTCATCAATTTAGTCAACCATTGTAATTTAGTGGTTACGGCTGTTTCGATGGCGATGCACTTAACGATTGGACTGAATAAAAAAATTGTTCTCTTCAACAATATTTTTAACAAACATGAATTTGAATTGTACGGACTCGGCGAAATATTGGAACCGGATTTTGATTGTTCGTGCTATTTCTCGCCAACGTGTCCCAACAACTGCATGCAATACTTAAAACCCGAACACGTCGTGGAAACAGTTCGACGCCTGCTCCCGAACGCATGAACATTCTTCTTCTCGGAACCGCATATCCTTGGCGCGGCGGTATCGCGCATTATGTCGCGCTGCTCGCAAAGCACATGCAAAAAGAGCAGCATCACGTGGACGTCGTCACGTTTCGCAGGCAATATCCCGCGCTTCTCTTTCCCGGAAAAACGCAAAATGAAACCGGTGATCTGGGTATTATTCTTCCGACAGAATCGCTGATGGATTCCATCAATCCATTCAACTGGATTCGCGTCGGTTTAAAATTGCGAAAGCGAAATCCTGATGCCGTGATTTTTAAATACTGGCTGCCGTTTTTCGGGCCGTGCTTCGGTACCATTTGCCGTATGGTAAAGTTTCACCGGAAAACAAAAATCATTGCCATTTGCGATAATGTTCTTCCACATGAACATAGGCCGGGCGATAAAATTTTTACGCGTTATGCATTCGGTGTTGTCGATGGATATATTGTTCAGTCGGATTCGGTTGAAAAAGATTTGACGAAGCTCATTGCGCATCCGCAGTACAAAAAAGTCGCACATCCGATTTACGAAATTTTCGGTGAACCGTTATCGAAACAAGCTGCGCGTGAACGACTTCGCCTGACAGAGGAACATATTATATTATTTTTTGGATATGTTCGCCGGTATAAAGGATTAGATGTTTTGTTAGAAGCGATGAAGTTGGTTCAGCATCGACAAAAAATAAAATTAATGGTGGTGGGAGAATTTTACGACGACGAACATTCGTACCGCGAACAAGCGGAGAAATTAGAACTACACGATACTGTGCAATTTGTTTCCGAATATGTTTCCAACGATCATGTGGCAGAATATTTTTCTGCTGCCGATTGTGTGGTGCTGCCGTACCGTTCGGCGACACAAAGCGGCATTGTGCAGATCGCCTATAATTTTAATAAGCCGGTGATTGTCACACGCGTCGGCGGATTAGCGGAAATTGTTCCCGATGGAATTGCAGGATTCACCGTGCCGCCGGAAAATCCGCAAGCGCTGGCAGAAGCGATTCTAAAATTCTATCGAGAAAATTGCGAACAACAATTTTCAACAGCCGTTCAGCATGAAAAACAAAAATATTCATGGGATCATGTAGTGCATGCCATCGAGCAATTAATCGATCCATTGAACGAGAAAACAGCGAACAACGCGGCGGCGCAATGATCAACAACAAACGTATCATCGTCGTGCTGCCGGCATACAATGCCGAAAAGACATTGAAGAAAACGTACAACGAAATTCCGCGCGATCTTGTCGATGATGCAAGCCGCGATCATACGTTTTCAGTTGCGAAGGAGTTGGGCATCAAAACAATTCTTCATGTTAAGAATTCCGGATATGGCGCGAATCAAAAAACCTGCTATAACGCTGCGCTGAATGCTGGAGCAGATTTTGTCATTATGTTGCATCCCGATTATCAGTATTCTCCGAAATTGATCGGAGCGATGGCGTATCTTCTTGCGTCTAACGAATATGACGTTGTTCTTGCTTCACGAATTCTCGGCGGAACCGCACTGCGCGGCGGCATGCCGCTGTATAAATATATCAGCAATCGATTTCTTACATTCGTTCAAAATATTTTGATGGGCGCAAAACTTTCCGAATATCATACCGGTTATCGCGCTTACACGCGGGAAGTGTTAGAAACATTGCCGTGGCAAAACAATTCCGACGATTTTATTTTCGACAATCAATTTTTAGCGCAGGCAATATACGCGGGATTTCGGATTGGAGAAGTGAGCTGCCCGACCAAATATTTTGCGGAAGCGTCATCGATCAATTTTAGGCGAAGCATGAAATACGGCATCGGTTGTTTGACAACCGCACTTTTTTTCCGGCTGCAAAAATGGCATGTGGTTCACCGGCGGTATTTTACATTTTCACGTCATGAAAATATGACGAAATAAATTTCAGGATATAAAGCGAGATTTTTCAATGGCAACAACAACGGCAAAGCAATCAGGTCTTTCAAAACATTCGGCTGTGGAACATGACCTCATTCCAGAAAAATATCAACACGCAACGGCGATCGCAATTATCTACGTCAGCATTTTAATTTTTTTCTATGCCATGGTGTTTGAAGGAAAGGTGTACCAATCGTCGGATTCGCTTCCTGTGTGGGATACATTTTTACATCAAGTGGAACAAGAAGGCGCGGTCGCTTTATGGAATCCGTACTTGTTCTGCGGTATGCCGGGTTATGCTGCGTTGATGTACCCGGTGCCGCAATCATTTGATATTACAATAAATATCTGGGAACACATCGGGCGTGGTGGAATTGGCTTTTTATTCATGAAGGAGCAAAACTCAGGGGCATACTTGTTATTTTATCTCGTGTATGGCATCGGAATGTATGTTCTTTCGTACCGATTTTTAAAGCGCAAACCGATTGCTGTTTTAGTTGCATTGATGTCGATGTATGCAACGTATGTGGCGATGTATATCATGATGGGGCACACAACCAAACTTGCGGTGTTGTGCTGGTTCCCGTTTGTCTTTCTAGTTGTGGATAAACTGCGGGAAAAATTTAATCTTGTTTTAGCATTCACACTTCCCGTTCTCATTCGCTTGATGTTGCAAGCGTCGCATGTTCAGTTCCTCTATTATATGTTTCTTGCCCTCGGATTGTATTTGCTGTATTTCTTGATACTTGCGATTCGGAAAAAAGAAAACATCAAACATGTCGCTGCAAGTTGCATAACATTTATACTTGCAGCAGGCATCGCATTTCTCATGGGCGCTACGCAATATTTTTCCACCATGGAATACAATCCGTATTCCATTCGCGGTTCCAACCCGATTCAAACATCTGCGGCAGCATCTACGGCAACGTCTTCTTCGAAAACGGTGGAAGGCGGATTGGATTACGATTATGCAACACAGTGGTCGTTCGGCCCCGGCGAGCTGATGACATTTTTTATTCCGTCGTGGTGCGGATTCGGTCCCATGCCGTACGAAGGGCCGTTGACGCAAAATCAAGCGGTGAAATTAAATTTGTATTGGGGGCCGCAGCCCTTTGTCGATGGCCCGCAGTATATGGGAATTATCGCTGTGGTCTTTGCGCTTGTTGGACTTTACCGATATCGGAAGGATCCGTTCGTACAATATATGGGCGCAATTATTTTGTTTGCGCTCTTACTTTCCTTTGGAAAAGAATTTTCGTTAGTGTATGATTTGATGTACCACTATGCGCCATACTTCAATAAATTTCGTATTCCGTCGATGAGTTTGATGCTGGTACAATTTTTTACACCAATCTTAGCCGGGTATGGAATTGTTTCTTTCCTGCCGGAAAATAAAAAATCGATGACGCCGGAACAGACAAAACGATGGAAATATGTTTTTCTTGCTCTTGCCGGATTGTTTGTTCTTGTCCTTTTGGGAAAAGATATCGTAAAAAGTTTTTATCAAACATTCTATTCGTTGCAGGAAATTGGAACCACGCTTTCAAACTCCTTCCGCCAGCAATTAAGTTCGGATGTTGTTGGAATGATTTTCGATTTCGTCTTTTCATCGATCATAAGCGATATCATGATTGCCGTTGCGTTGCTGGCTGCGGCGTTCGGCGCTTGCTACACATATCAAAAGGGGAAGATGCGATCCATTACGGTCTATGGAATTTTCCTTGTCGCAATATTATTCGATCTCTGGAGAGTTGCGTCTAAACCGCACGATGCCATTATGCCGCAGGAAGCAAAAGAAGCAGTTGCCACACCGGATTATGTTCAAGCGCTTCAGCATGATACAACGCAATATCGTGTTTTACGATTGGTCAACGGACAACCGGTGTACGACAACACGCTGGCGTATTGGAAACTTCACAATGCGTACGGATATCACGCGGCGAAAATGCGTGCGTATCAGGATATGGTCGATGTTGCCGGCATGGGTAATCCGCGGGTCTGGCAATTGATGAATATAAAATATTTGATTTCCAATCGTCCGGATTCCAACTCTATGTTGATTCCGGTCTATCAAGATAAAGAATCATTTGTGTACGCATTTCGATTTTGGATGCCTCATGTATTTTTTGTGAATAAATATCAAGTGGCAGATGGCATAACAACCTTGAACAACATTTCCTTGATGTCGTTTGAACCACAGCAAACGGCGTTTGTGACGGAACAGCTTTCGACAACCATCGATGCACCGAAAGAAGGTGCAAGCGCTACATTGACAAGTTATAGAACACAGGATTTAGAAATTCATGCCACTGCCACAGGAAATAATTTATTATTTATCAGCGATGCATATTATCCCAAAGGATGGAAAGCTTTTATTGACGGCAAAGAGACAGCAATTCTTCGTGTGGATTATTTATTCCGCGGCATCGTTGTGCCGCCGGGTGTGCACACGATTACCATGAAATTTGAACCGCAAATGTATGCCACAGGAAAAATCATTAGCACCATACTGAGTGTTTTAGTTTGGGGAGGCGTACTGATTTTGGGCGGATGGAAATTTTGGAAGCGAAGAAAATCCACTTTGGCATGAAAATTTATGTAACTTATTCTTATCGAGAAAAAAATATTATTAGTAATAATTTAAAAAAGAAAACCGAAACAAGGATTAATAAATTATGGCATTACAACAACAAGAAGCATTCGATCTTGTGATAGAAGCCGGCAGAACTGAGCGCCATTATTGGAAAGATTTATGGCGATATAGAGAACTGTTTTTTTTCCTTGCTTGGCGTGATACTCTTGTGCGATATAAACAAACGGTGATCGGTATTGCATGGGCATTGCTGCGGCCATTGTTGACCATGCTCATTTTTACTGTAGTTTTTGGACGACTGGCGAAACTTCCTTCGGAGGGAAACGCTCCATATACAATCTTGGTCTTTGCAGCAACACTTCCATGGCAATTTTTTTCCACAGCATTATCCGAAGCGAGTCTTAGTCTTATCGGAAATACCAATTTAATTTCGAAAGTGTATTTTCCGCGACTGATCGTACCTTCGAGTACGATCATTACCTGTTTTATCGATTTTTTAATTTCGGGATTTATTCTCATCGGGATGATGATTTGGTACGGTTTTGTACCAAGTTGGAATATTGTTTTTATCCCGTTGTTAATAATTTTAACCATTGCGGCATCTCTCGGTCTGGGGTTCTTTTTGTCTGCCGTGAGTGTACGGTATCGGGATTTTAAATACATCGTTCCTTTTATCATTCAATTCGGTCTTTACGTTTCTCCTGTTGGATATAGCAGCGCTATTATACCTGATAAATGGAGAATTCTCTATTCGTTAAATCCAATGGTTGGCGTTATCGATGGCTTTCGATGGTCGATTATTGGTGGTTCGGCGTTTTTTAATCTTATCAGCTTTTGTATTTCTGCAAGCGTTGTTGTCATCTTGCTGTTGGTTGGAGTAATTTATTTTCGAAAGACCGAAAAGAAATTTGCTGATATTATATAATTCTACATCACAATGCATTATCGATAAAGCAAAGAATGCGGAGTGCGGGAATTATTGCATTCCAACTTTTCTCCCTTTATATTTTGTTTATGCCTATTGTCATTAAAGTTGAAAATTTATCAAAAAAATATGCCATACCGTTGTACAGGCCTGATCGATATTTGGCATTGCGAGATGTTTTAACCAATAGGACAAAAGCTTTAGCGCATAAACTGCTGCATCCGGTGTCTTCTAAAAGCGCATCACCAACGACGGAAGATTTTTTTGCACTGAAGAATATTTCGTTTGAAATTAACCAAGGAGACCGGGTGGGGATTATCGGCAGGAACGGTGCGGGAAAATCGACGCTTCTCAAGGTTCTAAGCCGAATTACCGAACCGACTTCCGGACGTGTTTCGACAAAAGGTCGAGTTGCCAGTCTGCTGGAAGTTGGTACAGGATTTCATCCGGAACTGACAGGGCGTGAGAATATTTTTCTCAACGGTGCGATCATCGGTATGACGAAAGCAGAGATCAATAAAAAATTTGATGAGATTGTTGCTTTTGCCGAAGTCGAAAAGTTTTTAGAAACTCCTGTAAAACGATATTCTTCAGGAATGTATGTGCGTCTTGCGTTTGCCATTGCGGCGCATCTTGAACCGGAGATTTTAATTATTGATGAAGTGCTGGCGGTGGGTGATGCACAATTTCAAAAAAAATGTCTGGGAAAAATGGAAGAAGTATCTACTTCTCAAGGAAGAACGGTGCTCTTTGTCAGCCATCAAATGGGCGCGGTTGTACAATTGTGCAATAAAGGAATCATGCTGGATAAAGGTAAATTGATCAAAGCAGGTTCGGTTAATGATGTTATAAAACATTACATGAATTACTTAATGGCGGCTGGGGCTGTTTATGAAGATATTGCTTCAGCACGAAATAAAGAAATTGCGATTCTCAAAGCACAAACATTCGATAGCGAAGGTAATCCCGCGGCAACGTTTCCTCATAATCAAGAAATTGTCATTAAGATAACTTGTAAAATTAATAAATGGATTCAGGGCGCTGAAGTTCGTGTCGCCGTTCGAGATTCAAAGCGGAATGTTTTTACGACAGATACAGAGATAAAAATCGAGGATGGTTCACAACCCGATATGATTTTAGCAACGGTAATCATTCCTGCTGGATTGCTGCGACCTGAGACGTATGCCTTTACACTCGTAACGTATTATCCAAATCAAGTAACCTACCACCTTATCCGAGATGCACTTTCTGTTAGTGTCTTTGACGGAGGATCTAAATATGCTGCAAGTGAAGGCATGGATTATGGTTGCGTTTTTGTCGATTGCCCTTGGTCCATCGAACGAGTTTCACTAACTCAAAATTTATAAGGAATGGTATGGCGGAAACACTCGGTTCATTGTGTGATAAATTAACGATCGTGAAATTAAAACAATTTCATACCGAAGATACCATCAAATTAGAAAATCTTTCTCATCAAGAAAAGCAATTGCAAGAAGAGATTGACGACTATATTGCTGCAGCATATAAAGGAATGATCCCGCCGGAACGATTGATATTCTCTTCCAACAAAGTGTATAAACAGACGGGCAATGTGGTATCGGATGTTGTTGGGAGTATCGGTACGGTTTTTTCGCAACTTGCGGATGTGAACTGTAAATTATGGCATCAACAAGAACATGTCTATGAATTTGAAAAAGTACCGCCGGATGAAAAAGATAAAATTGTCAAACAACTTGCCCTGCTCAACCTTGAACGAAATAAATGTATCGATAAGATTGATAAAAATTTTCAAACATTAATAGTACAACACCATTGATCGATAAAATTATTGTTATCGGAGAAAAGCTATGCATTTAATACATCGAAAAACCTGCCGCGTATGCGGTTCCAATGCGCTGACGAAAGTCATCGATTTAGGAGAACAATTTCTTCAGGGATCGTTTGTAAAAGAGGGTAAAGAAATTCCTCCGTTACGAAAAATTCCAGCGACACTGCTTCGCTGTGATCCTACTCGCGATGAGCATGCTTGTGGATTGTTGCAAATGGAACATACGGTTCCACCGGAAATTTTATACTCTGCTTATTGGTACCGTTCTGGAACGAACAACACTATGCGTACACATCTTAAAGGGATTGTCGAAGATGCTTGTGCGATTGTGAAAAGAAAAAATGCTCGCATTCTCGATATCGGGTGTAACGATGGAACGCTGTTTGAGTATTATCCAAAAACATTCGAAATGTATGGCGTCGATCCTTCTGATGTTGCACAAGAAATTAAACCGCCGACTTCGGTCGTGCAGGATATTTTTCCCTCCAGTGAATTGATCAGCCGGTTGCAAGGGAAAAAATTTGATGTTATCACTTCGATTGCCATGTTTTATGATTTAGAAGATCCTATTGCCTTTTCAAAAGGCATCAAAGAAATTTTATCGCCGGACGGAATTTGGATCTTTGAAATGTCGTATATGCCGACGATGCTGAAAATGACATCGTACGATACCATTTGCCATGAACACCTGGAATATTACAGCTTGGCTGTGATTGAATACATCCTTAAGCATTCAGGAATGAAAATTTTTAATGTGGCGTTAAATACCATTAACGGCGGAAGCATCCGATGTTTTGCAACGCATACGGACAACTTTGCATACAAAAAAGATGAGTTTATGCAAAACATTCAGGCGTTGCATCAGGAAGAGTTCGACTTAGAGCTTGATACGGATAAGCCGTATAAAAATTTTCAGGATAGAGTCAATGTTCACAAAGAAGAATTAATCGGACTTCTGAAACGGTTAAAAAAAGAAAATAAACGTATTCATATTTACGGTGCATCGACCAAAGGAAACACACTTCTCCAATGGTGTGGAATCGACAATCGCATCGTTGATTACGCCGCCGAACGTAACCCCGATAAATATGGTGCCCGCACACTTGGCACCGACATTCCCATTATCAGCGAAGCAGAATCACGAGCAATGAATCCAGATTACTATCTGGTGTTGCCTTGGCATTTTAAGCAGGAATTTGTTGAACGTGAAAAAGAAACATTACAACGCGGCATTGGCTTAATATTCCCGTTACCAACAATTGAAGTCGTGAAAAAATAATCAGTATGTCTATTCTCCCGTCACTCAAAAAAGGATTATTCATCAATCCCGCTCAAGCTAACTGTAGCATTTATGAATCGGGACGAATGATGTATGAGTGTTTAAAGCTTTCAGATAAATACGCTCTTGATTATTGCGAAATCGATGAAGTACATAAAACGATTTCAAATCAGTACGACTTCTATGCTTTCAATTATCATTACCTGACCATGGGGTGGCTGGAGACAAAAAAATTACGAGAACTTCCCGGATTAAAAATTTGCTTTGTTCTAGAGGTCGCACCGAACGATCCATTTGTCTTGACTCCCCAAAATGATTTTGACGTATATTGCGTATTGGACCCCACGATAACGATCGATTTAAAGAAAAAAGTATTTCCCTTTCCTCGGCCTTTGGAAACGGCGTCCTTGCCTCTTGCATTCGTCGAACCATCTCTTCCCACGATAGGAAGTTTTGGCTTCGCGACTCCCGGCAAAGGATTTGAACTTGTCGTCGATGCAGTTAATAAGGAATTTGAAAAAGCTATTATTAGAATCAATATTCCCCAGGGTACATATACTGAGGATGCATTTTGGCATCTTCATAATAAAAACTATGGAGACTATCTTGCTGAAGAATGTCTGAAGGCAGCAAAGCCCGGTATTGAGGTTCATATAACTCGAGAATTTATGACGAAGCCTCAACTGATCGAATGGTGCAGTCAAAACACGTTAAATTGTTTTTTATATAATCGTCATCAGCCGGGGCTTTCAGCGACGACCGACCAAGCAATATCGAGTGGACGGCCACTTGCTGTTTCGGATAATGAAACATTCCGACATATTACAGCATATGTCGAGCCATATCCATTGCGATCATTGAAAGAATCTATTACTTGTTCTCAACCAGAAGTAATGAAAATGCAAAAAGATTGGGGTCCCCAAAATTTCACAAAAAAGTTCGAAAAAATTATTGAGGAATTTGTCAAAACGCCCAATACTTTAATGAAAGTAAATAATAATCAGAGTGAGTTGGCAATAAAAAAGCCTAAAAAAAAATATTATTCGGTATTGAAAAAAGCAGCCAACATATTTCGTGGATTTACTCAAAAAATTTATCGAAATAATTAATTATTTGAAATATCGAAATACAATCCTTGTGGACAGTATATGTTTCGCATAACTTCTTGAAATAGTTCTTCAGAAGTTTCGATCTAGTATTGAGCCTATATTTTTAAAATCAGATCACCCTATGAATGCTCTTATTTTCGGTGCAAACGGACAAGATGGATATTATCTCCAAATGTCCTGCAAGCAAAAAGAAATTATTCCTATTTGCATATCTCGCCATGGAAACGGTGTTCAAGGTGATGTGTCTGAATATTCTCAGGTTGAAGAATTAGTCAAACAGTATCGGCCGTCCTATATTTTTCACCTTGCGGCAAATTCGACAACGCGCCATGACGTCTTGTTTGAAAACCATGAAACAATCTCTACCGGAACGCTCAACATTCTTGAGGCAGTAAAGAAACATTGTCCATCGGCAAAAGTTTTTATTACAGGAAGCGGCGTCCAATTCAAGAATAACGGAAAACCGATTTCTGAAAACGATCCCTTCGAAGCCAGCAGTCCGTATAGTATTGCACGCATACAATCTGTATATGCAGCACGATATTATCGATCATTGGGAATACAAACGTACGTCGGATATTTATTTCATCATGAAAGCCCTCTTCGCAAACCTTCGCATGTAAGTCAAAAAATTGCATTAGCAGTGCAGCGCATTGATCGAGGTAACAATGAAATCATCGAGCTTGGTGATATTTCTGTTACCAAAGAGTGGACCTTTGCCGCCGATGTTGCTGAAGGGATTTTTACTCTTCTGTCGCAAGACAAAGTTTGTGAAGCAGTCATCGGATCAGGCAAAGGATACGCCATCGAATACTGGCTGCAGTTATGCTTTAATGTCATTGGGAAACCATGGCAAGAGTTTGTAAGATTGCAGCAAGGATACAAGGTCGAATATCCTGTTTTAATCTCCGATCCCAAAACGATTTACAGATTGGGATGGCAGCCCCAAACATCCATCGAAGAACTTGCCAAAATGATGGTTCGTTTTGAACATTCTGCACATTCTACACGTTGAGTGGAGAATAAATATAGTTTGCTTATACAGTTCGTTAGGATAATTAGATCAACCATCAAAAAAAAATACTCCTCGGTCAATTGGGTAGGAATGGTGATTGTTTATATGCCACGACTATTGCACGGCAAATCAAACAGGACTTTCCCGGTTGTCATCTTACATGGGCGATAAGTTCTCTTTGTCGGCATGTGATAGAGAACAATCCGTATGTGGATGCTGTTTGGGAAATACACCAGAAAACTCATAATCAGACAGAAGAAATTTGGATGCGTTTTGAACAAGAAGCGCAACAAAAACATAAAGCAGGAGAATTCGACGAAATATTTTTAACACAAATTCCGCCAAACAATTTTCAAAACTATGATGGAACAAGCAGGTCGTCATTGTTTCGTGGATATCCTCATCCTGTAACGGTACCGGTACAACCGGTTGTTCGCCTCACACAAGCAGAAATCGAAGCAGTCAATAACTTTATTGCAACACACAACGTCCGTTCTTCCAATACGGTTATTCTCATAGAAGCTGCTTCGACAAGCGGGCAATCGTTTATAACTCCCGAATTCGCACTTCAGATCGCGTGCAGTGCGCTCATAAAAAATCCCTCACTGTTATTTATTCTTTCTTCAGATAAGAAGATTGAAATAAAGCATAAAAACATTATTGATGGTAGCGAACTAACATTTCGTGAAAATGCTGAAATAACGAAGTACTGTCATCTTCTTGTCGGCTGTTCCAGCGGAATTTCATGGCTTGCCACTTCTGATTGGGCAAAACCTCTTCCACAAATACAACTTCTTTGTCGCAAAACAAGAATGTATGCCTCTATGTTACACGACGCAAAATACTTTCATTTGCCGACGGAAAATATTTTGGAACTGAACGAAAGTTCTCCCTCCAAAGTAGCGACCATGATTCTTTCAGTTCTTGAGAATGGATTCGCCCGGACCCGCGAACGGTTTCAAGTTGATATTCCGATAAAATTTGATTTTTATTTTTCACAGATTTTTCATGAACTTTTTAAAAAGAAAAAATATGTGCAAGCGGCAACAGCAATTTCAAATGCATATAAGCGTTATGACTATGACAAAACCGGAATAAAAGAATTAGATAACAGTGTGCGTACGGTTTTACGACCGTATCTTGTAATAAAATGGAATAAACTGAAAATAGATGAAAAGGAAGCACTGGCATTCCTTGGATGTAATCCCGATAAAAAGTATTCAGTGGTTTATAGAACAGTATGTTTGTTCCAATTATGTTTGTTATCTTTTAAGGGAGAATATTTTCGAGTGGCGCGATTGTTTGTAAAAAACATGATGTGGAGATCAGCTTGAATAATAAAGTCGCTATATGTACCATTTCGTCCGCCAATTATTTTTCATTGGGGAAAACCATGCTTCAATCGGTTGCAAATGTTCATGCCGATTGCGATTTATTTTATCTGATTGTCGAAAAAAATACAATAGGTATTCCTTCTGAAAATGGATTCTCGGTTGTATCGTTGCAAGAGTTGCAAATTCCTGATCATGAAAAAATGGCTTTTGCGTATGGCATTGCTGAATTCAATACCGCTGTCAAACCATTTTTCTTATCATTTTTATTTTCTAAGGGGTACCAAAAAGTAATTTATTTGGATCCGGATATTTTTGTTTATAACCGCTTAGACACCGCTCTTCAAGCACTTGATACGTTTTCTATTATATTAACACCACACAGTTTGCATCCTGATAAAGACCCTGTTTCATTTCTTGATACTGTTCAGTGGGAACAAAGTATGGAATGTTCAGGAGTTTTTAATCTTGGCTTCCTTGGTCTTTCAAAAACATCTGAAACCATGGAATTTCTTGATTGGTGGAAAAAACGATGCCGGTTCCTTTGTATTATGGAACCACAATCAGGAATTTATGTCGATCAAAAATGGGCGGAACTTGCAATTGCATATTGGGATCATGTCTATATTTTGCGAGATCCAGGTTACAATGTTAGTGTATGGAATCTTCATGAGAGAACACTTTCTGGTTTATCCGTCAATGGAAATCAGCCATTGGTGTTTTATCATTTCAGTTCGATAGATATTAATAATGATTCGATTATCTCCAAGCATGTGAAGAATTATAGCTTTGAGCAATATCCTGCCTTAGTTGATATATTTACGAATTATCGTTCTCGAGTCAAAGCAAATGGTTATTCACATTTCGTAAAAATTCCATATTCATACGGTTTTTTTTCTGGTGGACATCCAATCGATCTTCTTGAACGAAGACTTTATGCAATGGTTGCAGAACGTTATGGTGACCCTTTTGAGTCAAACCAAAAAACCTTTTACAAAAATATCAAACAATACGCACACGACGTTCGTTTTCAACTCCCTGTTCAAAATCTGCCATTGTTAATAAAAATTGCTCCATGGATATTTCGGTTCATTGGACCAGAACGGTATCGTAGATTCGTAACATTATTGGCAAAAGCAGCATTGCTTCGAAATCATACATTTTTATTAAAATAAGTTTTAGTACAGTATCTAAAAAATTTTATGGTACAATCTTTTCATACCCCAATTCTTTTCATCATCTTTAATCGTCCGGACACAACTGCCCGCGTCTTTCAACAAATTCGTGCAATCAAACCGAAACAATTGTTTGTTGCAGCCGATGGACCGCGATTGCAAAAAATTGGTGAGAAAGAGATGTGCGAACAAACGCGTGCCATTCTCAAACAGGTGGATTGGGGCTGCGATGTGAAGACAAGATTCTCTGAAACGAATCAGGGCTGTAAAGTTGGCGTGAGTTCTGCTATTACTTGGTTCTTTGAGCAGGTGGAGGAAGGAATAATTTTGGAAGACGATTGTTTGCCGGATGTATCTTTTTTTTCGTACTGTGAAAACCTTCTTGAGCGATATCGAAATGATGAACGCGTGATGCATATCGGTGGTGCAAATTTTCAGAACAATGTTCATCGAGGAAGTGGAAGTTACTATTTTTCACAGTTGCCACATGTTTGGGGATGGGCTACATGGAAAAGAGCATGGTCGTTGTATGATGTTAACATGAAATTATATCCTGAATTATTGGCTTCTGGGAAAATGCAGATTATGTTTCCACATAATCAATTAAATCAATATTGGCAGTATCGATTTGATCTTGCATATAAAAATCAAATCGATACTTGGGATATTCAATGGCAATATACATTGCTTGTACACCATGCATTATCAATAATTCCTAATGTGAACCTCATTAGTAATATTGGCTTTTGGGAAAATGCAACACACACGAAAGCGCAATTTAATGTATTGGCAAATATCCCCACTCGTTCACTAAAGGAAATAGTACACCCTCAAGAAATTATTCTTGACCCAAAAGCTGATTTATATTCATTTCATAAGTATTTTTCTCCACCTAAAATTATAAAATTATATTATCTTCTAATTAACCAATTTCGGCAATTATTGCCAGTTACTCATTAAATAAAAAGAATGGATAGATGACGATGATACAACGTCTGCTTGAATTCTGTGAAACGTTATTAATAAAATTATTTAACAGAATAGATAAACCCACTATAGAAAATAGAGTTTTGTTAGGGCAAATTCTTTCAAAGGATGTTCAAACAAAACAAAATATTCGTGATTTATCGGAAGTAGAATTTAAAATATTTTCTCAACATCGTGAAGACGGAATAATTCAATATCTGATTCATCATATTGTCATTCCTAACAAAACATTCGTCGAGTTTGGAGTTACGGATTACCGCGAATCCAACACAAGATTTTTATTGTTTAACAATAATTGGCGGGGACTCATTATGGATGCGGGGAAGAAACATATTTCACGAATTCGTTCATCCGATTTTTATTGGCAATATGATATTACTGCTGTTCATACATTTATTACAAAAGAAAACATTAACCAGCTTTTATTAGATCACAATGTAAAAGGCGACATTGGCTTATTGAGTATTGATATCGATGGTAATGATTATTGGGTCTGGGAAGCAATTACGGTTATTCAACCACGAATTGTCGTCTGTGAATATAATAGTATTTTTGGCAAGAAGTCGGCTGTCACTATTCCATATCAAGCTAATTTTTATCGAACAAGTGCACACTTTTCGAATTTGTACTTTGGTGCTTCCTTAAAAGCGCTATGTCTGTTAGCGGAAAAAAAAGGGTACGCTTTTATTGGAGCAGATAGCTCTGGAGTAAATGCATTTTTTGTCCGGAAAGATCTTGCACAAAATTTTGCTATTCGTAACTCTGACGATGGATATGTGGAAAATATGGCACGC